>CAZJEK010000004.1:32779-57593 GCA_964545005.1 uncultured Pirellulaceae bacterium
GCGGCTTGGCAGCCTGGGCTGAAGATGATTTTGCCACCGCCAGTTCGACCTGGCAGCGGTTGGCTACCGATCGTCGCCCCGCCCGCATTGCAGCAACCCTTCAGCTGGCAACCCGCGAGGATATTTCAGAACTAAAGCAGCAGGCTGCAGGCTCAGACTCCAATCAGCAAGCCGTCCCGTCCGAGGTGCCGGTTACCGATTCGATGCTGTCCAATGCCAAGCTGATTCGACAACTTCAGATCACTCGACCGACGCTCAGGATTGCCCTGGAGGGATTAGATCAAAAACTGGACCAGGAAGACCTGGTTGCCCAATTGCCCGAACAGGAACGATTTGAAGTGCTGTTGGGGCCCAACAAACTTAAATGGATCAGCGACTTCTGCCAGTCGTATCGATCGCTTGAACCGGATTTGATCGGAGCCATTGAACTGGAAGCAAACGATCGCGCGACGCTTCAAGGGTTTACCGATATCGAAGAACTCTGCTTCAAAAAACTTGACGGTCCAGTCTATGACCCTAACTTCCTGTTTCGACGTTTCGTGACAACGTCGGACTCAGTCTCGCGGAGATTTCTGGAAGAGTACGATCGGGAGATTCAGC
Source organism: uncultured Pirellulaceae bacterium (assembly GCA_964545005.1). Classification (GTDB taxonomy): domain Bacteria; phylum Planctomycetota; class Planctomycetia; order Pirellulales; family Pirellulaceae; genus Mariniblastus. Next base: position 33,380 of record CAZJEK010000004.1, read on the forward strand.
AGAATCAAGCTCTGCCTCTGCGATTTGCCAACGTGTTGCGCAGTTGCCTGTACATGATCGAGTTCCGCGATCTGCTGGATGAAGAACCCGACTTTTGGGGTCACGGAGGTTATCGCGAATCGCTGGACGAGATCTGGTGGGCTTATCGCGAATCGGTGAAAGCTTATCCACAGCACGAGTGGATGCACAAGAAGATGTCCGAAATTTTAGAAACGGAATTGAAAACGGTAGGATCTTCTTCCAAGGAATCCGATCGCTTGGAAACAATGCAGCTGGAAGCCATGAAATCATGGCATGAGGCATTTCCCAATGAAGCCCGAGCTAACTACTTTTTGGCCGACTACTATCTCCAGAATGAAGAAGCCGACGAAGCTCAAAAATACATTGACTGGATTCAAAAATCACGCCCCGAAGATCTCAAGCTGCGAGTCTTGCCCTGGAGAAGCCAACTGATCAAAGCTTTCACTTTGGCACGCCGCAAAATCAATCTCGATCAGGTTCCCGAAGCACTGCAACAGGCAGCTGAGCTTTGGCCAAGCTGGCTCCACCCAGATTGGCAACCCTATTTCAAGGCAGCCCTGGCGCTGAGGAAAAAAGAGTATGACGGTTTTCAAGAACAGCGGTTGTCGATTTGCAACTCTCAGGCAATCGCCAAAGACTGCTTGCTTGACGCGTGTCGGATGCTGGGTGCGGCCCAACTGATGCGAGTTCCCAATGCCGATTTGAAACCGCTTCGCGGCGTCGCCCAGAATCTTTCCGACAACCCTCAATCCATTCCTGCGGAAGATTTGATTGCCGCCTGCGATTTTTTCTTAAGCTTCGAACAGGGCGGAATCAAATACCCTGCGTTGCGGTCCCAGGGAAGCAAACTGGGCCGCGAGTTGATCCGGCGATTGGAAGAAATGCCTGAATTGCTGTCTGATGATTTGGACAATCCGGCGAAGCTTCATTCGGTTGTCTGGCTAGCGGAATACGGATTGTTCCGCAAATCCAGCAATCCCTATCTGCCCCAGGTTGTGATGGACTGCGCCGAAGATTCCGCCATCATTGCGGCCGCCTGCCTGTCAACATTGCTCAAGTTTCGCTACACCACTCCCACCATGGCTTGGCCTTTTTTCGATTCAATGACGACAGGCATGAAGTCCCCAACCGATCCCTATCTCAAGTTCTGGATGAAACAGCTGGAACAACGATTTGACCAGTTGGAAAAACAGGAAGAAAATTGGCAAAAACGATTTGGCTCAACCTTTGCTCCTTTCTTTTAACGTTTTGCTTGACTAACGCTGCCTTTTTCACTCGATCAACCCACCCAGAACGATAGATGGACACCCCACCAAGACTTCAACGAGACCCGAGCCGACAAGCCTATATCAAACTTGGGCTTCCAATCACTGCGACGGAAGAGGAAATCCGTTCGCGGTACCTTGAGTTGATCAAACTCAATCCACCCGAATCCGATCCAGAGCGCTTCCAGGAAATTCAACAGGCTTACCAGACTGCGATTGATCCATTACCGCTGATTGACGGATTGTTGGCGTTACCCAAGCAGGCTACCCCTTGGCAGGAGATCATTGAGCACCATCGCGGCCAACGCCCACCGTTGGAAACGCGGATCTTGCTGGCCCTGGGAAACCAGGATGAATCTCAGAGATCCGATTCAGCAGAAGATTCTCAACATGAATGATGACTCGCCCGATCCAAGCCAGCAGGATATCGAACCCGAATTTGGACTGCTGGACATTGTCAAAGCCTTCACCGCCTTACGTCATGAATTGCGGACCCAGACGCGTGAGAATCGCCAACTGGCCGATGCGGTGCTGGAGTCTACCAAAACGTTGCAGACTCTTGAATCCAAACTGACGGCTGGGCCGACAGACACTCATCAAATTGCCGATCGACCGGCAGCTGTCGATCTGATTATTGAAGTTGAGCAACGTTTGCAGCGGGCAATTGAGGCGGCTCGGCAACGACCTCAGCTGGCCAAGCTGGAACAAACCTACAAACGCTCTCCCTGGTGGCGACGCTGGCTATCGAGGGGGCTATACCGCGATTTGCGGGACGGCATGTCCGACCAATCTGACCCAGTGCTTGAAGGCCTGCAAATCATGCACAAACGGTTGCATGACGGATTGCCAGCCTGCCAGTTGGAACGGATCGAAACCACTGGTCAAGCGTTCGACCCCCAAGTGATGAAAGCAATTTCCAGTATCCATTCAGAATCGATTGCCGCTGGTCACGTAGTGGAACAAGTTTCACCGGCCTGGCGATATCAGGGCCAAATCATCCGGTTTGCGGAAGTCCGCGTATCAATCAGAAAGACTTAACGATGAACCAATCTCAAGATCCAATCGTCGGAATCGATCTCGGCACCACTAACAGCGTTGTCGCGGCACTGGTCGACGGTCAGGTTAAAGTCCTCTCGCACGAAAATCAGTCCATTTTGCCATCGGTCGTCGGCTTGGATGACGCTGGGAAATTGCTTACCGGCTCGACCGCCAAAAACCAGCTGGCGGCATTCCCTGATCGAACCATTGCTTCAGTAAAACGAAAAATGGGCTCCGACGAAGTCATTCAGCTGGGCGACCGGCAGTTTACGCCGCCGCAAATCAGCGCCATCATTCTAAAACAGTTGGTCGAACGAGCAGCCTTGGCCCTGGGAACCAGAGTTTCCCGCGCGGTGATCACCGTCCCTGCTTTTTTTGATGAGAATCAACGTCAGGCGACGCGCGAGGCAGGACAACTGGCTGGGCTGACCGTGGAAAGAATTATCAACGAACCCACCGCGGCCACTTTGGTCTACCACGCCGAACATGAATCGAAAAAGCATATCGTCGTTTACGACTTTGGCGGCGGAACGTTTGATGTATCCGTTGTTCGAATCGAATCCGGTGTGGTTGAGGTCTTGACCAGTAAAGGTGACACACAACTGGGTGGCGATGACATCGACCAACTGTTGCTGGATTTTGTGGCGGACAAATTCCAGGAACAACATGGGATCGACCTGCGGACCGACGCGACAACCCGCTATCGCCTGCTGCAGGCTTGTGAAACCGCCAAGCATGCTCTGTCGCAATTCGTTTCGACAGACGTCGTAGAGGAATTCATTGCCGAACAGGATGGCCAACCCATCAACTTGAACATCGGCATTTCCCGGGAGCAGCTGGATGAACTGATCTTGCCACTGATCGAACGGACGATGGAATGCCTGGACGAGGCCTTACGTGACGTCGACATCACCGTTGATCAGATTGACGACTTGGTGCTGGTCGGAGGTTCGACTCGAATTCCGCTGGTCGAAAAACACCTGTTGGACGAACTGGGAATTACCCCCAGTCGTTCGGTTGACCCCGATTTTGCGGTCGCTTTGGGAGCAGCCAATCAAGCCGCGATGCTGGCCGGTCACCGGGTGGGCCCCGTACTGGTCGATGTCACCAGCCATTCCTTGGGCTTGGAAGTGATCGAACGTGGCCTCGGATTCCCCCGACTGGTTTCATCGTGCATTATTCGGCGCAACAGCCCTTTGCCGGCAACGTTTGAACAATCGTTTTCCAGGCTGCATGACGAACAGAAAAGGGCAACGATTACCGTCCTGCAGGGCGAATCATCGGACCCTGAAGAGAATGAAAAGATTGGCGAATTCGATCTGGACATCGAAGCCGGAAGCAAGTTCTCCGACGAAATTGTTGTTCGTTTCAAAATGACGCTCGATGGCACCCTGGATGTTTCGGCACGCCAAACAGGAACGCAGCGACACAATCAGATGACGATTGCCAATGCACTCGATTCCACCACCGAGAAACAACAACGAGACGCCGCCGAAATGATCGACGAAATGTTTTACGATTCTGACCAACGGCCAGTTTCCGACCCGTTGGCTGGCAGGTTTCACCAAACTGATCCCGCACATCAAGCGTCCAAGCAGAAACCGCTCGGAGCAACCGATAAATACTCTCGCGCTCGATCGATCCTTGAACAATGCGGTCGCGTATCGGGCGGGAACGCAGATGACCTAAAGGAGATTCAGACTTTATCAGAACAGCTTCGGCAGGCGATGAATGAGGGAAACGATCCTTTGGTTTCAGAACTTGCTGAAGAACTTGACGACGTGCTGTTTTACGTGCAGGGCTGATGAGTAACCCGTCGCAATCAATCGCAGCGGCAGCTTTTTCGTGTCCCGCCTGCCGAGCCAAGCAGCCGTTGCAACCGGCCTGTCGCCGTTGCCAGGCGGACTTGTCATTGCTGGTCGCGGCCACTCAACGCGCGATCTACCTGGAGCGGGAATTGAGTCAAGATGGTCTTACAGAGGACCACAAGCAGCGACTTCAAAGGGAACTGAAGTTGCTCGCGCCTTGAAGGGGACGCGAATGTTTATCCGCAACACCGGTGACCGAACCAATACGCTTAACGCAAGGCATTCCAATGTATCGCTGCAACGCGGTCCATTGCTCAAACGACAGATGTGCGCGTTTGGCGATGCTGGTACGCCGGCCAGCCAGAAGAGCTTCCCTTTAAGTTTAAGTTTAAGTTGGTGAAACCTAAACCGGTGACCGAACCTCATGTCGGTCGACGATAGATGGCGTGAATATCGTCGCCACGACGGTTCATATCGACCAGCCGGAACTGGGGCGAATCGGCCAAAGCTTCGGCGCCCAAACCTCCGATCGGTGAAGGCGCTGCGGCGCCGCCGAGCAGCATCGGCCCCAGGAATAATTGAACTTCATCAATCATGTCCAGCTCATTCAATGTCCCCAGAATTCCGGCACCACCTTCGACCAGCAGATTGGTGATGCCGTGGCGGGACAACTGCGACAGCAATTCGGGCAGGATCTGGTCCCGCGAGGCAAACCGCCTGACTTCACAACCGTGATCTTCCAGCGATTTGACTTTGGCTGGATCGGCGCCTTCGGTAACGGCAATCAGTACCGGGATCTCATTGGCAGACTGAACGAGTTTCGAGGTCAGCGGCAATCGGGCTGCCGAATCGAGCACGATCCTCGTCGCCACACGCGGCGGTGGCTCAGGCGTACGTGCATTGAGCATCGGATCATCGGCCAAAGCGGTTCCAATACCGACCAGGATTGCGTCCATCCGGCCGCGTAACTGATGCACTTCGGTTCGTGACGCCTGGTTGGAAATCCATTGGCTATCGCCGGTTCTTGAAGCAATTTTTCCGTCGATCGTCATTGCCCATTTGGCGATCGTCCAGGGCAGGCCTCGCTGGACACGTTTGAGGTAAGGTGCCAATACCTGCCGAGCCTCGGTTTCCAGCAAACCGTGCCGGACTTTGATCCCGGCTTGACGGAGTCGCGCGATTCCTTGACCCGCCACCATCGGATTGGGATCCTCGACGGCTACCACCACGTTGCCGACTCCCGCTTCAATCAGGGCATCCGCGCAAGGTCCTGTTTTTCCGTGATGAGAACAAGGCTCCAGGGTGACGAAAGCGGTGCTGTCGGCCAGCAATCCGCGATCTTCGGGGGCCACGGCAGCCAACGCATTGATCTCAGCATGGGGACCACCAAACCGAAGGTGCGCGCCGACTCCAAGTGGACGATCTTGATGGACGATCACGCAGCCAACCATTGGGTTCGGTTCGACACGGCCCTCGCCACGACGCGCGGTTTCGATCGCCAACTGCATCCATCGCTGATCGTTACTGGAGAACACAGCCGTCGCCCCTCCCGTTATCCACGACGAATCGATGAGCCCTGGAAATACAACCGGATCCGATAGAAGACTTTTTCCTGGCACAGGATTTTCCCCGTTTGCAGGTCAACCGATTCGGGAATCTGTTCGCGACGTTTATCGACCAACGCATGAAACCCACGCTCGGTAAAGATGTCTATCAACATCGTCAGCGCTAATGGATCGTCCAACACCTGATCTTCGGAATTGATATACGCCCGGCCCGAGAGCGCGTGTATCTGGACGATCGGCATGAACTTGTCCTGAATCAGTTCCACCACTTTGGCGAACAGCTCAGGATGATTCATTTCGTAGCTGTCCAGTCGCTTGACCAGTTCCTGTCGAGCATGGACCGTGATCTCTTCGGCAATCGGGATCTGGCGGAGGCGATCGAAGGTGTGAGGATCGAGTTCCAAAGAGCTTTGGTACTGCAGTTCTTTCAGGATATTCCCCTCTACCTCTTCGATTGGGCCTTCGGCATTGACGAAGTGGTAGTGGTATATTTCTTTCAGTGACCGCAGGGCATCCCAGGTCTGTTCCTTGAACACCCGATACCGCTGGGCGGCTTTGGCAGCATCCAGATCGGTGGCCCTTAATTCCAGTTTGCGGCCGACCCCGGTTTCTTCGACTTTACGATTGTGTTCCGCAATTTCGACACCTCGGTGAAGTTGCCGTTCCACACTGGTGCGCTCGCTGACAAATAAAACCATCGCGTGAACGATCGGGCGGCGGAAATGCATCGCCCACTTGGTGCCTGCGTATTCGGAGTTCAATTGCTCAATCTTGGCAACCAGCAATTTCAAGCATTCGACCTGGACCCGTGTTCGCGGAAAACCATCCAGCAGAGCGCCGTCACGATACTCGGGTTTGAGCAGTTCGCGAAAGAGAATCCCGATCACCTCCTTGTCACCAACCATCTGGCCAGCGTCTTTGATCTTCTGGGCTGCTGGTGTCGTCAGCAATTGGCTGACGACGACCGGCGGACAGGTCAATCCGCGAGCCTGCATGATAAATCTTGTCTGCGTGCCCTTCCCGGAACCGGGAGCGCCACCGAGCAAAATCAGCTCTTTCGGGAATCGCAGATTTTCCTTGCCGATGTCTTCGACCAGGTCTTCCCAGACCGTCTTGAAGATCACCAGAGCGTCTTTGATTTCCAGATTTGGAGATGGGTCGTGTGTTGTGGCCATGAATCTTCAGCATCTCTCTGGCTGATCGAACCTGAACTGACGGTCAGCTCTCCTGACCCGCAATGGAAACAGCAATGGCCGGAGGTATCCGGCCATTAACGTTTGCTGCCTGCAATTGTACTTGATGCCCCTGCAGGCACCAGAGATGTTGTTGGGCTACTTTGCCCCAGCCCACCACCGATCCGGTTACAGATTACCGCGTTTGGCCTGTTCCAATTCCAAGGACTCAAACAGTGCCTTGAAATTGCCTTTGCCAAACGACTCGCTTCCGCGTCGGCAGATAATCTCAAAAAACATCGTCGGCCGATCTTGCAGCGGCTTGGTAAAGATCTGTAACAGGTATCCTTTGTCGTCGCGATCAACCAGCAATCGCAGGTCCTGGACCTCCTTGGTGTCTTCGTTGATATCACCGACTCGATCCCACACGAGGTCGTAATACGAATCGGGGATTTCCAGGAAATCAACGCCGCGGCGGCGCAGCTGTCCAACCGTATTGATTTCGTCTTTGGTCAACAAAGCCAGATGTTGAATGCCGGGCGTGTTATTGTGCCATTCCAGGTATTCCTGGATCTGGCTTTTCTTGCGTCCTTCGGCCGGTTCATTGATCGGAATCTTGATCAGTTCCCGCCCGCTATCCATGACCTTGGACATCAATGCCGAATACTCGGTGGAAATATCTTTGTCATCAAAATGCTTGAACAATTTGAATCCCAACACGTCCTCGTACCACTGAACCCAATGGTCCATTTTTCCCTGTTCCACGTTGCCGACGCAGTGGTCAACGTAAAACAGGCCCGTCGGATTTTGGCGGTTGTATTCATTGATTCCCAAATCATCGAGCACATCGAATTTTGGCAAAAACGCATGACCGGGCTGCTTGACCGTCTCCAACGCGTACTTACCGGTCCGGGAAACAAACGTATGGACGACGCGACCGAAGGACTTGATTCCGGCCTTGAAGACGGCTCCATGTTCATCGGACAACTCAATGGGAGCGTAAGCCGATTCGGCGCCATTGCGAAGCGCTTGTTCGTACGCCGCAGTCGCATCGTCAACGGTGAAGGCGATATCCTTGATACCATCGCCGTAGGTTTGCACTTCGTGCTGAGCAACATGCTCCGGGGTCAAACCAGTCGTAATCAGGAACCGAATATTGCCTTGAGTCAGCAGATAGGTCGCTGAATCACGGACTCCGGTTGTCAGGTCACTGACCTGTTCGATTTCGAAACCGACTGCGTGGGCGTAATAGTAGGCAGCCTGTTTGGCATTGCCTACATAAAACTGAACGTAGTCAACATCGATCAGCCGTAACGGATCGGCCTTGGTCGATGCGGGGGAGGGGGATGGAGTGCTCATTTATGGGCTCGTTGGAACGAATATTTTATCTCAACGGCCAGGATAACTACCTAAGCCGCGGCTGAGGGCATTTTAACACGTTTTCGTCGTTCTCACGAGTCTTCAGAGCTGATTTGTCGCAGCCCAACTACTTGGCTTTTTCGATCGCTCGAACCATGGCAGCCCCCATATCGGCTGGACTCTGGGCGACTTCGATCCCGGCCGCTTCCAGTGCCGCGATTTTCTCGGCGGCAGTCCCTTTACCGCCACTGATGATGGCACCGGCGTGCCCCATCCGTTTTCCGGGAGGTGCCGTGCGTCCAGCGATAAATGCCGCCACGGGCTTGGTGACATGCTCGGCGACATAGGCAGCAGCTTCTTCCTCGGCCGTCCCCCCGATTTCCCCCATCATCAGGATCGATTCGGTTTCGTCATCTTCCTGGAACATTCTCAAACAGTCGATGAATGAGGTTCCGACGATAGGGTCGCCACCCAATCCCACGCAAGTCGTTTGGCCCAGCCCCAGATTGGACGTTTGCCAGACCGCTTCGTAGGTCAGCGTACCCGAGCGAGACATGATGCCGACGGTCCCTTTCTGGTGAATGTAACCGGGCATGATCCCGATTTTGCATTCGTCAGGCGTGATCACGCCGGGACAGTTGGGCCCGACCAGCGTGGAGTTCGAATTCTTGGCGGCCTCGTAAACTCGAACCATGTCGATCACCGGCACGCCTTCAGTGACCGCGATCACGACTTCGATACCGGCGTCAATCGCTTCCAGGATCGCATCGGCTGCGAAAGGAGGCGGTACGAATATCATTGTCGCATTGGCACCAGTTTCTGCTACCGCTTCTTCGACGGTGTCAAAAACCGGCAACCCGGCTACTTCCTGCCCCCCCTTGCCGGGAGTCACGCCACCGACCATTTGGGTGCCATACTCCAGGCACCCGCGTGTGTGGAACTCACCCACGCTACCGGTAATGCCTTGGCAGATCACTTTGGTGTCTTTATTAATCAGAATGCTCATCGCGATTCAACGTTTTGTTTCAGGTTTGATTGGGAGAATGTTTCGGACGGTCGCCGCCTGCTCAGGCGTTCAAAGTAGCAACCACCTTTTCAGCGGCGTCGGTCAAGTCGGTAGCCGTAATCAGATCGACATCCGAATCTTCGAGAATCTTGCGTCCCTCTTCGACTTTGGTGCCTTCCAACCGGACGACCAACGGCACGGTGAAGCCAACCGATTTCGCAGCGACCACAATGGCCTCGGCGATGGTCGTACACTTCATGATCCCGCCGAAAATATTGACCAGCACGGCTTTCACGTTTTCGTCAGACAGAATGATGCGAAACGCTTCGGTGACTTGATCCGCATTGGCACCACCCCCAACATCCAGAAAGTTGGCCGGTTCGCCACCATGGAGTTTGATAATATCCATCGTGCTCATCGCCAACCCAGCTCCGTTGACCAGGCAACCGATATTGCCTTCCAGTTTGACGTAGCTGAGCCCCGAGTTGGAAGCTCGAACTTCCGACTCCTCTTCCTCACTCAAATCACGCATCTCTTCCCAGGCGTCGCGGTGCCGGAACTCAGCGTTGGAATCGAAGCTGACTTTTGAGTCCAAGGCAACCAGATCGCCGTCTTGGGTGACGACCAACGGGTTGATCTCGACCAGGCTGCAGTCCTGCTGGACATACATCTGGCACAAGGCTTTCATGAACTTGTCAGCGGCACGGACGGTCTTGCCGGTCAAGCCGAGCTTTTTGCAGAGCTTGCGGACCTGGTAACTTTCGATGCCTTGCGCAGGATCAAAGTGTTCTTTGAAAATCTTTTCCGGCGTCTCGTGAGCAACTTTCTCGATCTCGACGCCGCCCTCTTGCGAACACATCAGAACTGGCTTTTTCTCGGCTCGATCCAGTACCACGCCCAGGTACAATTCCCGATCGATCGCGCAACCAGCTTCGACGATGATCTGATTGACGGTTTTGCCTTCCTCGCCGGTCTGGATCGTCACCAGCGTGTTGCCCAACATGTTGGCCGCGGCGTCACGGGCTTCATCGGCGGATTTGACCAGCTGGACACCGTGCTGCTCTGGCTGCTCCTTGAACGTGCCCTTGCCGCGACCACCTGCGTGGATCTGGGATTTGACGACCGCGACGGGTCCACCCAGTTCGGTAAACGCTGCTGCTGCTTCATCCGGTGAGCGACACACCCGGTTTTCAAGAACGTTGACGCCAAACTGGCGAAAAATCTGCTTGCCCTGGTACTCGTGTATTTTCATGGTCGTAGGTTCTTAAAAGTAAAAATCGAAGCGACGATTATAGAAAGTGCCCATTTTTCCGGTCAACGGGATGCAACCGATTTGCTACCCCAGGAAAACTTTATCGATTCCCTCCACTATTCCGCTGACGATTGAAGCCTGCAACTGGAATTACTGGAACCGCAGGCAGGGAGCCAAATTCCAGCCCGGATCGCGGTCGATAGCCTTCAGTGAGCCTAATTTGGTGCCCCATGAACGATTCGCATCCAACTCAACCCGCCCCGCCATCGCCCGATAACCGCTATTGGGCTGATCCTTTTATTGACCCCACGCTGGCTCAACAAGCTGCCTCCGGGCCGCGACAAAACATGGAACAAATCAACCAAAACCTGCACGCGCTAGAACATTTGCAAAACGAACTGAGCGATTGCGAATCGGCAGGATCGCCCTTGCGACACTCCCAGCTGGCGGCTCCCCATATCGAACCTGCGCCCGGTATCCAGCCCCGAACGCCGAAGCCAACGGTCGAAATTATCGGGGCCGATCAAGCTCCTGCCACCGAGCCCGACGATGTACCGGTTGGCGGTCAAGACGCGGGGCAGATCGCCCCCAATGAAATCGAACTGAATTTCTCGGTCACTTATGCCAGCCAGACCGAGACGGGGTCCGACCAGACCATCAGCGATTTCAATACCTCGCAAATCGAAAGTGTCCCGCTGGACGGGATCGAATTCGATGGCCACGAAATCCACGAATTCGATTTGGCCATGAACGTCCTCCCGGCACGCTTGCAACAGGAAGAAGACACTCCAGTCCCCCGTTCGGCTCGACCGCCGCTGAATCTGGATCCAGTTTCCAACGAGTTCGTGTTTGACGTGCGTGATTTTAGCGACTGCCAAGCCTCGCCTCATCCGATCGCCGCCGCTTACGAAGTCGATCCCGAAACCTTCGACCATTTCACCGCCGACCAACTCAATCGCGACGTGGCTGAAATGCATGCGGAAGCCGAATTCGCTTCCGTCAGTCCTGAGGATGTCAGCGGGACGAAACCGGACTCACTGGAATCACAAAATGAGTTATTCCTGGCTGAAAACGACCAGGTGATCACGCTGAATGGAAACGACGGGTTTGACCTGATCGATCTGAGTTGTTTTGATTCGTCGTTGGCAGTGATGGAGCCGGGACGAATCGTGATCTCTGATCCCAAATCAAATACCTGCTTCGAAGTCCGGCATCAGAACATTCCGCTGGTTCGCTTCGCCAACGAGGAGATCGAGATTTGAGATTTGAGATTTCTCACCTCCTGAATTTGGCGTTTCCAATCCAGCCAATCACCACCTGACTTTCTCTCTGACTTCGGCGTTCCAGGCCGGAGACAATTGCTTCAATGTCTCCAGGTCTTCATTGCTGATATCTTCAGGCACCTGAACCAACAAGTTCGCCAGCAAGTCTCCGGACCGATCTTTGCTTTTGATTCCCATGCCCTTCAGACGCAGCGTTTTGCCGCTGGAGGTTCCCGCGGGCACTTTTAGTGATACGGTTCCATGGGGAGTGGAGAGATCAATTTTCGCCCCTTCGGCGGCTTCCAGAATCGTGATCGGGACATCGACCAGCAAATTCAAGCCTTTGCGTGAATAAACGGGGTGGGGAGCAATTTCAACCCTGATCAGCAGATCCCCGTTGTTGCCACCTCCTGGACCCGGATAGCCTTGTCCGCGAAGGCGAATCTTTTTGCCGGACTCGATCCCGGCGGGGATGGTCACATCGATACGATCCTGTTTCCCCGACGGTCGCTGCAACACGACCTGGTGCTTGCCGCCGACCGCCGCGGTAGCAAACGGGATGGTAATCTGCTGTTCGATATCCTGGCCTTTGGCCGGGGGAGCCTGCGAATGGCGCTGACGCCCCTGGCCGCCACCGCCCATTTGCCGCAGCAGGTCTTCGAAAGAGCCGCCCCGTCCTCCACCGCCAAACAGGTCACCCAAATCGATTCCGCCAGGACCAAACGGATTCTGTCCTCCGCCACCAAACGGGTGCTGGCCTCCTCCAGCCCCTCCCATTTGTTCAAATTGGGGACCGAATTGATCGTACATCTGGCGTTTCTGAGGATCACTTAACACGTCGTAAGCGTGCTGGATCTCCTGAAATTTCTGCTTCGCCCGTTTCCGATCTGCCTCATCTTTGTCGGCATGGAGGTCGGGGTGATACTTGCGCGCTGCCTTGCGGTACGCTTTTTGAATCTCTTCTTCACTGGCGCCTTTGGAAACGCCCAGCACTTGGTAGTAGTCGTCGGCCATAGCACCCTAATCAGGTGGTCAAACAGGAGGTTTCCGTTTGAATCTCAAATACCATAAATGTATCGATCGAACTTCTCTAAGTTGATCAGCTTACTCCAAGTCCGGCCGCAATAGAATCGGGTTGCACCGGTCCTGGAGCGGACCCGATTCAGCAAATTTGCGTTTCCCGCTTGGCCAACCGCCTGACGGATTCGATTCGAGAAACCGTTGACTTTTCGCAACATGCTCCAAGAATGCCACTGGCGTGTTGATTTAATTCAACAACCTGATGTTGCCAAAATGGGTCAACGCCGCTCCGTTTTACTTGGTTTTTACCGAACGAAACGAGCTTTCTTGACCTGGGGCAGGAGTTTTGGCATTGGCTTCGCTGCTGGGGTGTCGCAGAGAAAACACCCCAGACGAGGAACACCATGGCCCGCTCCAAGAAAACTGCTAACGACGAGATCGACACCCTGGAATTGCAAGAGAACAATCTGGAGTCCGGCATCGAAGATACGAAGTCGGATTCGGCAATCGATGACCCCGTTCGCGTTTACCTGATGCAGATGGGTCGAATCCCGTTGCTGACCCGCGACGAGGAAGTGTCGGCGGCGGTCGCGATCGATAAGGCTCGCTTCGCCTTCCGCAACACGATGCTGGCAACTGACTTCATGTTGCGAGGTGCGGTTGATCAACTGCAGCAGGTCCATGACAAAAAACTGCGTCTGGATCGTACGATCGAAGTTTCGGTGACCAATAAAGCTGAAAAGAAACGCATCATGCAGCGTTTGGGCCCCAACCTGAAAACACTTCGCACGTTGCTGGCCCAGAACAAACGCGATTATCACCTGGCGATTTCGAAGTCTCAGCCAGAATCTGCACGCCGTGACGCCTGGCGGCGCCTGACTCGTCGCCGCAACAAATGCGTGATGCTGGTCGAAGAGCTGAACTTGCGGATCAATCGCTTGCAACCGTTGTTTGAACAACTGGAAGAAATCAACTCGCGGATGCAAACCCTGGTTCGACTGCTGCGTGAAGCCCAGGAAGATGGGCAAGTCGGAGCCAGAACCGTCGAGGACATCCGAGCCGATTTGCACTACCTGATGCAGCAAACCTATGAGTCTCCAGCGACGCTGAATCGGCGAGTCGAAAAGACGAAACAACTGCACGAAACGCAAGATGCGGCCAAACGAGTGCTATCAGCAGGCAACTTGCGACTGGTGGTTTCGATCGCCAAAAAATACCGCAACCGAGGACTCAGCTTCCTGGACCTGATCCAGGAAGGCAACACCGGCCTGATGCGTGCGGTCGACAAGTTTGAACATCAACGCGGCTACAAGTTTTCGACCTACGCAACCTGGTGGATTCGCCAGGCGATCACGCGAGCGATCGCTGACCAGAGTCGTACGATCCGCGTTCCGGTGCACATGATCGACACGATGACGAAAGTTCGCAACGTGATGCGTGAGTTGGTCCAGGAACTGGGCCGCGAGCCATCGCCCGAAGAAACCGCCGAACGTGCCAAACTGTCGCTCGAAGATACCCGGATCATCATGAAAATGGCTCGCACGCCTCTGTCACTCGATCAGCCCGTTGGCGACCACGATGACAGCTATTTCGGCGAGTTCCTGGAAGATTACCGCGATGATGATCCTTTATACGAAACTCATCAGGCGGCCCTGAAATCGCGAATTGAAGAAGCGATGGAGCATTTGAACTATCGTGAGCGTGAAATCCTGCGACTTCGCTACGGCTTGGCCGACGGTTACTCGTACACGCTGGAAGAAGTCGGCAAGATCTTCTCGGTTACTCGCGAGCGTGTCCGCCAAATCGAATCCAAAGCGGTCCGCAAGCTGCAACAACCCTATCGCAACCGATCCCTGTCCAGCTTCCTGGACGACTACGATCCGTCTTACGATGGATTGGTTGAGAACTAACGATACGTCACGTAGGCGTGTTTTCTCTGAAGCTCTCGTCGCTTACGACGAGAGTTTTTTCGTGGCAGAGTTTAGTGCAATCTGCAAAAACTGACTTGAATAAAACTGGATTTGTCTACAATCTCAAAGTCCAGCAACAAGCATCAAAGTTGCGCCGCTCTTTTTGGCGATGAAAGACGCATGGCAGCTTCCAAATCAAGTCGAAAATCTCAGACGGGCGCTTCCAGGAAAAAAGCACCTTCGCGGCAGAACCGCTCCTCTTCGGCTTCGTCCGGTCGTAACGATAGTACCCGCTATAAACGTTCTCATGTCGCCGCGCGGCCCAGCGATCCATCGGCTGCTTTGCCCATCAGCAAATCCAGTACGCCAGCGGTTTCCTTGCACGGCACTCAAGCCCAGAAGTATCAACCGCAATGGGCCAACTATTCCGACCAGCAACTGCTGGACATGCGAATTTGCGACCTGGAACTGGATTTCGAGCAAACCGCGCTCGTCGATTTTCGCGACCAGCTATACACTGAACTCAAGGACCGGGGGCTGAAGCTCAAACCCCATTGCTGGTTAAGCGACGATTGGTTTTCTCCCGATGGCATCCCCGGAATCGCGGTTCCATTTTTCATGGCTCACCGTCGCCTGATGCGGCTGGAACGCGCACAGATGCTGGAAGTGGAGGGTGGAACCAAGGACTGGTGCCTGCAAATTCTGCGTCACGAAGCCGGACACGCTCTCGACACCGCCTTTCGGCTGCACCGTCGCAAAGGATATCGCGAAGTCTTCGGGAATTACTCCGACCCCTATCCCGAAACCTATCGGCCTCGGCCCAGAAGCAAAAAATACGTCCTGCATCTGGCACCCTGGTATGCCCAGTCACATCCGGCTGAGGACTTTGCTGAAACGTTTGCCGTCTGGTTGACTCCCGGCTCTCGCTGGCGAAAGGACTACCAGGGTTGGCCAGCGCTAAAAAAGCTGGAATACGTCGACCATCTGATGGAGTCGATTCGTGGCCAGGCCCCACGAGTGGCGTCAAAAGCCAAAATCGATCCCGTTCATCGGATCCGCCGTACGCTTCGCGAACACTACCAGCAACGCCAGGCAACCTACTGCATTCACGAACCAAGCGTCTTTGACGACGACCTTCGCCGGCTGTTCTCAACCACCAAACCGGCCGATTCTGCCTCTGGCCGAGCCCGCACCGCTGCGGCATTCATGCAACGCCACCGACGCGAATTGTGCCAGACGATTGCTCATTGGAGCGGCGAATATCGGTACAACATCAACCAGGTCATTCGCGAAATGATCGAACGCTGCCGATTGCTGAAACTGTATGTCGACGGCGATGAGCATCAGGTCAAGCAGGACCTGTTGATCCTGCTGACGATGCACACCATGAATTACCTTCATGCCGGCCACCGCGTGGCCTTGTAAGCTCCTGCTTCCCCTGCCGCATCCGTTAACGAACCGGCCTTTCTACGGTGTAGTCGTGGGCCCTTCCGCAGAGTATCTTCGGTCAACGCCCTTGTGTCTCAGTGGTTTATCCCGCGCCACCGAATGACTGCCAATGCATCAACTTTCCGAAAGTCAATCCGATGTCGAACTCCGAAATTGCCGACCCGTTGAAAACCAGAACCGCTGACCACCCGATCGAGGAACTGTTTCTTAAACGCTGGTCACCGCGTGCGATGGCTGGCGAAGCCGTTTCCGATTCAGACCTGATGCGCTTGTTCGAAGCCGCTCGTTGGGCCCCTTCAACCTACAACGAACAGGAGTGGCGTTACCTGTACGCTGCTCGGGACACGGAACATTGGTCCACTTTTTTTGGCCTGTTGGTCGAAGCCAACCAGCACTGGTGCCAAAACGCTGGCGTGCTGGTCGTCGTTTGCTCCTCAACCAAGTTCGCCAAAAATGGAAAAGATAATCCCGTCCACTCGTTCGACGCTGGTGCTTCGTTTGAAAACCTGGCGTTACAGGGCGCTGCCATGGGACTGGTTATCCACCCGATGGCGGGCTTCGATGCCGATGCTGCCAGACAACAGCTGAATATTCCCGACGATTACCATGTCGATGCCATGATTGCGATTGGACAACCTGCCCCACCCAGCGTCCTGCCAGCAGACCTGGCCAACCTCGAGCAGCCAACCGGACGTAAGACCGTTGCCGAAATCAGCTGCGAAGGCCCGTTTGGTTTTTAAGCCCCCACGACCATTGATTCCGTAGAACGCCATACTGAAAACCGCTTCTCCCGGCAATTACAATTCAGGATTGGCTGGTGCTTCTTCGGCGGTTGCCGGAGGCCGCTCGTTTCCTGGCGATCGTCGCCGACAAATTGATTGACCGTCGACGATCGTCCAATCCGCCGGGAGTTTTTTATGCGCTTTCGATTGCTTACTGGGTTGGCCTTGTTTGCCATCTGCTCTGCTGCAGCCGGTGCTCAGCAACCGGAACTTCTGTGGTCCGAGGACGGAACCCGAGCTGCATTCCAGCAAACCAACCGGCAACGTCAAAAACAGTTTTACGTCATCGATGTCCGCAGCAAGTCGCGAGAGCTGGCGTTTGATCACCAGCAGCTGGCCCTGAAACTTGGCAAACTCGTCAACCAGGATCTGGACGCCCAGCGACTTCCCATTGATCAAGTTCGGCTCACCGACGATCCCAGCGAGCGCCTGGTTGACAGCCGAGGGAAAACCTACCGCTGGAATATTGACGACCAGTCGTTGACCCTCGCCGAACGATCCCAGCCGTCGATCAAATTGTTTCTGCCGCCCAAGTTCAGCGGTGCCAGCAGACAACGAACGACGGTCAATTTTGACAACCAGCTGGATGTTGAAATCGAACTGCTGTGGCTGGATTCTCGTGGACAGCGTCAGAGTTACGGTAAAGTCAAACCGGGGCAAACCAGGGACCTGTCAACTTTCGTGGGCCACATGTGGCTGCTGGTCAACCCGGACGGACGTCCGCTGGGCTGCTACGAAGCCATTGCCAACGACCACCTGGTCTTGGATCAAGAGGCGATTGACCTGGTCGACCGGCGTCGTCCCGACCGTCCGACTGGCAGGCGCCGACGGGGCAACTGGATGAGACGTTCTCCCAATTCACCGGATGGCCGCTGGCAGGTTTCGATCAAAGACGACAATCTGTGGCTCCAACCGAGTGGAAATCAATCGGCAGACGCACAACCACTGACCGACTTCGGCAAACCGGACAATACTTTCGCCAATAGCCGTCGCGCTGACCTGCCCAACATCGTTTGGGCACCCGATTCATCTTGTTTTCTTGCTTATCAAACCGCGCCCGTCGAAGATCGCAAAGTCTACTACATCGAATCGTCACCCCGTGACCAGCTGCAGCCCAAACTGCAAAGCTACAACTATCCCAAACCGGGTGATCCCTTTCCCAAAGAAACGCTGCACCTGTTTGTTCGCGGCGACAATGACCAGTTTGAGCGTATGGAAGTTGCCAACGATCAGTTCCCGGATCCCTACGATCTGCGCCTGCTGGGGATGAATGAAGCCCAAGATGCATTTCGGCTGTTGTATAACCAACGCGGCCACCAGGTACTTCGGCTGCTGCAAATCGACGGACGCTCCGGCGAAGTCAGCGTGTTGGCTGAAAACCTGAGTGATACGTTCGTGCAATACTCTGATCGCGGCAAAAACTACCACCACTTTCTCAGCGATGACCGATTGATTTGGGCCAGTGAAAAAAGTGGCTGGAATCATCTGTACCTGTACGACGGATCGGGGAACGAGCTGCAACCGATTACGCAAGGCGACTGGAATGTCAAACGCGTCGTCGACATCGATGCCGAAACTCAAACGATCTGGTTTTATGCCGTCGGAATCCGGCCTGACCAGGACCCGTATCACGAACATTTTTGTCGGGTCCAGACCGATGGCACTGGTTTGACAATTCTGACAGCGGGCGATGGAACTCATGAAGTCGAGTTTCAACAAGACGGCAAGTATTTGCTTGATACCTGGTCACGCGTCGACCTGGCCCCCGTTTCCGAGTTGCGCGACGCGAAATCCGGGGAACTGATCGCAGAGCTCTCGCGACAGGACACCGCGGCCAAGTTTGGCGACCGCCCGCTGACAGCCAGATTTTCAGCACCGGGCCGCGATGGGGAAACGGAGATCTGGGGCATCCTGCACTTCCCCAAAGATTTCGACCCCGACAAGTCTTACCCAGTCGTCGAACAGATTTATGCCGGCCCTCATGATCATCACGTCCCCAAGTCGTTCCGCTCTCGGTACGGCGCTCACCGAATCGCCGATGCCGGCATGATCGTGGTTCAAATTGACGGGATGGGAACCGCCTGGCGGTCCAAGGCCTTTCACGACGTGTGCTATAAGAATCTTCGCGATGCAGGATTCCCGGATCGAATCGCGTGGATGAAAGCGGCCGCCGAGAAGTATCCCCAGATGGACCTGTCGCGGGTCGGAATCTTTGGCGGCTCCGCAGGTGGGCAAAACGCGATGGCAGCATTGTTGTGGCATCATGACTTCTACAAAGTCGCCGTTGCCGACTGTGGTTGCCACGATAACCGGATGGATAAACGCTGGTGGAACGAACAATGGATGGGCTATCCAGTGGATGACAGCTACCGCGAAAATTCCAACATGGAAAACGCGCACCTGTTGCAAGGCAAATTGATGCTGCTGGTTGGAGAAAAGGATCAGAATGTCGATCCGGCCAGCACCACCCAGGTCGTTGATCGGTTGATCAAAGCGAATAAGGACTTTGAATTCGTTTTGGTTCCTGGTGTCGGACATGGCTCGGCATCCCACCCCTGGGCAGCCCGCAAACAGCTGGAGTTTCTCAAACGTCACCTGAAGGTAGACTAACTCCGCGAAAGTTATGTAGCATGGCCGATTCGGCCGTGATCGCAGTGGAAGATTCGGCGTTCGCCGAAAGCTTTGCCAGACTCGGGCCAATGGCCCAAGCTACTTCTTGCCGACCACCGAAAAAATGTCAGCCTCTCCGCCAACCGGCTTGCTGCCAACCCATCATTTGCCTGATGACCAGCTGCGGGAATACCCAGGCATCTTTCGCGTAACGCTTGACCAGCCGCCGAGGCTGGCTGCACATGCGATGGAGCCACTCAATCCCGCCCCGCTGCATCCAGACCGGCGCTCGTTGTTGCTCGCCAGCCAGAAAATCGATGGTGGCACCGACGCATAAAGCGGCTTTGGCTTTCATTTGACGATGGTGTTGGTGAACCCAGATCTCCTGCTTGGGAGCACCGAGCCCAACGATCACCACGTCCGGTCGGCACAAAGCGATTCGGCCCAGGATAAAATTGCACTCGTCAGCGTCCTGTTCAAAACCCAGTGGCGGGCTGTAAACCCCCACGGTTTTGACGCGGGGCCACTGTCGGGCCATATTCTCAGCTGCCACTGCCGCCACGCCCGGTCGAGCCCCGAGCAGGAAAACTTTCAACTGGCCCTGCTGATTGAACGAATCGAACAACTTCGGCACCAGTTCCGAGCCAGCTACGCGCTCAGGCAGCGGTTGGCGTAGCAACCTGGAAGCCCACACAATCGGATGGCCATCGGCCAGGATCAGATGTGCAGCGCGGTAGGCAGCGACCAGTTCTTCGTTTTCCTGCAACAACACGGTGTGGTCGACATTTGGAGTCACGACGTACCGACACCCTGCCTGTTCGCTGTCTTCGGTTTCAATCCAACTGCGCAGCTGATCGACAGCCTCTGGCATTCTGATCGCGGCGATATCGATACCAAATAGCTTGCGCGTCTGCCGATGCGAGGTTGTGTTTCCCATCTTGATTCAATGGCCTGGGGTGGTGATTGCTGAGCGTAACAGGAATCTAACGCCGGGCAGATCTTCGATTTGCGACTCGAAAGCTCGCCGGCATGAGCGGTCTACGTTCGTAAACCTAGGTCACAAAACACAGCCTGTGTTCGCGAAACCGTTACCACAACCTTTCCAAATCGGGCTCGTGTTGGTCCCTGTCCGGACAGCATCCAAACGGCCCGACAGAAGATCACAACCAATCCGGTCATAACGCTTGTACCGACGACGGCCAACAGTTTCGACTTTCATTGACTGGCGGGTTTGGCAACCAACGAATCGTGACCCACACTTGACGAAGAGTCTTTCTCCCCTTCGAGAAACCACCCATGCCCGATTGGAAATCACGATTCATCCAGGCTTATCGAATTTCGACGGCACCGGTACGTCGATTTCGATGGGTCAACATGGCTCGCCGGGGACAGGTTCCCATCATCGTGCTGTTTTATCATCGCGTGGCCGATGATTTCCCCAATGACTGGACGATCTCCAAAGCGGCATTTCAGCAGCAGATTGACTGGATTGAAAGTCAGTTCGAATTTGTCGACCTGGAAGAATGCCAACGTCGCATCGCCAGCGGTCACAACGCTGCTCCGACGATCTCGATCACGTTCGACGACGGATACGCTGAAAACTGTGAGTTCGCGATTCCCTTGCTGCTCGAGCGTCGGATCCCGGTCACTTATTTCGTGACAACCGAACACACCCGCGATCAAAAACCCTTTCCGCACGACCTGGACCGGAATCGACCGCTACCGATCAATTCCATCGAGTCCTTATCTGCCTTGGCAGCAGCCGGAGTTGAAATCGGCGGCCATACTTACTCGCACGCCAATCTCGGTTCCATCAGCGACCCTCGCCAATTGGTCGACGAAGTGGTGGGAGCGAGTCTGGAGTTGGAAAAACTCGTAGGCTGCAAGATTCGCTACTTCGCATTCCCTTACGGTCTGATTGAAAACCTGAATGCTGATGTTTTTGCGATCTTGAAACAGGCTGGATTTCTTGGAGCATGTTCGGCATTCGGCGGATGGAACAAGATTGGCGGCGATGCTTTTCATATTCAGCGACTGCATGGCGACCCCAACTTCGAACGGATGAAGAACTGGCTGGGGTTCGATCCGCGACTGGCAAAGTGCCTTCCATTCGACACCTCGCAGGGAAGCCATCCTCCGGAATTGCTACGCGAGCTGGTCGACGAAGCCGTTGACTACCATCAAAAAAACAAACTGGTACCGGCAACCACCTTCCCGAGCCTTGAATCGCCCACCACGACACCACTGAATGACCCGACCTGCCGTTAGATCATCCGGACGTCTGTAATGCCTTCCAATAAAAACGCTTGCCAATCGCCCTTCGGACGTCCGTTAAATGCGATGTTTTTGCTGACCAGCATGCCTATCGGCGGTGCCGAAACGCTGCTGGTTAACCTGGTTCGTCGCTTCGATCGACAACGAATCAATCCCCACGTCGCTTGCTTGAAACAGCGTGATGTGCTGGGAGCAGAATTGGCAGATGAGATTCCCGTTTTCGAAAATCTGATTGGCCATAAATACGATGTGGCTGTAACGCGGCGATTGAAAAACCTGTTTTGCCAACAACAGATTGACGCCGTGGTGACGGTGGGGGCTGGTGACAAAATGTTCTGGGGTCGACTGGCCGCGCGGCGGGCCCAGGTTCCAGTCATCCTGTCGGCACTGCACTCGACTGGATGGCCTGATGGCGTCGGTCGGCTAAATCGATTGCTGACCAGGATTACCGATGGCTTTATTGCCGTCGCCAAGCAACACGCGCAGTATCAAATCAACATCGAGCGATTTCCGGCTTCCAAGGTCTATTTGATTCCCAACGGTATCGATACCGCACGTTTCAAGTTTTCCAGCGCCGCACGGGAAGCATGGCGCCAGCAACTGTCGATCGCGGAAGATGCACCGGTGGTCGGAATCGTGGCTGCGTTGCGCCCCGAAAAAAACCACGACCTGTTTTTGCGGGCAGCTCAACAAACATTGGCCAAATTGCCCGCGGCCCGGTTTGTCATTGTTGGCGATGGACCTGAGCGACTACGCCTCGAATCCCTCGCCACGAGCCTGGAAATTGAGAACCAGGTCATCTTCGCTGGCTCAACCCAGGATATTCCGGGAGTTCTGTCCGCCATGGATGTGTTTGCGCTGACCTCCCACAACGAAGCCAGCCCGGTTTCGATCATGGAGGCGTTGTCGTGCCAGCGACCAATCGTCGCCACCGATGTCGGATCAGTCGACGAAACCGTATTACAGGACAAAAACGGCTACCTGATCGAACCG
This sequence comes from uncultured Pirellulaceae bacterium, assembly GCA_964545005.1. Taxonomy (GTDB): domain Bacteria; phylum Planctomycetota; class Planctomycetia; order Pirellulales; family Pirellulaceae; genus Mariniblastus. Next base: position 56,166 of record CAZJEK010000004.1, read on the forward strand.
GGTAACGTTGACGAAATGGCACACGCCTGGATCAAACTACTCCGCGATCGGCAGCTGTCCGAAAAACTTGGCGATTTTGGCCGTAACCACGTGGTCGAAAACAGCTCACTGGAAAGCATGACCGATGGCTATACCCGATTGATTGAAGCCACCTACGCGGTCAAAACCAAGTCCATGTTGACCGATGGTTGCCAGGTGTTGCCCGTTCCGGCCACACTCCCGGATGGATGGGTCAACTGGGAATACCAGGTTTAGCAACCAGTGTTCAGGCTTTGAGCCGGGTTAAGCTGAAAGTGCCTGTTGATTGTTCTTGCCAACGACGGGTTTCGCCTGGGCATTTCCAGGTCGTGTGACTCGCGTCAACAGCACGAAAACCATCACCCAAAACGTGATGAAGCCAAACAACAATGAATAGTTGAATGACTTGGCCAGCAACGAGTTTTCACCTTGCACGGAAAACTGGGCGGGTGCTGATGCCGAGTTGGCGGTCGAATAGTTCAGCAAAATGCGTTCGTTGCTGTCGGCCGAAAAGCGCTTCATGAAATCGTATCCCAACGCAACCTTGAGCTGGGCCTCTGGCTTGAATTCGCTGATTTCGTATTCGGGAACGACAAGGGAGTTTTCCCCCAACGCAGCGCTGGTTAATACGCTTCCGTTCTGATCTTCGATCATCAACTGAACGTCGGTCAGACCAAAATTGGTCGCGTCAGCGGTCGGAGTGATATCCAGGCAAATGGTCAAGTGGTCGACCGACGTGATGCCTTGTCGGCGGAAGAATTTCCATAGCTCGCCTGCGGTGACTTGACCTTCAGTGGACTCAGCCAGCAGCGAAAACGCGTTGGTAGTGCCGGACGCACAACCGGTACAATCGAAATCTCCTACCGTGATGCCATCGGTTTGGTGGGATCCTGTGACGATAACTTCGTCGGCCAGGATCGGATTTGCCACCCACGCGAATGCAATCAAGGGAAGAATAAGATGAACGACCGACTTCATTTATGGCGCTCGTGAGGTTATCAACTGTTGCGGGAATCACAGGTGGTGGAATCCGATTGTAAACGAACCAATCCTAAAGTCCATTCGGCGGTTTTCGGCCGAGGGTTAAAAAGTCCGGATTTTACGCCTACAGATCCATACTTCTGCGTAATCCTCACAATTTGCGAATTGCCCTCACCAGTTGCTAGCGACCCCACCTTAGGGGGTCCTGCCAGCGGAAGTAGCATGGCGACCCCGCGTCATGGAATGCCGAACATGGGCAAAGCTTTCGGTCTGGCATGCAGCTTAAATGCATGCCCAACGCACAAGTTTAGACGTTGCACTTTCTGGAAACCCGACGCGTAAGCGAGGGAAAAACACGCATCGGTGCAGCCCTCGCTCACGCGTCGGGTTTCCATTTCCAAGAAAAAACGGCGATAGCTAAAAATCGGC
>CAZJEK010000004.1:57603-62753 GCA_964545005.1 uncultured Pirellulaceae bacterium
GTTCCCAGGCGTGCGAGGAAATGGGATCACGTCCCGAATATTGGCCATTGAGGTTACAAACTGGACGGCCCGCTCCAAGCCCAGCCCGAAACCGGCGTGTGGGACGGTGCCATATTTTCGCAAATCGGCGTACCACCAATATTCGTCAACGCTCAACCCCTGCGCTTCCATTCGACTTTCGAGCACATCCAAGCGATGTTCTCGCTGCGAGCCACCAATGATCTCACCGACGCCCGGAACCAGCACATCCATGGCCCGCACCGTTTTGTCGTCGTCGTTGCAGTACATGTAAAACGGTTTGATCGACTTGGGATAGTCGAACAAAATCACCGGCGCGTCAAAATGCTTTTCCGTCAGAAAACGCTCGTGCTCCGATTGCAGATCGATCCCCCATTTCACAGGGAAGTCGAATTTCTCGCCGCAATTTTCGAGAATCGACACAGCCTCGGTATACGGCAAGCGAACAAACTCGCTGCTGATGATCTTTTCCAGTCGTTCGACCAGTTTCTTTTCTTCATCGATCCGATCGTTGAAGAATTCCATGTCATCGCCGCATCGCTGAAGCGCATCGGAAAAGATCCGTTTCAGAAACGCTTCAGCCAAATCCATGTTTTCAGGCAACTCGACAAACGCAACCTCCGGTTCGACCATCCAGAATTCGGCCAGGTGGCGTGAGGTGTTGGAATTTTCGGCTCGGAAAGTAGGCCCGAAGGTATAAACCTTACCCAACGAACAGGCATAGGTTTCCACCTCCAATTGGCCACTGACGGTCAAATAGGACGGTTTGTCAAAAAAATCAAACCGATAGTCGAGCTTATCCAGCTTGTTCCTGGCGATGTGTTCCAGATCCATGGTGGTGACTTGAAACATTTCGCCGGCACCTTCACAGTCGCTGGCAGTAATGATCGGAGTGTGCACATACAGGAACTCGCGATCCTGGAAGAACTGGTGGATTGAATTGCAGATACAGTTGCGAACTCGAGCTACGGCGCCGAACGTATTGGTCCTTGTTCTCAAGTGCGCCCATTCTCGCAGCTTCTCAAACGAGTGCCGTTTCTTTTGCAACGGGTATTCTTCGGGATCCGCCCAGCCAAACACTTCAACGGACTGTGCCAGCATTTCGGTTTTTTGACCGCGCCCACCCGACTCTTTTATTTCACCCGTCGCGGCGATACTGCAACCAGCACTAAGCCGCTTAATTTCCGATTCATAATTGGGCAAATTTGCGTCGGCAATGATCTGAATGTTGCCCTGGCTGGATCCATCATTGATCTCGATGAAACTGAACCCGGCTTTGGAATCGCGGCGAGTCCGGACCCACCCCTGCAATACTCCCTGACGTCCAATGGCAGTTTCCTGCCTTGCATCCTTGACCGAAATCTTATCCATCGTTGCTTTGAGTGTGTTGCTGAAAGGACGAAACACGGCGGGCCGAGAAACCGACCAACGCCAGGAAAATAAAGACGCACACGCCACCGATTACAAACGGACCTGTTTGCGGATCGCTGATCTTGGTCATGATGGCACCGCCAGCCTGCAATAGTGCACCGGCCACACCAATTGCCATCAGCACATTCCAGATGACCATCTTCCAACCGGTGGGAATCTGGTCCCCCAACAGGCGGCGAGAGTTCATCAGTGCGAAAAACGCAATGTAGGCGATCGGCAACAGGATAGCCCCGAAGGAAGAGGCAACAATCGTCAACCAGGTTCGCGATTCACCCTGCCAGATCCAGAACCAGGCAAACCCCACGGCAATCGCCAGCACGGCACCGATCGTGCGGGCCGTTACGCTGTTGTATTGCCCGGTGATTTCAGCGAACGCGTAGCCATTGATCAGGCTCAGGATGATGATCGTCGAGAACCCCATCCCCAACGCACCGAGACCGAAAATCAAGTTGTTATAACCTTCGTATTTTTCACCCAACATCGGTTTCAAGGTCAATGCCAATTGCCGCGCATTGGGTTTGATCAACGTCGGAATGATCCGTTTCTCGGCTTCCGGCAGCGCCGCGGCAAACTCAGCCAACTGCTGTTTCTTCTTGGATTGAGCCTGCTTCAGTTCGGCTTCCAACCGCTTACGATCTTCGTCTGAGCCTTCAAATTCATCCAACCGTTTTTGGGCTGCATCGACATCCGCGTTAAGTTGAGTTTGGCTTTCTTTCCTGACATCCAGATCCGTGAACTGCTCCAGGTATCGGCCTTCAATCAACTTGGCCGTGCTGTCAAAAAGTACTGATTGCTGCATCACGGCCGGGTTGCTGCTAAGAAACTCAGCATCCGCCTTGGCGTGAAACGCGTGTGCCGATGCAATCACAATGCATGTCGTCACCAGCAGGTACGGAATCGCCATCGCCATCACCAAGTCCGAACGGGAGAGTCCACGAAACGTCTTGTCCCACCCTCGCGCCAACAGCGAGTACGGCAACAGGAAGGTCATATTCAGCCCAACCGCTGTGGCGGTAACGCCAATCATGCTTTGACGCTGTTCGCTGACAATTTTTTCTTCCCAGTACCCCGACACACTTCCGTCAAGCTCCAACAACAGAGCTTCAATGGAAGCAGCTGGTCGTGACCATTGACTCAAGTCTGGAATGAACCCCATCAGAATCTCGCGGAAGTCCAAGGACCCGTTGGTCGCCAGGATGTAAACCACGACCACAAAACAAACGACGACCATCCCGACGATCAGCTTCAGGATCAAATCGAACGTCGTCGCCATCCAGCCGGGGTTAAAACTGAGCACGACCATGAAGAAAGCCAACAGCGCAATCACGCCGGAAACCATCGCTTTGGTTTCGATGGAAGTACCCAGGCCATGCGAGCCCAGTTCCAATTCTTCTTTCAAGGCGTCTCGTTCGGCTTGGAGCGATTCGACCGGCACCGAATCCCGAGCAGCCATCTGTAGTTCGACATCGGCCAACTTCTGCTCCAGCTCCGTAACTTCAGCCGGCGGCATCACCAATAGACTGCGATCCAAAGCGTCGTAGCACAGCCCGAACTGGGGAATGATCCAGATCATGTTGGCCAGGATCGTCGCTCCCACCCAACCCACACCCAACACCGGGTTAACGTAATCGTTGATCGCCTGATAGGGACGAACATTGGTCGACAGCGTGACGTAAGCGATTGCCGAAAGCATGATCACGCCAATCACAATCGCGACCAATTGCAACCACAGCATGCTGGTCCCAGCCAGCATCCCCAGGTACAACGCACCGACCAACGAACCACCGCCAAGCGTGATGGCAGACTGCAACCAGCCCGGCCCCGACAACCTCAAAAAAGCCAGCAACGTCGCGCCAGTGCCTCGCTCATGAGCTTGCTGGAGGATTTCGCGATCGCGGAAAGTTTTGTCGTTCATGGTGATTGTTGTGCAACGAACGGTGACGGGTTATTCGATCCCCTGTTCGGCCAGCCAGCGTTCGACGTCCAACGCCGCCATACAGCCGGTTCCGGCAGAGGTGATTGCCTGTCTATAGTAATCGTCGGCGACATCACCTGCAGCAAAAACTCCCTCGACACTCGTATTGGTCCGAAAAGATTTCGTCCATTGGATGTAACCTTTGTCGTTCATATCCAGCTTGCCTTGAAGGAATCCGGTATTGGGCGTGTGGCCAATCGCGACAAACATTCCACCAACTTCCAATTCAGAACTGGAATCGTCTGCGGTGCTCTTCAACTTCAATCCGGTAACGAGGTTGCCATCGCCGAGCACTTCGTCCACCACGGTGTTCCAGTGAATCTGGATCTTGGGGTGCTTCTCAGCACGCTCCTGCATGATTTTCGAAGCCCGCATTTCATCGCGGCGAATCAGCATATGGATCGTGCCGCTGTTTTTGCGATTGGCCAGGTAGGTCGCTTCCTCCACCGCCGTATCGCCACCGCCGACAACGGCCAACGCCTTGCCCTGGAACAACGGCAACGCCCCATCGCAAACCGCACACGCGCTAACGCCTTTATTCTTATAGGCTTCTTCCGAATCCAGCCCCAGGTAGTTCGCTCGCGCACCGGTAGCCACAATGATCGTGTGCGTCTCGATCGGATCTCCCTTGGAAGGAATTACCTTGTAGGGTTTGGAACTGATGTCGATATCGATGATATCGTCTTCGATCACACGGGTTTCGAAATTCAGCGCCTGCTGCTTCATCAATTCCATCAGCTCCAGACCCTGGACAGCGTAGTGATACCGCCCATCTTTTTTGTGATCCGGAGGGTCCGGCAGATTCCAATGCCGCGATTCGTCGACCGCGCTTTTGACAAATCCGTGCACGTCGCCGAACGGGAACCCAGGATAGTTTTCGACTTCCGTGGTATACGCCAACTGGCCCAGCGGAATCATGTTGGGCTTGACGGTGCCCTCAAACAGCAATGGACTGAGGTTTGCCCGTGCCGCATAAATTGCCGCCGACCAGCCAGCCGGTCCGCTACCAATGATGACTACTTTTTCTGCCATGTTGTCTCCTGCCACGATCGATGCTCGATCAACTTCTGATGAAGCGACCATTATATTAATCAACCCACCAATGACGAGGCGGGGCAGGTTTCATTACGGCCCTTGTCGGTTATTCGCGACCTGGTTTTTCGGTTCACAATCAAACAAAAATTCTGTCATCAGGCAAATCCATGGCTGCCAAAATCTATTTGATCGTCGTCAGCGTCCTGTATCTGGGGCTGGCTATCTGGTGCACGGTCTCACCCAAAGTCACGTCCGAGAAAGTCGGTTTTGAGCTGATCGGAGGCTCGGGAAAATCCGAATTCATGACCGTCTATGGCGGCTTGGAATTCGGCCTGGCCCTGGTACTACTCAGCACGTTGTGGCGTTCGGAAATGATTTCCTGGGGAGTCCTCGCTTGCGTCCTGATCCACGGATCGCTGGTCCTGTTTCGATCACTCAGTTTTATTGCTTTCTCCGAGATCGGCGGAATGACCTATAAGCTGGCGATCGGGGAATGGGTGATTTTCCTGCTGGGGCTGGCCCTGCTGTGGCTGGACCGAGCCAAGAGTTAGAGCAACCTTCAGTAAAGCGGTCTCGCAGGTGCCTTTCACCACAGAGGCACAGAGAACACAGAGCCTCCTGAACGCACCTCCGCGCACTCTGCGTCTCTGCGGTTTTTCTTCTAATCCTGCAACCAACTGAATTCCAAATT
>CAZJEK010000005.1:0-26197 GCA_964545005.1 uncultured Pirellulaceae bacterium
GCACTCGTGGATAAAAGTGCCGGTCGATTTCAAAGTTGCCGGGTTCGATTGGGGTGGTTTCAGTAAGCATCGTTCGCGCATTGGAAATTCAGTTAACAGACAACGCTATTGTCGCTGATTCAAACGTTGTCGAAAACCGGGCTTGGCTGTTAACGAATTCAAAGCCAGCAGCAGACTACTGATCCCACAGCTGGTCGATCAGACCGGCGACCAACTCATGTCCGCGGCGGTTGGGATGATTGGATTGCGAGAGGAAACTTTCGACCGTGGCTCCCTCGCGGACTTGCTGTTGAAACGAAGCATAGGAATCAACCAGCAACAGATCGTGCTGTTTGGCGAGTTGACGGATTTGATTTGCGTGTTGAGCCAATTCAGTTTTAGGGTCGTCCAGTTTCGTGCGTGAGTCCGGGGTTGGCGTTAGTAGCACGACGGGAATTTTTTGCTGCTGGCACTGCTGAATCATCTTTAGCCAAGCTTGTTTGGCTTGTTCCAATCCGATGCGGCGATCATTGAGTGCGTAATCGATGAATACCAGATCGGGTTTGAGCGATAGTACATCGTCGTCGAATCGTTCTGCGCCGCGATCGGAGGATTCGCCACCGATCGCCGTGACGTTCACATCGATAACGGCATGCGGAAAGCGCTGGCAAAGTTTCTGATGGGCGATCGTTGGGTAGCTGTCAAACCGGCGTACTTCCGGCGTCTTGAAATAACCGGCCGGAACGGAGTGCCCATGAAACACAATTCGCACCGTACGGTTTTTGGGCCATTTCCTGGTCAACTCCTTGCTCAGCTGGGCCAGCGGAGTGTCGTCCGACTGGCGTTCATCCGCAGGTAGCGCTGCGCCCAAATCTACTGTGCTCGTTTGATAGGCAAACGTGCTGGTCAGCGGTGTTGCCAGGCAGATGATTGTCAGCCAGGTCTTCAGGTTGATTAGTTGAAAGATCAGACTGCCGTGAAACACAAGTCACCTCATTGAATATGAATGGAAGTCGTAGTTTTAGACGTTGCGCGATCGCAGTTTTTCCTTGGAAATGGAAACCCGACGCGGGAGCGAGGGCTACACCGATGCGTGTTTTTCCCTCGCTTACGCGCCGGGTTTCCAAAAGTGAGCAACTCCTGAACTGGCGCGTCGGGTTTCCAAAAGTGAGCAACTCCTGAACTGGCGCGTCGGGTTTCCAAAAGTGCGCAACTTCAAAAGTCGTTGCCCGGTCGAACCAGAAGCATCGCAGGCGTATTTTATGCCCGCCAGCAAGCTCGGCGTTTGGTTTTTGCTGGTTTTCTACGGAAGTTTACGTTGTGAAGGAAATGTTAACCACCTAGAATCTCAATCCAGCTTAGCAACCCACATTCCAACCCAAGTTGATTGCATGCCTCGCCAACCACAGTCACGTCGTTCCGCCTACCACTACGATAAACTTGAACAACGGAATTTGTTGGCCAACGACGTGCTGCCGGATGTGTTCGCGTGGGCCAGCGAGGAGCGCGGCTATCTGTATGATTACGTCGTCGAAGGAGACTTGCTGCGCTTCACGACGGCCTTTGCCAACCAGGGTGAAGGGCATCTGGAGGTCTTTGGTGGTGACCCGACTGAGTCCGGTAATCAGGAAGTCTTTCAACGAATCTACGACGACGAAGGCGGTTATCGCGATCGGCTGGCTGGTGAATTCACCTACCACCCCAGCCACGGACACATTCACTTTGACGGCTACGCGATTTACAACTTGCGCGAAATCGGTCCCGCGGGCGAAGTCGGTGACATTGTGGCGACCGGCGGCAAGGTCAGCTTCTGCTTGATTGACATTACCCGTTACGACCCTGAAGCGGGGTCGTCCAACTACGGTGGCTGTGGAACCACCCAGGGGGTTTCGGCAGGTTGGTCGGATGTCTACGGTCGAGGTCTTCCAGATCAGTGGATCAATATTTCGGGAGTCGACGACGGTGACTATTACCTGGAAGTGGTGACCGATCCAGAAGACCAGTTGCTCGAATCCGATGAAACGAACAACTCAACCATTATCACGGTCACGATTGAGGGCGGGCCTGGCAATAACGGCGACCGACTGGAGCCCAACAACTCATTCGTCAACGCCAACAATCTGGGGGTGCTGAGCTACCGTGAGGAACCAGGCTTGTCGATCCACACCGAGAACGACGTTGACTACTACCAGTTTTCAGCAGTCGACCACGGTGACTTTGAAATTCACGTTGAATTCAGTCACGAACTGGGTGACTTGAATGCCTACGTGTACGACGAAGATTTTAACCTGGTCGCCAGCGGAGAGAGCACAACTGATCTGGAAGACCTGCACTTCCACACTCATCCTGATCTGGCCTATTTCCTGAAAATTGAAGGCGTCGACGGAGCAACCAACGGATACGATCTGGTCTTCAACGGGCCTGGCGATCTGGTCACGATCACGGTCGATAGTGATGACGTACCGATCAGCATCCCCGACGGTATCGGGGGAAGTAATCCAGGCGATACGGTCACCAGCACGCTTCAAGGTCCCGACGTGACGTTGACCGATGTCAATCTGCTGTTCCACGAATTGCGACATACCTACCTGGGTGACCTTAGTATTTCATTGACCTCGCCGTCAGGAACCACAGCCCAGATTTTGCGATCGAACTGGGAATCCGATTCTGGGCCGTTAGGAAGTGAAGACGATTTCATCAACACAGTGCTCGATGATCAGGCGCCAACCAACATTGATGATGGAACCGCTCCGTTTACCGGATCGTTCAATGTCAACTACGGCAATATTTCCGATCCACTGTCGGCCTTCAACGGAGAAAATGCACTGGGAACCTGGACGGTTGCGATTACCGACTGGTATTCAGCAGACACCGGAACGCTTCACGACTGGGGCATCATGTTCTCCGGTATCGACAACAATGCAGGCGATGAGCTGGAGCATAACGACGACTTCCCGCAAGCAACGGATTTGGGAACGATCGGAACCTACACGCACGCCGGATTGTCGATTCACAAATCAACCGACGTTGATTTCTTCCGTTTCAACGCCCAGGACTCGACCCACGTTCAAATTGATTTGACCTTCCCGGTCGATGAGGGCAACCTCGACGTTGTCGTTTACGATTCCAATCAACAGGAAATCGCCCGGGCCGATACGATCAACGATGATGAGTCATTGCGGTTGGCGGTCGAAGCCGGAGAACTGTACTACATCAAGGTCTACGGCTATGAGTACGGGACCAACGATTATGATCTGTCGATCGATGTTCCCGAACTCGTCGGTGAGTCCGGTACGATTGGATTGGTCTCCGGTTGGCAAAAAGTCGAATTGGACAACCACTACGACAACCCCGTGATCATGATCACCTCGCCGACTTCTAACGATTCGACCGCAGTCAACGTTAACATGGGGCGGATCGATTCAGACAGTTTCTGGGTGCGTTTGAATTCCTGGGATTCGACCGATCCGCACGGTGCCGAATCGCTGGGATATTTTGTGGTGGAAGCCGGCACGCACACATTGCGTGATGGTACCGTCATTTCTGCCGGACAATATCGAACCACCAATACCGACTTTATTGATGTTGAGTTTGACAGCGCATTCGAGGCGACGCCGGTTGTGTTTGGGCAACTCCTCAGTCGGTATGAGTCCGCAACGTTGAGAATGGACTCGGTTGATCCCAATGGTTTCCGGTGGTCGACGCAGCTAAATGAAGCAACCAATGATTCAACGGTCACGCGGCACCTGGGCCACTGGTTAGCCATTTTGCCTGGAAGCGGATCAACTGAATATGGAAACTTCGAAGCTGGTCGAGTTTCGATGAACCATCAAGCCAAGACGATTGATTTCAATCAGAGCTTTGCGACGACTCCCAACGCCCTGCTGGGAATGCAGTCGTTTAACGGTGGCGACTCGGCGAACGTCAGGATGCTCAGCCGAACCAGCAGTTCGTTGACCGCGCGGGTGCAAGAGGAGACGTCTCTCGACAAGGAAACGAATCATACAACCGAAACGGTCGGCTACTTTGCGTTCGCCACTGGTGAGTTTTATGCTGCCGAGCCAGGATCCAATAAGGCTCCCAGCGCGTTCGTTCCCGGCGTTGATCCTCAGCCCAAGGGCGATCAGGAGATGTTTGTTTTGCCTGCGATCACTTCCTGGGAAACCAAGCCAGAATTCGAATGGGTTGACTCTTCACGCCTGATGACTCAAGCCCAACTCCCCAAAATGGTGTTGTCTGGTCAGTATCCGAAGAGCCAACAGCCGCAAGCGATCCAACTGAATTCGTTCGACCGGGTCAGCTCCGAGAAGGCAGCCGATGCCAAGCGACTGGATGACTTGTTCAGTGAAGAGTTTGATCTGCTTGGCAGTTTGGTTTGACTCACTGCCTGCTGTACCTCGAACGTTTGCGAAGGCGAATATTTTCAGCGGCTTAGGCTAGCCGCCGACCTTCCGGTATTCACGCGGCAACTTGTTTTCCGGGCTAGCGCCCTTTGGGCTGAAGAAATCCAGCCTCTCCAGGTTCCATCCCGATCCATCCTTCGCGCCTCCGCGCCTTCGCGTGAGGCCTGTCGCTGCTTCGACGGTCACCTGTTTTGCGGAATCGAACCTCCACACGTGACTTTACTCGCCTGAGTCCGATACTTTCCCGATGTCTCGAAGGTACCCGATGGTTTGCTGGCCCAACACTTCAATCGGTTGCGATCCATCGAGATGCAACTCCGGTTTTTCCGGCGCTTCGTAGGGAGCGTCGATCCCGGTAAACCCTTTGATCTCCCCGGCCCGGGCTTTCTTATACAACCCTTTCGGGTCTCGTTGTTCGCAAATCTCCAGCGGCGTGTCAACGAACACTTCCACGAAATCCTGCTCGCTACCACGAGCAGCTACGAGCTGTCGCACTCGGTCGCGATCGGCGCGGTATGGGCTGACGAATGCCGTCAAGGCGATCATGCCGGTGGAGCAAAAGATCTCGGCCACACATCCAATGCGACGGATGTTCTCTTCGCGATCCTGGGCACCGAATCCCAATCCAAACCGCTTGGCAAATTCGGGGCCGTGGACGGGCTCCAGCAGTTCGGGGCTGGCATTAAGCCCGTGTCGAATGTTGTCTCCGTCGAGTACAAAGCTGGCGTGGCCTTGTTCGTGTAACAAGGCGTCGACGCAGTTGGCGACCGTGCTCTTGCCGCTGCCGGACAGTCCCGTAAACCAGACGACGCAGCCGCGCGGACGTTCGACAGCGTGGTCGTGCCAGGTAACTAGCGTTTTTTCGTTCATTTCAAATCGATGGCAGGAAAGGGATGGTCGCTGTGGCAACAGTCAGCAAGACGCCATCATAGTTTGAAACGATGGATTTCGGGACCCGGGTGTTCGAGAGCCTAAACTTCGATTTCAGGGATCTCGTCGATGACCGGAATGGGGCCGTCGAAGGGCAGGATTTCCGGAAAGATCTTTTCGGCGCGTTTCCATTTTGACCAGTCGGCTCGCAACAGTTTCATCGTCGAATCGATGCGTCCATCGGCAATCCAGGCCATCAGGATGTTCAGGTGAACGGGGCCGTATTCTTTCCTGTCGTCAGTCCGCACGACCCAGGTATCAAACGGTGGAGGCGCCGACCAGGTTTCCGAAGATTTGGGATCCGGTTTGATTCCGGCCCGCACAACGGGTGGTCGCGTGGGGCGGCGAGGTTCAATCTTGGCCGGCAAAAACTCGGGCTGCGGATCTTGGGGGTGTCGCAACCAATCGAGCACCTGCTGCACCCGTTGATCTCCCGTGCGATGGCGTTGAATGCGGCGAAAATCCTTGGCCGCTTTCTCGAAATTGCCGGCTTGGATATTGGTCAAGGCACGAGCGTTGCGGGCCGCCAACAACGTTGGCAAGTCGTCTCGCCTGAGGTCAATGACGGCTGAAAAATCAGAAGCCGCAGCGGCAAATCGTCCGACTTGAGCGAACACCTTGCCACGCGTGAACAGGATTTCGGCCAGGTCGCGTGGATCCTGGAACCGATGAATCGCTTTGGTCAACCAGATCAACGTGTATTCCAGGCGATCGGACTCGACCAGAATCGCTGCTCGGCCACTGTACGCTTTGGCCAGCAATGGGTTGTGAGTCAGGGCCAGTTCAAAGTCTTCCTGGGCCAACTCGAATTGTCCGGATTTCAGGTAAGCTTGACCTCGTGAAACCAGAATTTCTGCTTGGCTGGAATCCAATTCCAACGCGTGAGTAAAATCGCGAATCGCTCGTAAAGTGTCGCCCGCGTTCGCGTGCACGACGGCTCGGCGACGATAAGCAACCGGATCGGTGGGATCCTGGCGGATCGCCTTGTCGAGCGCCCGAATCACTTTCGCCGTCGCGCCCGTTTGCTTGTAAAGTTCGGCCAGCAGCAAATGGTACCGCGGGTGTTCGGGAGCCAGCTTAATCGCTTTCTTGATATCGTGCTTGGCACGCAGTGGTTTGCCGGCGACTTGTCGAACGCGGGCCCGCCAATAGCGAGCCAGATGGTTTTCCGGTTCGCGGCCGATCACCTGCGTAAAATCAGCGCTGGCCTGTTTCAGCTTGCCCTGCTGAAACAACACCTGGCCGCGTCGAATCAACGTGTCAATGTGGGCCCCATTGCCATCTAACGCCTGGCTGAAATCGGTATTGGCCCGATCAAGATCGCCGAGAAACTGGTGAGCCATCCCGCGATGGCGGAATGTATCCAGGTTAGCCTGGCCACGTTGCTGCAATCGATCGAAGTACTCAACGGCTCGTTGGGCGACCGGTCGTCCCAGTTTCTGATAGGGCGCGGCGGCAGCAGGTCGAACAGCAATCGCCTGCTCCAAAGCCACGATGGCCGTTGGCCAGTCTTCCAATCGCGAGGCGGCAGCGGCTTTCCAGACCCAGGCTCCGGAATGATTGCGACGAAGCGAAACGCTCGTCTGAAAATCATCAAACGCTTTTTGGAATTCTTCCAACTCGTACAGCATTGTCCCACGCAAGTAGTGGTATTCGGCTTTAACGCGATCAACCCGGCTGAATTCAATCGCGCGGCTGTACTCCTCAATCGCCGCCGAATAGTCACACAACTTGTGATAGATTTCGGCTTTGACGGCAAAACCTTCCGGTCGATTGTCCAGTCGGATCGCGTGTTCCGATTCGGTCAGTGCTGCATCGAGTGTGCCATCAGCCAGCAGCAGCCGGGATCGCAACAGCGCCGCTTCATAGCAGCTGTGGTCGATTGCCTGGGCCAGGTCCACGTCGTCCTTGGCCGCCGGCAGCTTTCCAATTGCCAAGTTGCATTCGGCACGGCGTACCAACGCTTGTAAGTGCTCAGGATAGACGCGGAGGAACCGGGTGTAGTCGCGGATCGCCAGCGGATAGTTCTTGATTGATTGAAAGCATTGGCCTCTGACCAGGCTGGCGAAATGATCGTCCGGATTGGCTTCCAGAATCTGATCCAGATGGTCGATCGCCTCCAGGTAATCGCCCAGCTGATACCGCAAGCGACAGACTTCGACCTGTTGGCGAGGATTGTCAGCTGCCAGTTGAGTCAGCCGTTGAAGATCCTGATACGCCGCGTGAGGATTTCCCAGGTCGTGATGAGCCTGGGCACAAACCTGAAGAGCCTGTCGTTGGCAATCCACCGGGCCCTGCAGGGCGACCTCCAGCAACGGGGTCAGATGGCGGGTCACACCGGCTTGCTGATGAACCAGCGCCAGTCCCAGCGATGCCCAAGCGTGTTCCCGATCCCGGCCGAGTGCCAGTTTGAAATCTCGTTCAGCCTTGTTAAGTTGCGAACAGCGGTAGTAGACCCAGCCCCGCTCGGATAGCAAGTCAGCCGAATCGTCACCCGCCTGGATTCTTTCCTGAAAATACTCCTTGGCGGATTCAGCATAGGATTCCAGCAATTGCAAAAACTGATCCTGTTCACTCCCAGCCAGATCGCAAGCTCGTTGCAGGTCGTCAAACGCCAGCCGCCATTTTTTTTGTTCACCTCGTGCCGCTGCCCGCCAGGCGTAGGTGTTGGCATCTTCCCAATGATGTTCGATCGCCAGAGTACATTCCTGTTCCGCTTGATCAACCTCGCCCTGGCAATAATAGACGTATCCTCGCAAGGAGTGGCATTCGGGAAGCTGTTCTTCGCTGGCATCGGCAATGGCACGATTCAAATTCAATAACGCTTTGTCCCACTGTTCGACCCCAATCAGGGCGTTGGCTTCCCGCAAATGCAGCTCAAACTGGCTGGGAGGAAGTTCGGGATTCGGCAATCGAGTGCCCGAAAGTGACGCCTGCCCCCCGATCTCTAATTCGGTAGCTTGGTGCGTCAATTCAACCGCCCCATTCCCAGCGTTGGCTGATGGAGTGGATTCGCCTTCGGCAGGCTGAGAATCGAGCAAGTCCCATCCGCATTGGGAGCATTGAAATTCAAAATCCGTCATCCGATGACGGCAGGATGGGCATTGGCGGATCATGTTTTCTTCGACCGGCAGGGATTGGGAACGGGAAGTGGCTCCTTCCAGATGCGGCGGGTGCCGCACAATCTGCAATTGAGACTCCGGCGATAACCGGTCCATTATCAGCAGGGACTTGCGACGGGTCAAATTGCCCGTATATCCTTCCTAACCAGCCATTTGCTACGTTTCGCAATGAGGTTGACCTGTTTGTCCAGCCGATTGGGGAGCTGGACCCGAACAATCGCTAGTTGAACCGTGAATTTCGAAAGTCGATGGCTAACGCCAAAACCGCTGGACATTATCGCTTTTTCTTCGGTTCGCTCATGAGATACCCCGAAACTGGGGAGTTTTTTCGGTTTTTTTAGGGCGAGTCAAGTGATTCGGCGAAACGATATCAAGGTTTACGGGTTTACTGATAAGGGGTGATTGCGAGCTAAACTAACCTCTGCCGATCAGTGCTCTGGCTGCCAAAATTTTCGCGATCTCACCTGATTTCAAGAGAAACCAACTGTCCACGGTACTTTGCCCCTGGCTCGGTCCCTTCAATTAGGGCCCGCAGCAACACCGAATCTCAAATTCAGTTTTTAGTGAATACGAT
The DNA here is from genome assembly GCA_964545005.1 of uncultured Pirellulaceae bacterium. Lineage (GTDB taxonomy): Bacteria > Planctomycetota > Planctomycetia > Pirellulales > Pirellulaceae > Mariniblastus. The sequence goes on from CAZJEK010000005.1 coordinate 9,009, forward strand.
GCGACTTCAATCTGCCATCTGCTTCAGCATCCTCAGCGTTGCCCTCTCCATGTTGCTCATCGACCGGGTCGACGCGCAACGTTTCGATGTCGAGGAATACCTGAAGAAAATCGACAAAGACGGAAACGGTGTGCTCGATGAAAACGAGATGTCCGGGCGGACCAAGAGTTTTATCTCCAGGATGGGCGTTGATACCGATCGCCCCGTGAAGGTTAGCGATGTCGTGGCCAAGGTGAAACAAGGCCGCCGTGAATGGGAGGAACGAAGAGCCAAGGAAAACGCGCCACCGTTGAAGGTGCCCGGTTTTGGCTTGACGGAGTCGAAAGACAGCAATGGCAGTGTGCCTGGTTTCGGGCCCTCCGAAACACCCAGCGGAGGTCGAACTCAACAGTTTTCTGAAGAGGTTCAGAAACGAGTCAACGATGTTTTGGAACGCTACGATCGCAACAAGGACGGCATTCTGGATCAGGATGAAATTCGACGAGGTCGCTGGGGCAGCCCCAAGCCAGAAGAAAGCGACGCCAACCGCGATGGCAAACTGTCGAGAACCGAACTGGCAACTCGCTATGTCAAACGCGATCAATATTACGATAACAATGGAGATCGAAACCGAGGCCGCGGCGATTCCGACGATCGCAGCTCACGCGGGCAATCGACGCTGGAAAGAACGGAGGCCATTCGCCTGGGAAGGTCAGGATCGTCTAATTCCTATCGACGTTCATCCAGCCGCGGGCCATCGTCCAGCCGACCAACCAGCCGATCGACCTCTAGCTCCAGTCGATCAAGTGGCTCGTCATCCGATCGAGCCAAGTACGAAGGCTATGCGGAAGGCCTGATCAAACGGTACGACGAGAACAAAAGTGGCGCGTTGGAAAAGGATGAGATTGCCAAAATGCGGCGTCCTCCCAAAGCAGATGCCAACAGCGATGGGACGATCACCAAAGATGAATTGATTGACAACTTGATGGGCGGGGCGTCTTCGAGTTCGTCAAGCTCATCCTCCAGCGATTCGTCGTCCAGTAGCGCCTCGGATCGTGGGTCAAGGTCGAGTTCCCGGTCGCGCTCCTCCAGCCGCGGTGGCCGTTCCGGTTCCTTTGAGGAACTGGATGCCAACACCGACGCTCGAATTCACATGTACGAATTCAGCGACGAATGGAACGACGAGAAGGTCAAGGAATTCTACGACAAAGACAAAAACGGCGACGGCGTGATCACGCTCGAAGAATGGCGTGCCGGGTAGTTATCCGTTCGCAGAAAATCTGTAACCCACCGTCCCGTTGGACGGTCGAGCCAAAGCGAGGGCTGAATTAGTCGGCCAACGAACTTAGCAGGCTAGGTCTGCGCTGCGAGGATATCCCGCAGCAACAGTTCGCTTCAATTTTCCCAATCCGTGGGTTTCTGAAAAAAACAAAAAACCGTTTGCGAAACCATGTGGTTTCGGATAAAGTGCAACCACTTGGTTTCATGTTTGGTGTTGCAGGAGTTCATGGTGGACGCGCGGCGAGACGTTTTTCAGGCCATCGCAGACCCCACCCGCCGGGCCATCCTGGTGCTGATCGCGAACAAACGCATGACTCCCAATGCAATTGCCGAATGTTTCGATTTCACTCGGCAATCAATTTCCCGACATTTGCGGATCTTGACTGAGTGCGAATTGGTTCGTCGGAGACAGCAGGGGCGGGAAATCTACTACCAGGTGGAACCCGAAGCCATGAAACCAGTTGCTGATTTCATCTCGCCGTTTCAAAAGTTGTGGGACGATCGATTCAATCAGCTGGACAAGGTACTTGATCAGATAAAGGACATGCCTCGCGATGAAGACTCAAATCGACGCCAAAGATGACCGCCAAGAGGTATTTATCCAGCGTCAGTTCAATGCTCCCCGTGAGTTGGTGTTCGAAACGTTTTCGAATCCGGAACTCATTATTCAATGGATGGGACCTGCTCCGCTGACGACGGAGGTTGTGAAACTGGATCACTGCTCTCACGGTTCATGGAGGTTCATTCATCGAGACCCTGAGGGGACGGTACACGGGTTCCATGGGGTAATCCATGAAGTTTGTATTCCGGAGCGAATCATCCGAACTTTCGAATACGAAAATCTTCCAGAACGAGGACATGTTTCGCTCGAGACCATCAACTTTGAAGACCTTCCCGGAGAACGATCCCAAGTATTGATCCAGTCGGTTTATCGGTCCGTCGAAGATCGAGATGCTCACATGAGTTCTGGTCTGGAACATGGAATTCAGCGGTCTCATGATCAATTGGATCAATTGCTTCAGCGGCTGGTTTTGGGCAGTGCACAATGAATTTGCCATTGAAAACTGCCATTTTTGGCGCAGCATCATTTACAGTTTTGTTGGTGGTCCTGCATTTCGTCAATCAGAACCTCGACCCCAGCTGGCAGCCGATTAGCGAATACTCGCTGGGGCCTTTCGGGTGGTTGATGAATCTTGCGTTTGCGGCTTTGGCCGCCGCAATGGCTGGTTTGGCTTGCGAGATTTGGCGCGCGTTTCCAACGATTACCGGCAGGATAGCTGCGATCATGATCGGCCTGGCAGCATGTGGAAATCTGTTGGCAGCCGTTTGCAATACCGATCCTGCGGGAACGTTGCCCAGCCAGTCAACCATCCCAGGTCAAATCCATGTCGCTGCAGCAGGGATGCTGGGGTTCTTTGTGCTGGCGACACCGCTGGTTCTTTGGCTATTCTTTCGAACGCCTCAGTACCGAGCATCGACCACAACGATTGCATTGGCAACAGTTGCACTTTGGGTGGCCGAAATCGTGCTTATCGTCGTCATGGCTGGATATCTGAGTAGAACTGAAGGCATGCTCGGCCCCGAAACTCCCTTTGGCTGGCATGCCCGAGTATTAATCCTGATTTGCAGCGTCTGGATCATCATTACCGCGTTATCGCTTAGTAGGCATTCCCCTCCGCTCCCGAGTCCAGGCGGGCCAAGGAGCGATTAGCCTCGCCGATTCATTCAATCCACCAAGGCCAATGTTTGCCACAACGAGGGATCTTCGCGGATCGGCAATTCAGGACCAATCGCCAGCGTTTGCCACCCCAACTCACGATCGGTCACCGCATAATTGAAACCGAAGTTCCGGTGGTCGTCGGTGTTCCAGCCATGCAAGGTCGAAGCCGGTATCCAGACGGTCATCTGATATCCCTGCTTGGAAATCTTGCTGGCCACTTCCAGGTCTTCGCGGCGATTGACCGTGGGTGGTACTTCGTTGCTGCGGTTGATTTTCAGCATCGTCGCCACGGGCGATTCGCTTTGCGGTCCACCTCCGGTCGGCAGGAACACAAACCAGTGACAAAACTTCGAGGCCCGGTGGACGTTGGTCGTGTTGCGGGTGTCGATCCACAACTGTAGCCCGTCGCTTTCCAGGACTTCGTTCTGGCGACACCACAGCGACTGTTTCTTTTTGCCGATTTCGACGCTGACCAGCAAGCCTTCAGGAGTCCAACCCAACCGCATGTCGGCAAACGGATCCTGTCCTTCAAATGCGCCGAAATGGGGCAGGCGGCATTCTTCCCCGAGTATCAGATCGGTAGACGCTTTCCCATCGATCCGGCGACAGGGTAGGCGGTAGCGAAACAGCAGATTCTTGGGAACCTGCGAGACGATCGAGTTACTCATGATTGGATCCTAAACTTCGTTTTCAATGCCGCGGGTCTGGTCGATTTGCTGTTCCAGAAACTGAACAAAATCCTGGTTGGAAACCTGGTCGACTTTGTTCAGGACCAAGCCGACAACTTCCTTGTCACCGCGGGATTTGATGTTCGCATCGGATGCCAGATCGGCGACCGAGCCGAGTGTGACGGAATCCTTCTCGCTGTTGAGTTCCAGCCACACGCCGTCCGTTTTCTTGGTTCGGATGCTGATACAGGGATGCTCCTCATCGGGCAGGAAAAGATGGACCACGCTTTTATGGTGCCATTCGAATTCACCTTCTGGGACCAGTTCCTGCAAGGTTTTTTCCAGCCGTTCCAACACTTCTTTTTTCCATGCGACCTTTTGGCCAGCCGGGAAGCCACGCCGCGCGTAGTGCCAGGCTTTGCCCAGCTTCGCCCAGGGAGTTTCTTCGTCGATTCGCAATTTCTTGCGTTCGATTTTTTCCAGAAAGCTTTCCACGGCCTGATCCAGGAAATCCCAGAAGCCCGGGATATCGATCTCTTTCAGATTGTTGACCTTGATCGATATCTCCTGCCAGCGATTGGTCGTTTGTTTCAACTGGACACGAGGCTTGTTGCCATAAACCGGAATGTCATCCAGGTCGTTGGCGCGCAACAATGGAATCTGAGCGGTGAGTTCGTCCCGTTTAAACGTTTTCGGGCGGACGCGGAACTTGAGTTGCAGGAACCATTCGTCGCCGGTGATCGCGTGCAGGAACCAACCCTGACTTTTCGTTTCACCGGTGATTTCCACCACCGACCGGTCATTCCAGTTGGTGTCGAGAAATCCCTCGTGCTCCTGGATGCGGTCAACAACGCGACGCAGGATTTCGCCCTCCCAGTGAATTGGCCGGCCGGATCGGCTGACCCGATCCTCGATGTGCCAGCGACGTCCGTCGGATTCCCAAGGCATCTGAGCCGCAGCGCCGATGTCTTCGATGTCCATGTCGCCATCCTGCCAACGATCATCCTGGTCGGGGTTGAAGGGGACGCGTTCTTCGTAAGGATCGGATTCCATGACCGGAATCAATGCTTCACCAGTCCAACTGCGAGGCTTACCGGCTTTACTTTTGCCGGTTTTCGATGCCGCCGCCAACGCTTCGCGGGCATAGTCGACGATCATTTCCGGGGTGCCTTGAGTCACGATCTGTCCGCCACCAGCGCCGGCTTCGGGGCCGAGGTCGATGACCCAGTCGGCGGCCTTGATCATGTCCAGGTTGTGTTCGATCAGAACCACCGTATTGCCAATGTCGACCAATCGCTGAAGAACATCCAGCAACTTGCGAAGGTCTTCGAAGTGCAAGCCAGTGGTCGGTTCGTCCAGCAGGTACAGCGTTCGTCCCGTGTCGGGGCGAGCCAATTCGGCGGCCAATTTGACACGTTGAGCTTCCCCTCCGGACAGGGTTGGAGCGGACTGTCCCAGCGTGACGTAATCCAGGCCGACGTCGCACAGTGTTTGCAGGATCCGGCGAATCTTGGGAATGTTGCCGAACAGTTTGACGGCTTCGCCGCAGGGCAGATTCAACACGTCATTGATCGAATGATCCTTGTAGCGAACCGCCAACGTTTCTTCGTTGTAGCGTCGCCCCTGACAGGATTCACATTCGACCCAGACATCGGGAAGGAAGTGCATTTCGATGCACTTTTGGCCGTTGCCCTGGCATTCTTCGCAACGTCCCCCTTGCACGTTAAAGCTGAACCGCCGCGCCGAAAAACCGCGCAACTTGGCATCCGGGAGATGGGCGAACAGGTCACGGATGGCGTCGAAGGCACCGGTGTAAGTTGCCGGGTTGGAGGTCGGCGAGTTGCCCAACGGCGTCTGGTCGACTCGGATGACCTTGTTGATCTGATCCAGCCCTCGGATTCCGCGATGGGCCCCCGGCGTCTGACTGGAACGGTGCAACCGTCGGGCGAGTGCTTTGAACAGGATGTCATTGACCAGCGAGCTTTTGCCACAGCCACTGGGCCCGGTGACCACGGTCAACGTTTCCAGCGGAAACTTGACTTCAATGTTCTTCAGGTTGTTATGCTTGGCACCGACCACGTCCAGCGTGGCGGCCAATTGAGTTGCCGGTTTGGGTTTTGACTTTTTCGCGGCTTTCTTTTTGCTACCCTTCGACTTTTCTACCGGGGTATCGAGCGACAGTGCCGGGCGACGATTGGAAGGGATCGGAATCGCCTTGTCGCCGCTGAGGTAAGGGCCGGTCACCGATCCCGGTTGCTGACCGAGTGTTTGGGGGGACCCTTGAGCCACAATCCGGCCGCCGTTGACACCGGCTCGCGGGCCGAAGTCACAAATTGCGTCGCTGTTGGCAATGACTTCTTTATCGTGTTCGACCACGATCAAGGTGTTGCCCAGGTCGCGTAAACGATGCAGGGCTTTCAGCAACCTGGTATTGTCACGCGGGTGCAAGCCAATGGTTGGTTCATCAAGGACGTACAGGACACCGCATAGTCCACTGCCCAACTGGCTGGCCAGTCGAATCCGTTGGGCTTCACCGTTGGACAGCGAAGCTGCAGTTCGATTCAGTGTCAGGTATTCCAGGCCAACGTCGTTCAGGAAGTTGACTCGCCCATCAATTTCGCGAATCAATTCGCCGGCAATTTTCTTTTCCCGCTTGTTCAGTTTCCAACTGTTGAGCGTGGTTGCGAGCCGTGAAATCGGTAGCCGGCAGACACCATCGATCGTCAAGCCGCGGAACCGAACGGCGGCGGCATCTTCACGCAATCGACTGCCACCGCAGCTGCCACATTCGACTTCGCCGATCAAGGAAGCCATCCGTTGTCGCAGCTGAGGCGACAGTCGCGACGCTTCTTCCATCGTGGGGTAAACCCCTTTGTACTGGAACGAAAATCGCACGTTGCCATCGTTGTCGGCGACATCGAACCAGCGATCTCCCGTGCCGTAGAAAACCAACCGGCGATGTCGAGCTTCCATTTGCGAAAATGGTTCATCGATCGGAACGCCCGTGCCCGAAGTCCAGGCTTCCATCATCGCCTTGGTGGTTGCCAAATCCGGATGCGGCCACAGCAGGACGGCTCCTTCCCGCAGCGATTGTTCCTGGTCGCTCATGATCGCCGCCGGGTGGGCACCGGTCTGGGTTCCGATGCCTTCGCAGTCAGGGCACCAGCCTAACTGGCTGTTGAACGAAAAGTTGTGCGGCGTCAACGTGTCAAAGCTTCGCCCGCAGCAGGAGCAGGACAGGTGTTGACTGTGTTTGACGGTTTTCCAGTGCTTTTCGGGAATCGCTTCACTGGATTCGGCAACGCGGATCACGCCTTTACCAATTGCCAACGCAGATTCAACGCTGTCGGCAATCCGGGAACGAGATTCCTGTTTGACAACCATCCGATCGACGACGATTTCTACCTGGTGCCGTGACCGACGGTTAATGACGGGGACTTCATCGATGCCATAGGTCACATCGTCGATGCGGACGCGGATGAAACCGTTACCTTTGATTTCTTCCCACAGTTGTTCATAGCTCTGGTTCGCATCCGGTTCGACCGGTGCCAACAGTAGCAAACGAGTTCCTTCCTCGTATTGCAGGATCTTGTCGACAATCTGATCGCTGGTTTGAGTCCCGATCGGGATATCGCAATCGGGGCAATGAGGTTCGCCCAAGCGAGCCATCAGGATTCGGAGATAGTCATAGATTTCGGTGACCGTCCCGACGGTACTCCGCGGCGTCGACCCGAGGTTTTTCTGTTCGATCGCAATTGCCGGCGAAAGCCCATCAATGTGCTCAACTTTCGGTTTCTGCAATTGGCTGACAAACTGCCGCGCGTAGGAGCTCAGGCTTTCCACGTACCGGCGTTGACCCTCAGCGTAGATCGTGTCCATGGCCATTGAGCTTTTACCGCTGCCGGACGGACCACTGAAGACCGTCATCTGATCGCGTTCAATATCGACGTCGATCGTTCGCAGCGAATGTTGTTCGGCACCGCGAACGCGAATGGACTTGGCTTCGACGGTACCGCGTTCTCCGGTGGTTTCCGGCTTGGCGATTTTGGGGCGTTCACCCAGGGCCTTTTTCAACGCCTGGCCGGTGTACGATTCGCTGCATTGGGCGATTTGTTCCGGTGTGCCGCAGCAGACGACGCGACCGCCACCGGAGCCTCCTTCGGGGCCGATGTCGATGATCCAGTCGGCCGTTTTGATCACGTCCAGGTTGTGTTCAACAACCAATACGGTGTTGCCGTCGTTGACAAAGTTTTGCAGTACGTTCAACAGCAATGAAATATCGGCAAAGTGCAAACCGGTCGTCGGTTCGTCCAACAGGTACAACGTTTTGCCGGTACTGCGTTTGACCAGTTCCCGAGCAAGCTTGATTCGTTGCGCCTCACCACCAGACAGCGTCGGTGACGGTTGGCCAATTTTCAGATAATCCAAACCAACCGCATGCAGCGTTTCGAGTTTGCGCAGGACTTTGGGGATGTCCTGGAAGAACTCCATCGCCTCCTGGATGTCCATTTCCAGCACATCGGCAATTGACTTGCCTTTGAATTGCACTTGGAGCGTTTCTCGATTGAATCGATGGCCTTCGCAAACCGGGCAGGTCACCCACACATCGGCCAGGAAGTCCATTTCCAGTTTGTTTGAACCGTTGCCTTCACAGGCTTCACAACGTCCGCCTTTGACATTGAAGCTGAACCGCCCCGGAGCATAGCCGCGCGTCTTGGCTTCGGGCAGCTGAGTATACAGTTTGCGAATTTCATCGAATAACTTGATGTAGGTGCCCGGGTTGGATCGCGGCGTTCGCCCAATCGGAGACTGGTCAATCGCGATCATTTTGTCCAGCAGTTCAATGCCTTCGAGGTCGTCGTAATCACCTGCTTCGCTGATGCCACCGTTAAGCTTTTCTCGGAGTTCTTCTTTGAGGATATCGTTGACCAGCGAACTCTTACCGCTGCCACTGACGCCCGTAACGCAAACAAATTTGCCCAGCGGAATTTCGACATCAACGTCTTTCAGGTTATTGTGACGGGCCCCTTTGATCCGCAGGACTCGATCCGCTTCCACTTCGCGTCGTTGCTTGGGGATTTCAATCTGCTTGCGGCCGGAAAGGTATTGAGCCGTCAGGCTTTTACGTGATTTCAGAATGTCGGCGGGATGCCCTTCGACCACAACTTCACCACCCCGGACGCCCGGCCCGGGCCCGAAGTCAATCAAGTAGTCGGCAGCTCGCATGGTGTCTTCGTCGTGTTCCACGACGACCACGGTGTTGCCGATGTCACGCAGTTGCTGCAGTGTTGCGACCAATCGATCGTTGTCTCGCGCGTGCAAACCGATCGACGGTTCGTCCAGGATGTACAGCACACCGACCAGCCCGGCGCCAATCTGTCCGGCCAGACGGATCCGTTGGCTCTCACCGCCGGAAAGCGTGGGGGCGGTTCGGTTCAGAGTCAGGTAAGTCAAACCGACATTCAGCAGGAACCCTAATCGATTGCGGATCTCCTTCAACGGCTCGGTGGCAACAAACTGGCGAGTGTCATCCAGGATCAGCCCTGAGAAAAATGCATGAGCCTGTTCGATCGAGAGATCGCAAACTTCCGGCAACGACAGGTTGGGCTTGTCAGCAAACTCAGGGTTAGCGGTTTCCAAGCGGAAATGCCTGGCCTGTTCGTTCAGTCTGGCGCCATGACACCGGACACAATCCAGCTGAGACATGTACTGTTCCAGCTTGCGGATCTTGGATGCGCCGGACGTCCGTTGGTACGTTTCCTCCAGCTCGGCGATGACACCATCAAAGGTGCCGCCGTACTTGCGGGGCGTGCTTCCGCCGCGCCAGGTATAAGTAATGTGTTGGTCGCCGGTTCCGTACAGCCAGATATTCTTCAGCTTACGGTCCAGTTCTTCCCAGGCGGTTTCCAGCAAGGTGCCTTCGGGTAATCCCTGTTCCCGTTCGATCGTTTCCGCGACGCCTTTGTAGATGTGCCGTCGCCAACGCCCCAGGTCTTTCCATTTTCCCAGCAGTTCGATGCAGCCCTGCTGGAAAGAGCGGGTTGGGTCGGGGATCAGCAATTCTTCATCGAAGGTGAAAACTTCGCCCAGCCCATCGCAGCCACTGCACATCCCCTGTGGGCTGTTGAAACTGAACATCTGCGGTGTCGGGGGCGCGAAACTGACACCGCACGAGGCGCAAGCGTAATCGGCTGAATAGACCCGGTCCGATGCCTGGCCTTGTCCGGCCTTGCGAGATTTCTTTTTGCGTTTCCTGTTGCTCGAGTTGGAATCCGATTCGCTCCCATCGGGTGCTTCGGGCGTGTCGGTGGTGGCGATCATCATCGAACCACGGCCCAACTTCAGTGCCGTTTCGACCGCTTCGGCCAATCGGGACCGGACGCTGGGTTCCAGCTTCAACCGGTCCACGACGACTTCGATGTCGTGGCGTCGGGAACGATCCAGGTTGATATCGGAATTCAGCGAAACCACTTCGCCATCAATCCGGGCCCGGACGAATCCTTTTTTCAGCAGCTCAACGAACAGGTCGCGGTGCTCGCCTTTTTGGGCACGGACCACGGGCGCGAGCACATGGAATTCAGTCCCCGGTTCCATCTGAAGGATGTTACCGATGATTTGATCCTTGGTCTGGGCGGCAATTGGTTGGTCACATTTGGGGCAATAGCCTTGACCGACCCGCGCGTAGAGAACCCGGAGGAAATCGTAAATCTCGGTGATCGTACCGACGGTCGAACGCGGATTGTTGCCTGACGATTTTTGGGAAATCGAAATCGAGGGACTAAGCCCGGAAATCAGATCGACATCCGGTTTGGACATTTGGCCCAGGAACTGCCGGGCAAAACTGGAAAGGCTTTCGACGTACCGGCGTTGGCCTTCGGCGAATACCGTGTCAAAGGCGAAAGAACTTTTACCACTTCCACTGACCCCGGTCAGACAAATCAACTGGTTCCGGGGTAAAACCAGATCAACATTACGAAGATTATGTTCGCGGGCGCCTTTTACGACGATATCCGATGCGGGCATTGCGGCGAGTCATCCCATCCTGGTTGTGTTGCGAATTCGAACCGAGCATTGTACGCCCATTCCCAACCAGACTAAAGCGCTAATCAGCAAGGACCCCGGATTCCGGCCAGTTTTCATGATTTGTTAAAAACACGTTCGGCTAGCAGGAGCCTGGCGTGTTGGAAAAATCGGTCTTGGGGCGACCAGCACGGTCAAATGTCCACCACCAGTAGCGGGCGAAGGTGGCGGGCTGGATAGATTACTCTCCCTTGGGAGAGTCGGCCGAGTCGGCCTATCAGGGCCGGAGAGGGGTTTTGGAAACCCTCCCCTCGCTGTGGCTCGACCCTCCCGCGAGTGGGAGGGTGTCGACTATTCGAACTCGATCCCAGTCAGTAACTTCTCGGGCATTTCCAGCTGACTCGACTCCAGCGAGGCGACCGGAAACGTGCAGTAGTCGACCGCGTAATACGCACTGGGACGATGATTGCCGCTTAAACCACAACCGCCAAACGGTAACTTCCCGCTGGCGCCGGTTGTTTGGCGGTTCCAGTTCACGACTCCCGCCCGAATCCGGTGGATGAACTCGCGGTAGCAGGATTCGTTATCGCTCAGCAAGCCTGCCGAAAGTCCGTAGGCTGTCCGGTTCGCCTCGTTAATTGCAGCATTAAAATCGGGCACGCGAATCACGTTCAGCAACGGTCCAAACAATTCTTCATCGCTGCGATCGGCCACCTCAGTGACATCGATCAATCCCGGTGAAACCAATGCGTCGCAGTTACGATGAGATTTCATCGCAACCAACGATCGTCCACCCTGCTGGATCAACGATTCCTGTTCCTGCAACAGTCGGCGGCCCATGTCGGTGGATATTACCGTCCCCATGAACGGTTGCGGTTGGTCGTCGTAAAGTCCAAAACTGACACCGCCAATTCGTTTGACCAAGGTTTCCAGAAACGCGTCGGTGCGTTCATTATCAACCACGATCAAACGGCGGGCGCAAGAGCAACGCTGTCCGGACGTGATATAGGCCGACAGAATTGTCAGGTAGGCGGCGGCGTCCAGATCATTGACCTCGTGCACGATCAATGGATTATTGCCTCCCATTTCCAACGCCAGGATCTTTTGCGGCGTCGGGGCCAGGGCCTGGTTAAGCGCGACGCCTGCCTGGCTGGAACCAGTGAAAAACAATCCATCCAGCTGGTCGTGTTGCGAGATCGCAATGCCGACTTCGCGAGCCCCCTGAACCAGGTTCAACACGCCCGCTGGTAATCCAACCGTTTCCCATTGTTGAACCATCCACTGGCCAACCGCAGGCGTGATTTCAGAAGGCTTGAACACGACCGTGTTGCCGGAAATCAAAGCTGGGACGATGTGGCCGTTAGGAAGGTGAGCCGGAAAGTTAAACGGACCCAGGACGGCGCAAACTCCGTGCGGCTTGAATCGGGTGACCGCTTGCATGTCCCCCATTTCAAACGACGTTGTGCTCCGCCGAGATTCCAGCGAATCGATAGAGACGCTGACTTTACCAACGACCGCTGCCGCTTCAGTCCGGGTTTCCCAGATCGCTTTGCCGGTCTCACGGGCAATCAGCAACGCAAGTTCTTCAGCCTGCTGTTCGACCCGGCTGGCAAATTTCCTGGCCAGTTCACAACGCGCCTCGGTGCCCAGGTCCCACCAACCAGCAAACGCATCGCGGGCTGCTCGAAACGCGGCGTCGACTTGTTGAACACTGGCTCCGTTGCCTTCCCAAACAGATTCCTCGTTGGCAGGGCAAATCGATTTCAGCGATTCGCCCTCGCCAGAAATCCAGTCTCCGTTTATGAAACAGCCGGAGGAATTCATCTCAGTTCCAATTTAGTAACGATATATAGAGCTTGCCAATTCGTCGCAAAGGGGAGTTGGCAAGGCGGTTCGAGTCGCAAATCATAGCCGTTTTGGGAAAGTAGCATGGCCGATTCGGCCGTGATCGCAATCGAATCTTGAAATTCGATAGTAGACCCTGACGACTCGGGCCAGTGGCGCCAATGGCCCAAGCTACTTCCAGTCGGCCGCCGAGAATCTCAGCCTCTTCCTCATGCGAATTTGTCCAACTTGCCAGCCTTCTGAGCCAACAGGTAGTAAACCGTGACCCGCGACTTGGCGGTATCGTGTTTAACCATTTCCAGCACTTCCTGAATCATTTTTTCTGCCTCTTGCGGTTCCAGCTCGAGATGCTTTTTGCAATAGCCGTCGCGAATCGCATTCAGCTCGTGTTCGTCCGTGGCGGCAACCGTTTGACCGTCAGCCGATTGTAACGCGATTCCCAGGTGCTTGACGATGTTGTCGACGGTGGACTGTTTCGCATCCGGATCAAACCGTTGAATGCTTTCAAGATACTGAGACATGAGGGGCTCCAGATTCACCAGTTGTTTTTTACGAGAGTGGAACGGGACCTAATCGGCATCTGCTCCCGATCTCGGTATACAATAGCAAATCGATAAACTGGAGACCATGGCCCGAGTGGCTGCCACGGTTGGTCCAACGCGGATCGGCCACGACCGTGGGCCGATTTGAATTCAAACTTAACCAATCTGCTTAGCAATGCGATCGAACTGCTTTCACTTCAAAACGTTGAAATTTACTCTTTCGATTCTGGCTCTGTTCGCCGCCGTGAACATGCCGGTCGAAATCCAGGCGCAAGAGCAAGACGAGAAACTTAGCCAGCAGGAATTACGCGGCCGGGTAACTCCCGAACGTCGCTGGTGGGATCTGCAGCATTACGATCTGTCGATCGAGGTGTTCCCTGACAGCAAGACGATTCGAGGATCTAATCAGATCGACTTTGTCGCACTCGAAGACGGTGATCGGCTGCAGATCGATCTGCAGCCGCCGTTGAAAATCACCAAAGTGACTCGCGGCGATCAGTCGTTGACGTATGAGCGGGAAGGAAATGTCTATTGGATTTCGCTGGACGAACCCATCAACAAGGGAGATAAGGGTTCCATTACCGTCGCCTATGAGGGGAAACCGGTTGAGAGCAAACGACCGCCATGGAGTGGCGGGTTATCCTGGAACAAGGACGAACAGGGAAATCATTTTATCGCGACCTCGTGCCAGGGAATCGGAGCCAGTATCTGGTGGCCTTGCAAGGATCACGGCTACGATGAACCGGACAACGGTATGGATATTCGCATCACCGTGCCGGACGATCTTAAGGCTGTCGCCAATGGTCGATTAATCGAAACCACCGACCAGCCGGACTCCGGGACGGCAACGTTTCATTGGAGAGTCGTTAATCCAATCAACAACTATGCCGTCAACATGAATATCGGCAACTATGTCAGCTTCTCTGAGACCTACGAAGGTGAAGGCGGTACGCTGGATGTTCAATACTGGGTGTTGGAACATCAACGCGAAACGGCTGAGAAACACTTCAAGGAAGCGCCCCGAACTTTGGAAGCGTTTGAGCACTGGTTCGGCAAGTATCCGTTTTACGAAGACAGCTATAAGTTGGTCGTCGTGCCATACCTGGGCATGGAGCACCAGAGTAGCGTGACCTATGGCAATGGTTTTCAAAACGGCTATCGCGGACGAGATCTCAGCCAAACCGGTGTCGGGTTGAAATTTGACTTTATCATCGTCCACGAATCTGGCCACGAATGGTTTGGCAATAATATTTCGATGAAGGACGTGGCCGACATGTGGATTCACGAGTCGTTTACCAACTATTCGGAAAACCTGTTTGTGAACTACCACTTTTCCAAACAGGAAGCCGAAGACTATGTCATCGGTTGCCGCAAGCTGATCCAGAACGATTCACCGATAATCGGCAAGTACGATTTGAACCAGTCGGGGTCGGGTTCGGACATGTACTACAAAGGCGGCAACATGCTGCATACGTTGCGGCAGATCGTGAATGACGATGAAAAATGGCGTTCGATGCTGCGTGGCTTGAACCAGGAGTTTTGGCATCAAACGGTTACCACCGAACAAGTTGAAAACTATTTGAGCCAGCAGTCCGGTGTCGACTTGGATACATTCTTCAACCAGTACCTGCGGTCGACCAAGATTCCGGAGGTGGCTTATCAAGTTGACGGTCAACAGCTGAAGTACAAATTCAACAACGCAGTTGATGACTTGAGTTTTCCGGTCAAATTGTTGATTAATGAACAACCGGTGTGGGTGACCCCAGAGACCGACTGGCAAACCTACGAGCATGATCAGGCGATCAAGTCCGTGGCGGTTGATCGCAATTTTTACCTGACATCGAAAAAGGTTTCAGGGAAATAATCGATCGAGAGTTGCCTTTCGCGAAGCGAAACCTAGGAAATCCGTGCTTTTGCTCCGCGAGAGTTTTTCGCTCACCCGAATTTTAGTCTCAGGGATCAGCCACCAGAGCGCATCTTGTCAATCATGTCGATCCTGAACATCCTGTCAAACTTTCAGGTGACTTTGGTTTCAAGCTGTCCATGTGGAGCACAGGTCCGAAAAAAGGGACAGGATGGACAAGATCAACATGATCAACGAGATGCGGCTTGCAGAAAACAAGTCAATCGACAATTCAACTTTAGCCCCAACCGATTCAGTTGGACAAAAAATGTCAGCCGGTCGAAACGAGCAAGCATGAGCCAGACTCTATCCCCGCCGAGCGTCACCGATGTTTACGCCGCAGCTGAGCGAATACGCGGGATCGCTCATCGGACACCAGTCGTAACCTGTCAGGCAGTCGACGACTGGCTTGGCTGCCGAGTCTACATCAAGTGTGAAAACTTGCAAAAAACGGGCGCGTTCAAGTTTCGCGGCGCCGTCAATGCGGTATCCCAATTGTCGCAATCACAGTTGGCCGCTGGCGTCGTGACTCACAGTTCCGGCAATCATGCTGCGGCACTGTCAGCCGCGGCGGCCAGGTTTGGAGCGGCTGCTCATATTGTGATGCCGTCCAATTCGGCAGCCATCAAGAAAGCCGCGGTGGCATCCTATGGCGGGCAGATCACCGAATGCGAACCCACCCTGCAAGCTCGGTTGGAGGTCGCCGAACGCGTTCAGTCTGAGACCGGGGCGGTCTTGGTTCCCCCATTTGATCACCCCGATGTCATCGCCGGCCAAGGAACCTGTGCGCTGGAATTGCTGGAACAGGTTAGTTGGTTGGATGCCGTGGTCGCTCCGATTGGGGGCGGCGGACTGATGTCGGGCACGTGCCTGTCGGTTCGCGGAGTTCGGCCCGAGGCGAGGATTTGGGGTGTTGAACCATCCGGTGCCGACGATGCGTTGCGGTCCAAGCAAGCCAATCGGATGATTCCCCAGACTGCTCCCGACACGATCTGCGATGGGCTTCGCACCAGCCTCGGCGAATTGACCTGGCCGTTCATTCGCGACCAGGTTGATCAAGTGATCACGGCCGATGATCCGGCGACCCGGGAAGCGATGCGGTTTGTCTGGGAGCGAACGAAGCTGATCATTGAACCCAGTTCGGCGGTCGTGTTTGCGGCCCTGCACCGCTATTTGCCGCAATTGGAATCGGCCGACCGGCCACACCACATCGGGGTGATTGTCAGTGGTGGCAATGTTGATCTGGGCTGGTAGCTTGGGCGAATTTCATTTGTCTGCAAGCCAAGCCAGCGTTTCCAGCAGGACTCCCCCAATTCTGAATCAGGCAATCCGGCGTCTACGGATCAATAACCAGCTGAATGTCCACAGCAAACTTCAACTTCAACCTAAACCTAAACCTAAACCTAAACTCAGAAGGTTTTCCACCAAAGCCTTTGCCGCTTGACCCACCCGGCGTGATCCACTACCAGCGGTGTGCCTGATGGCCGGCCCGACTAGGCCATTCCACTCCACTCCACTCCACTGCTCACCGGCGAGCCCTACCCGGCTGACTCTCCCCTCCCACCGACTTGGCGAAATCAGTCCACTTCCCCCAATTCACACTGGATAACCTGTAGCGATTCTGCCGAATAATCCGGTGACGATAACTTTCAGGGTTATTCCGGTCAGGTCGTGCCATTCCCCCCGTGGTCCGCTTTGGCCTGACCCGTGAGTGCGCTGAGCTATTTCATTCGGGGGGAGTCAACCGCATGGGTTGGACGCAGAAATCGTGGTTTTCTGGTTGCGGCGTTGCCTTGCTATTAGCGAGCACGTTGATGGTGAACGCTGGCTGGGCCCAAAATTCACAGGCTCAGCCGGGTCTGCGGTATGACCGGCGAGTTCAGCCGGCCAGCTATCTGGCTCTTCCGACTCGAGTGAGCCCAGGCCATCGCTTGACCGATAACGGCACTCAGGAAGATCCGTTTGGAGAGCGAACACCGCCACCGGTCCGTCTCCGACCGCCAGCGCCAGCCAGCCAATTCCGATCGATTTCAACTCGGAAACGGCTCCTGTTTCAGGATGATCCGTTTGGCGAGTCTCAGTCGCCGCCGGTCGCCAAACCCCAACCTGCAAACCCGCCCGCTAACGATCAACCGGCACCAGGTTCGGCGATCCCCAACAATGACTTTGCGCCGGCTCCTGGTCCGCCACGAACTCAGGATGATCCGTTTGGCGAAAACCAACCCCAGCCG
>CAZJEK010000005.1:26207-52881 GCA_964545005.1 uncultured Pirellulaceae bacterium
CAACGACCTGCTGAACAGGAGCCGAAGCCTCAACCTGGCGGAAATGAACCTGTCACGCCTGTCCAGCCTGGGACCGAACCTGTCGATCCCGTGCTCCCGCCCGATGCTCAGCCGGGGTTACAGCCACCAACGCTGCAACCGGGCGGCGTTCAGGATCCAGTCCAGCCGCCACCAGGTAGTCAGCAACCGCAAGGCAATCAAGCGGCACCGATCGATCAATCGATTGAGTATTTAAGCAGCCCGCCGTTGCCAGAACGGGGACCCGCTCGCGGAAACGTTTATCAATCTCCCGATAGCCTGCCTGTCCGCCAGCGACCTTCGGTGGAGTATCAGCCCCCAGTCGAAGCGCCGGTTGTCGTGCCGTATGCGATGCCAACTCAACCGGCTTATCAGCAGGGGGGCGAATACATTGTGCCAGCGTACGAGCCGTTGCCCGGAGCAAGTTATTTCCCACCGGTGGTCAATCATGAACATGGCGTGCCTGGCCAATCCGTTAACCCACCTGTTTCATACCCTCAACCAAATCCCGCGCCGCACGGAGTTTACCAGCCTGCGGTCGCAGATTGTTGTAACCCCTGCGCACAGCCCCAACTGGCCAGCGCTGGTTGTGATCCCTGCAGCGAATCAGTGTGCTCTGAATTTTATTTTGGCTTTCAGGGTGGCTGGAACGATTTGCAAACGATGACCGGTACCAGCAGTCAGCTGGAGACGGAGACCGGACACGTGTTCAATTTTTCGGTGGGGCGAATCAACGGGCGAAATTTGAGAACCGAAGTCGAATTGGGTTTCCGCGGAAATCCAATCTCCGACTTGTCGAGTCCGACGGGTTCGCTGGGCTACAGCGGCCAGATCAATCTGTTTACCGGGATGACCAATGCCTACTGGGAGCTGGTCGATTTTCCCGGAGGTCGGTTTAAACCATACGTGGGTGGTGGGCTGGGGTTTGCCAGTAGCCGCGCGACGTTGACCGATTCTTTGGGAGCCAATGTGCTTGATGCCGACGGGGATCAGGATACCAGTTTCGCTTACCAGTGGATGGCCGGACTGAATTACAAAGCCCGCCGCGACTTGGACTTGTTCGTCGAGTATCGATTTTTCGAAGCCGATGCGTTTGAGTTTGGAAGTGCGTTGTCGGCCGTCGATGGAGCGTATGACTATCAAGCCAATAGCGTGGGGATCGGTTTTCGCTGGAGGTTTTGATCTTCAACAGCCATTTCGAGAAGAGGCTGGCATTTTTTTAGTGGAAGGACGCATTTTTAGTGGAAGGACGTACGTAGATACTCTCCCTTGGGAGAGTCGGCCTATCAGGGCCGGAGAGGGGTTTGGTAAACCCTCCCCTCGCCGTGGCTCGAACCTCCCGCAAGCTTGAGGATGCCGCCTAAAAACTGTCGCGAAGCGAAAGCCGACAATGTGAAACTTCAAAACTCGCGCGTCGAGTTTCCATGTTCAAGCAAAGACTGCGGTAGTTCAAATTCCCTGACTCTAACGTTTTGCATGTAGTGATTTCCGCAAAGAGCAGCGGTTTGAAGATCGCAGGTTCTGGTCGGTTGACTGGCCTCATCAGTGAACTGGAGGAAACGCAAAGACACGAAGTCGCAAAGACGCGAAGATTCTCCAAACGAGCCAAGCGACAAGTGGATGTGAAATACAAAACTCGGTGATTACAGGGCTTGGTGAGGGAATCGAATCACACTTTGCGACTTTGCGTCCTGGCGACTTTGCGTTGATCCAATGCAACCTCACCTTTGATTTCGAAATACACACATTCTGGTAGAGTCAGCAAATTCCAAACTTGAAAGACGAGCCCCACATTAGAAAGTGGCAGTGATTTGAGCAAGCTTTTATTTCCTTGGTTGGCAGTAGCCCTTGGCGGCGCGTTGGGCGCGATGTCTCGGTTTGGGATTGCCGAGTTGATGATTCGGTTGCACGCCAGTTCGATACCCAATCTTGGTCGTGGCTTTCCGATTGCTACCTTGTTGGCCAATTTGCTGGGATGCTTTTTGATTGGCGTCTTGTTGGGAAGCGGTCGCGCGGACAGCAGCGATTCGTTGCGATACGGTTTCGGCGTGGGGTATCTGGGGGCGCTGACGACGTTTTCCACGTTTAGTGCCGAAACGATTACCGAGATTCATAACGGACATTGGGTCGCTGCCATCAGTTATCTGGCTTTAAGTCTGCTGGGCGGTCTGTTGTTGGTCGTGCTGGGGATCGTGTTGGGCCGTAAGTGGTTTAGTTAGAACCAGCAACACTCTTCCGCTTCCAAGGGGGAGAGTCGTCTCCGCAAAAGGGCTGCATCCCATCGGAAGACTCACCGCAGAGACGCTGAGTTCGCTGTAAAAGCGCAGAGTGCTCGCAGGTTTTTGCTGGCTCCCCGACCTCGGCGTCTCTGCGGTTCCAAAATCCACGCGTATTAGCGTTCGGCCATTCGCTTATAGAGAAGTCACACTCTCCGCGATCAAACGCTGGATCAATTGCGTCACGCGATCAGCGTCAATCGTTCCTGCACGATTGCCGTCACAGACGGCGCCGCGGACGCCAATCAGATCCGGACCCAGTTTCCAGGCTTGTTCCAGCGTGTCCATTCCAATCGAACCGGCCAATACCGTTTTCAAACCTGCTGACCGGCAGTCGGCCAGCAACCTCCTCAATCGATCCAGCGACAGCCGGTCGAATAGTGTCTGGTCCTTGTTCCAGGTGTCCCACAGCACGGTTTGGCAGGTCGGATGAGCGGATCCGAAAGCAATCAGTTGGTCGGGAGTCGGTGAGTTGGCGAGTTCGAAATCGAGATAACCGACCAGCACCGGTTGCGTCGCTGATGGCAGGTGCGTGGCAAACCGATTCCAAGCGATTTGCCAGTGGTCGTTGTGGACGGTGTTTGCCAATCCAAGTTTGCAGTAGGAAAAACGAGGCAGGATCGGCGCATGTCGATCCAGCCAATCACGGTCGTCCGCCCAGTCCAACAGTTCGCCTGCCGCCATGGAGAGGGATGTGCAAGCTGGCAGATTCAAATTGGCCAGCGATGTTTGCAACGTATCCAACGGTACCGCTCCGAGCGCACCCGCGGTCGGTTCCTTGAAATCCAGCACCGCAATGGGATGCTCAGCAACACACTGCGCTTCCTGCAGATTGCGGACACTGATCAGCAACGGGATGGGCTTCATGGTTTGATGTTTGGAGTCAACAGTCTAAGGGCGAATTCAATGTACCATCCAACCGCCCGCCCGAGTGGGTTAGAATGAATCGCATGAACAGCTTTGCCCATGCCCTGCCCTACCTTGACGATCAGTATCAGTCGATCGGTTGTTTTATTCCTGACATCCTGGCGGCAGCCGACCGCCGTTGTCGAGCGAGAAAAAAGCAGGCCGCGATTTGGATGTCTGTCCCCGAACAGCCGGTCGCGGCACTGGCACACGGCGTTGTTTGTCATCATGAAGACGATCGCTGGTTTCATCAATCAGCCATGTTCAACAACTTGATGGTCAAGTTTGCCGTCGAGTTCCGGGAGCGGTTCGAACGGGGGCATTCGATGCGCCCAAGTTTAATTGCGCATATCGTGATCGAAATGTTTCTCGATCAACACTTGCATCTCAAGTTTCCGGGCAAGCTGGAACAGCTATATCAACACCTGGAGTCAGCCGATTTTGCCGTGATCGAAAACTCGATCAATCAGTTTGCGACTCGTCCCACCAGTAAACTCAAACCGGCATTGGAGTTCTTTACGCGGGAGCGTTTCCTGTTTGATTACGCGACCGATAAAGGCGTCCACTACCGGATGAACCGGGTGTTGGAGCGAGTCAAGTTGAAGCCGATGCCTGACCAGGCGGTAGCCTGGCTGGGAGCAGTGCGGGAAGAAGTTGAAGCCAATGTCCAGCCACTGTTGCATCAGTTTGGGATGCCTTTGGATGCAGAAGAAGCGGGAAAAAGCTGAAAACTTGTTTGACATTCGCGTTCATTTTTCGATATTAACAAGAGGACAGTTGAACTTTTGTGCAGTTCCGGCGCTGCCGTGAACGGTCAATTGTCCCGACCACAACATGATTCGCGACGAAGGAAGAAAATCAGTTGGCACGGACTGCCCAGTTCTGGGGGAACGCCCATGAGTGATTTCAAAGGAGAACGTGATGGCAGAAACCGTACTGGAAGCGATCAAGCAAGGCGATTGGGATTTCGAACCGCCCCAGGTCAATCGGGATGAGTACGAATCCACCCGGGCGCTTCCGGGATCAAAGGAAAAGCTCGACCTTTTGGTGGAGCGAGTAGAAGAAGGATTACCGCTGTGGCATCCCGATGACCGGATGTCTTACGACGATTCGGACCGGGCGTTGGTCTGACCGTTAACCAACTGTTGGCGCAAGCAAAGCAAGTGTCTTCAACGGGCTCGGCTATCGACGGATTTGCCGAGCCATTTTTATTTGTGACCGGTATGCATCGGTTTCCAGGAATACACCACGAACCGCGTGAGCCCCGGTTACTCGCATCTCGACTTGATTAGCATTTTGCTTACAATTCTAGGGCTTAACATGCTTCATTGAAGAGTCGACTTTTATGCCCAAATTTAATGTCTCGGTGCAACACGATCGCGAGCGCGATGAAGTGGTTTCCCGATTGAAAAATTTTTCGGAACAGGTTCGTAAAGACGCGCCGGTCCAGTTAACGGATGTGTCGGAGCGCTGGGACGATCATGGAAATCTGAATTTCGAATTCCGCGCGATGGGTTTAAAGATTGCTGGGACGGTGGTCACATGTGAGTCGCATGTCACCATCGACGGTCAACTCCCGTTTGCGGCCGTCCCATTTCGTGGCCAGATTGAGCAGCAGATTGAAACCAAGGTTCGCGAAGCGTTGACCTTTTGAATGGTTAGTGACCGTTTCCAGGGATCTGCCTGATGATTGAATTCAGATATACTGGCGACGAGCTTTACGCGCGAATGGAGCGAGCGGTGGAGAAAGTTAACCAGCGTTTGCGAAAAACCGTCGAGATCCTGGAGTCGGCAGAAATTCCTTATGCGATCGTTGGTGGTCATGCGGTGCGAGCCTGGGTTGCGCAGGTTGACGAAGCTGCGGTCCGTAATACCAGGGACGTCGACGTTCTGGTTCGGCCGGAAGATTTGCCCAGGGTACGGCAAGCGATGGAATCGGCTGGCTTTCATTTTCGACAGACCTCGGGATTGAATATGTTCGTGGAACATCCCGATGCGTCGGCTCGTGACGCCGTTCATGTCGTGTTGACGGGGGAAATGGTGCGGCCCAATGATGTCGAAGCCAATCCGGGAATCGAAGTCGTGGAACGTGCCGACGGATTCCGGACGCTGCCCCTGGACCGCCTGGTCAGGATGAAGTTGAATTCATACCGAGACAAAGATCGAGTGCACCTACGAGATATGATTTCGATTGGCATCATCGATCAGGCGTGGCCGGCTCGGTTCCCCGAGGAACTGGGGCAGCGGTTACAGGCCTTGCTGGATGATCCTGACGGTTAGTGATCAGCAAATTTGGATTCGCCCCTTTGACGATTTGGGGAACGATCGAGTACACTACGAAACTCGCTGGTCAACAGTGAGCCTCGCGAGGGGGAGCCGCGAACCGGGTCAGGCCTGAAACATGGAGCAGCCCTAAGCGGGGTACTCTTGTGCGGGGCTCTCTGTTGCCCAGCGTTTTTTTATGGATGGTTTACGGTTTCAATCCCGTATTGCAGGTTGAGAATTATCGATTTTCTCTCCGCGAAAGAGAGTAGCATGGCCGATTCGGCCGTGAACGCAATGTACGACTGGGCGTTGGGGAAAACCATGCGGACTCGGGCCAATGGCCCAAGCTACTTCTTGCCGACCACTCAAAAAATGTCGGCTTCCGAGCGATCGTTTTGTGCGGCTGTTTTTTCCTGTCAGGCGGTTACAATTGGCTGCCACCGATGGTTTTCATCGGCTGCTTTGACGTTCGTTCTCAACGTACCACGCTTCGACAGACTTCATGAACGCTCCCTCCAATGAAAACCAGCACCTGGTCGTGGCGCTCAAGTATCGCCCGCAAACCTTCGAATCGTTGGTCGGCCAGGACCACATTGCCATGGCGCTGGCCAACGCGATCAAACAGAATCGGGTCGGACATGCGTATTTATTCACCGGGGCACGTGGGGTCGGGAAAACGTCGTCGGCCCGGATTTTTGCCAAGTGCCTGAATTGTGCTCAGGGACCAACGTCCAAACCGTGTGAGCAATGCGAAGCCTGCCAGGCAATTTCTGTCGGCGAAGATGTCGATGTCATCGAAATCGATGGTGCCTCGAATCGTGGAATCGACGAAATTCGACAACTGCGAGCCAACGCTTCGATTCGGCCCAGTCGGTCGGCATTCAAGATTTACATCATCGACGAAGTTCACATGTTGACCAAAGAGGCATTCAACGCGCTGTTGAAAACGCTGGAAGAGCCTCCTTCGCATGTGAAGTTTATTTTTTGCACAACCGATCCGGAAAAAATTCCGATCACCGTGTTGTCCCGCTGCCAGCGGTTTGATTTTTCTCCGGTGCAAACCAGTGAAATCGCGGACCGCCTGAAAATGATCGCGACCAACGAGGGAGTCGAAATCGACGATCAGGCGTTGGCGCTGTTGGCGCGCCGGGCCAACGGATCGATGCGCGACAGCCAATCGTTGCTTGAGCAAATGCTGTCGTATTGTGACCAGCAGATTTCGGTTGACGATGTCAATCAGTTGCTCGGTACTGCCGACATCAGCCGGATTGCCGAGATTGCCAAAGCAATGGCTGGCCACGATGCCGCCGCGACGTTGAATCTGATCCATCTGGGATTGCAGCAGGGTGTCGATGCTGGGCAAATGGCCAGTCAACTGTTGGGCTACTACCGTGACATGATGGCGGCTCGGGTGGGCAGTAGTGAAGAAACATTGTTGTCCTGTTCGGGACAGGATTTGCCCGAACTTCAACAACTGGCTGATGCTTATGGCCTGGAAACGATCCTGGCGATCGTTCAGATTCTGGACGGGACGTTGGTCAAGATGCAATCGAGTTTGCACGGACGGACATTGCTGGAGGTTGCAGCGGTTCGGATCTGCAACTTGGAGCATCTGGATTCGATGTCCGACCTGGTTGCCAGTCTCAGTCAGGCTGGCGGGGCAAGCTCTGGGTCCGCTCGAGCGCCACGTCCATCGGGGCGGCCGAAGGTTGCGATGCAGCAGGTCAAAGTTGATCCGCCGGTAAAAAAAAACGAAATAGTTGAACCCAATATGGCGGTTGAACCGTCGCCTGCGACAACGCCGTCGGCTCCGTCGGTGGAAGAAGCTTCGGTTCCAAAAACAGCTCCGGCCGTGCCTGCCGCCACATCTCCATCGTCTCCATTTGTCACCCAGGACGCTGAAAGTGTCTGGAAGCAGGTGATTGATCGAGTCGGCGACATGACGGCCGACATGGCGTCGGAGTACGAGCAGGTTCAGCTGGCTGACGCGGGGCAATTGGTGGTCACGTTCAAGGACAAGGTGAATCGCGAGTTTTGTGCCAAGCCTGAACGTAAAGAGCGGTTTGAGCAAGAGTTGTCCCAGATTGCCGGCCAAACCATTCGTATCGACTTTCGCGCCGAAGAACGCAGTCCCCAAGAGCACCGCACCAAGCCTCGGCTGACCCGTGTCCAGCAGATGCGAAAGCTGGAAGAAGACCCGTTTGTTGCCGAGGCGATGCGAATGTTTGATGCCGAGATTACCGGATTTCGTGAGTCTCGCCGTTCCCGCTGACGCGATTTGGGCTGTGAACGAGTTGGTGACATTTTCGGTCTTCTCGTATACTTTAGGCATCACTTAATATCGATTACGCGGTTGCGGAGAATATATGTTTAAGGGAATTGGCAATCTTGCCTCGATGTTGAAGCAGGCTCAAACCATGGGCCCCAAGATGCAAGCCAAGATGGAAGAAATCGCCCAGCAACGGGTGACGGGATCAGCCGGTGGCGGGATGGTGACGGTGGAAGCCAGTGGTGCCGGGCAAGTCATTTCCGTACAGATCGACCCAGTGTTGGCTGAAAAAAACGATCTGGAGATGATTACGGATCTATTGCCGGCTGCCATCAATGACGCGCTTGCCAAAGGCAAGCAATTGCAAATGGAGTCATTGGCCGAAGACTTGCCGTTGCCTGGAAACCTGGAAGGCTTGCTCGGCAAGATGATGTCTGGCGATTCGGGCTTTCCGGATGTTGATGATCCATCGACACCCCCAGCGCCCCCTTCGTCCTAGTGGTCTGTCACGGTCGCTTGGATTGTCCGTTTCGGCAGTGAGTAGGATTCAATGGCTGAGCTATCCGATTCGGTCGTCAACATGATCGAACAGTTGTCGCGGTTGCCGGGGATCGGTCGCAAGTCGGCCGAGCGTCTGGCGTATCACCTGCTGCGCGTGCCCGAATCGGAAGCCTTTGCGCTGGCCGACTCGATTCGTTCGGTGCGCGAAAACGTACGCTATTGCGATATCTGTTTCAATCTTGCTGAAAGCGAGATGTGCAATATTTGTCGCGACCCCAGTCGTGATCAGACCCGGTTGTGTGTCGTTCAGCAGCCGCGGGACTTGATGGCACTTGAGCAGTCCGGGATTTACCGGGGGTTGTACCATGTCCTGTTGGGGCGGATTGCGCCGCTGGAAAACATCGGACCCGATCAGCTGACAATCGACGTGTTGGTCGAACGCGTGGCTGACGGCGGTTTTGAAGAAGTCATCATGGCGACCAACCCTACGGTCGAAGGCGATGGGACTGCGTTGTTTATTTCTAACGCCTTGGCCGAATATGATGTCCAGTTAACACGGCTGGCGCGGGGAATCACGACCGGCAGCATTCTGGAATATACCAATAAAGAAATCTTGGCTGACGCAATGACGGGTCGGCAGCCGTTGTCAACGGCAAAAAAGCAAACGGAATGATTACCCCACCGTTCGCGAAACGTTTACAATAAGCAGTACGAGCTTCGGTCGACAGAAGTTTCACACTTTTGAATACCGGACGCGTAAGCGTAGGAAAACACGCATCGTTGTAGCCCTCGCTCACGCGTTTAGAAGTTGCCTATTTTTGGAAACCCGACGCGTAAGCGAGGGAAAAACACGCGTCGGTGTAGCCCTCGCTCACGCGTCGGGTTTCCATTCCCAAGCAAAAACTGCGATAGTGCAACTTCTAAACTCACGCGTCGGGTTTCCATTCCCTAGCCAAACTGTTTCAGCAACTTCTAAACTTCGATCACCGTTACCACTTCATTAACCAGATTTAGAACCACTAACAGCGACTTCAAGGTTGAACCTTAATGCCTTGCCGGGCGTAACATTGGGCGTCCCGCGACGTCAGATATCGGACCACCATGCGATTCTCATTCGGACAAACTCAAACGCAGAAAATGAGCCAGACGATGGCTCCCAGGATGATCCAGTCAATGGAAATCCTGCAGATGGCTCAGGCTGCGTTGGAAGAACGAATTGAGACCGAGCTAATAGAAAATCCGGCATTGGAACGATCCGACGGGACGCACGAAGAGTCGCGAGATAAACAGGAACAGGAAAAAGACACCAAGGATATTGACCAGAAAGAACTGGTTGTCGGCGATGATTCCAACGGTGAGGATGATTTCGAGCGATTGCTTAATCTGGACAACGATGTCCCGGACTATTTTGATGACAGTCCCCGTATGTCGTCCAATCGGATCCAGGAGAGCATGGATCGGCGTCACGACTTTATCTCCAATATTGCCGATGAAGATGACTCCTTGCAGCACTATCTACTGGAACAGCTTCATGACATGGAACTGGCGCCCAAGTTGTTGAAGATGTGCGAACGGATCGTTTCGTCGTTATCTGCCAAAGACGGCGGGTATCTGAAAATATCGTTGACCGATCTGTTGCCATTGGACGCCAGTCCAGAAGACGTCGACTTGGCCGAAGACGCGTTGGCTCATGTCCAGCAGCTTGACCCCAAGGGCGTCGGTGCGCGCGATTTGAGTGAGTGTCTGTTGTTGCAACTGTCACCCGATATCAAACACCTGAAACAGGTTCGTACGTTGATCGTCGATCATCTCGATGACCTGCATCACAATCGGATCCCGGCAATTCAAAAAGCAACGGGAATGACGATTGAGGAGATTCAGGAGGCGTGGGCCGAGTTGAAAAAACTTGACCCCCGGCCGGCTCGACGATTCATCAATGATTTTGTTCCCAAGATCACTCCCGACATGTGGTTGGAGCAGGATGACGAAGGCAACTACATTGCCAAAATGGAAGAGGGGCCGGCTCGTTCGCTGCGAATCAGCAAGTATTACCGCAAGCGTTTAAAATCCGGCAAAGCCACGGCCGAGGAAAAGGATTTCATTAAACGGAAAGTTGCGTCGGCGCAATGGTTGATCGAATCGATTGAGCAACGGCGGAGTACCTTGATCAAGGTCGCTCAGGAAATCGTCGACTACCAGAAAGATTTTTTTGACAAAGGGCCAGAGCACTTGCGGCCATTGAAGATGGAGCAGATTGCTGACAAGGTTGGGGTTGCCGTGACCACCATCAGCCGGGCGGTTGGGGACAAATACATTGACACTCATCGAGGAATCTTGCCGCTGCGGATGTTCTTCGTGCATGGAACAACCACCGACGATGGCGAAGAAGTTGCCTGGAACAAGATCAAGATTGAGCTGCAAAAGCTGATCGATAATGAAGATAAGTCCAAGCCGCTGTCCGACGACGTGATCAAAAAACGGTTGGGCGAAATGGGGTTCCCGGTGGCTCGTCGAACGGTTGCCAAGTACCGGGAAAAACTGAACATTCCTAGCTCTCGCAAGCGGCGCGACTGGACAAAAAAGTAACGTCAACTGTCCGGCGTCTTATCAAGATTGGTTACTAATCCAGGATCAACCATTGTCTCAACAGCTTGGAAACTTGCCGTCGGCGACGAACACGCTGGCGAAGGTTGCTCCGGCCAAACCGTTGGCGGGTGCCGACGGTCGCGTTGACGACCTGATGCGGGTTACCACGCCTGAAAACATTTCGTTTCAATACGAGGTCGTGGGTCCGTTTCGTCGCCTGTTTGCTTACATCATCGATTTGTTGCTGGTGTTGGGAGTCTGTGCTGGACTTGCCTTTGTGTTGTGGATGCTGTTCGTATTCGCCCTGATGCCGTTGGCCCAGTTCATGGGGGTAGCCGGGATTTTGGACGAGTTAGCTGGCATGTCGAGCGGGCTGGTTTTTATTTCCTTTTTCTTGATCGTCTGGTTTTACGGGGCCTACTGGGAAACGTATTACAACGGTCGGACCATTGGCAAGATGTCAGCCGGGATTCGAGTGATTACGGTCGACGGGCACGCGATCGATGGAGTTCAGGCAACGTTGCGAAATTTTTTCCGTGGTGTCGACGTGATGCCCATGATTACCTTGCCCATGCTATTCGAGAACAATCTGATTCCAGCCATAGCGATGCCGACCTGCGTGTTTGGTTTGGTCGTGATGGCGATCAGTCCTCGGTTTCAGAGACTCGGAGATTTGGTCGCCAATACGGTGGTCGTCAACGAAGATAAAAAGCCGATGCCTGATCTGGAAATGTTTGAGGACGATCGCGTGGCGCGGCTGGCGGAACTGATTCCGGAATCGTTTTTCGTGTCACCCTCCCTGGCTCGGGCCATTGCCGACTACGCTGAGCATCGTCGCCGTTTGAATTATCAGCGAGCCAGTGAAATTGCCAGCTACCTGGCCGTGCCGCTACTGGAGCGATTTAGGTTGGCGGCTGATACCGATCACGATTTATTCCTCTGCTCGCTGTATTATAAAGTGTTCATGCAGGGTGAAGACGATGAGCTGGAAAACGGTAACGCCTTGGAAGCAACGGCGGCTGCGGGATCGACAACAGGAGTAACGGTACCGTGAAGGTTGCTGAAATCATCAAACGCCGGCAGGCGCAATGGCAGGAGCTCGATCAGTTGGCTGATCGTATGCACTCCAATCGCCACAAACTGGATTCTGATTCGGCGCAGCGATTCTCGGAACTTTATCGTTCTGCTTGTGCTGACCTGGCCTTGGCAGAAGCTTATCAATTACCGCCCAATACCGTCGACTACCTGCATCGGTTGGTCGCGCGATCGCACAATCAGTTGTATCGGACCCAGAAGTTTCGCTGGCAAGATTGGTATCACGTCGTCTTCGTTGAAACACCCATCAAGATTTTTCGCGATCCCTGCGTTCACATTTGCACGGCGATTTTCTGGGGCTTGTTCATCGTTGCGGCCTTCCTGGGTTACGACCAGCATGCCTGGCCAACGTTTGCCCAGCAAGTCCTGGGGCAGGAACAGTTGGATGCGATGGAGCAAATGTATGTCGGATTCAACTCGGGTCGCGGGTTCGCTGGCGACAGCTTCATGTTTGGCTTTTACATTTTCAACAATGCCGGGATTGGGCTGAAGTGTTTTGTCAGCATGTTGTTGGTCTTGCCGGGACTGGTCACACTGGCGTTCAACGCGGTGCAACTGGGGACCACTTTCGGCTACATGTTTCGTCCGGAGATGGGTGATGCCAGTGCCAATTTCCAGAATTTCGTAACCGCCCACGGTCCGTTTGAGCTGACCGCAATCGTGCTTTCGGCTGGGGCCGGATTGAAGATTGGTTTGGGTTGGGTCATTCCCAGGGGATTGAACCGTCTGGATTCGTTGGTCAAGGCTGGTCGGGAGGCACTGCCGATCGCGATGTGCGGCGTGATTCTGTTTTGCCTGGCGGCAGTGATCGAAGGATTCGTTTCGGCTGCGCCTGATAACACGCTGCCGTGGTGGTCCAAAGGGGTGATCGCCGTCATTTCTTCCTGGTTGCTGCTGTTCTACTTCGTCGTGTTGGGCTTCCCGGAACGATACGGTGACGGACGGAGGAGCGACCTGCTGTGAATTTTGATCAGACCATTATCGAAATTCGAGAACGAGCCACTCTCGGTTTGTACGATCTGGCGCTGCATGTCATCGTCAGGCATTGGCAGCCGTTGTTGACTTTGTGGGTGATCAATATCATCCCCTGGATCGCAATCGACTTCTGGTTGGTGGGATGGATGGCAGACAGTTCGCTGGAAGTGCCGACGAACTTTGCCTACTACTGGGCCATGACCTGGCTGGTGCTCAGTCAGGCACAGGTCGGGACCTGGCTGATCGTGATGTATTTGGGCAAGGCGATGTTTGCCGGGCGGCCTTCGGTCCGGGAGGTCTTGCGGGATGCGTTGAGAATCAATCCCTACTATTGGTTTTCTCAGGGTGTGTTGCGAACCGTTTTTCTGGCGCTGGCGGCTTGTTTGTTGATCGACGGTGAAAGCGAATCGACCTACGGAACCGTTTTCATGCTGCTGACGGTGATCGTATTGGTGGGGTTGCTGGTTCGTGCGTTGCGTCCATTTGTCACCGAAATCCTGGTCCTGGAAAAAACGCCGATCCGGGAAAAAGAGGGCCAGATTCGTTTCTCGGCGCGGTCGCGATCATTGCATACCTTTGCCAGTAGCGATTTGTTGGGCAAGGCAATCACGGCTGGCTGCATGGGGGCTTTGTTAACCTTCAGCATTCATTCCTGTCTGGTGACCGGCGATGCCATTTTGAACATCCGGGCCAACTCGGATTTCTCACTGCAGCCGTATTATTATGTTGCCGCGTTGTGGACCGTTGCCGGGTTTATCTGCATCGTGCGATTTTTGGCCTACATAGATTTGAGGATCCGTCAGGAAGGGTGGGCCGTCGAGTTACGTATTCGGGCGGAAGCCCAACGATTGGAGCAGTCGGTCAGTTGATTGGTGGTTGTCGTTTATCGCTCTTGTTTCCGATCTGCCGGATTTTTTCCGGGCGTGATTGGATTGCGCCCATTGGCTGGGCGGTCGTCAAGTGGTCGTGCCTGGTCGGGATCCTGTGGTTGGTGTTGACCGCTCCCGTACTTGGTCAGCAAGTGGATTCGATGCCGTGGTACGATGCCGAATCGGGGAGTGTGGTTCCTGTCGGCGTTCAGGATCGTAACGAAAGCACGTTGGGCGACCGTAATTCGGTTCCACTTAAGCAACCTGCTCCCAAAATCACTCGAACAACCCGCAATTGGAATTTCAATTGGAACGGGGTTCCCGAACTGGTCACGACGCTAATTTGGATTGGCGGCGGGCTATTGTTGATGCTCGTCATTGGATTGGCGGTTTGGGCGTTTTTGAAGTCTCGCTTTGGCGATGGCGATGAGCTGTCAGATAGTGCAATCCCGTCACGTTCGATCGAAGAAAGTATCAAGCAATTACCGTTGGAGCTGCAGGCCGACGGGGGCAATTTTTTGCAGCTTGCGCGAGACGCCTATCGGGCCAATGATCTCGCTCGTGCGGTAACGTTATTGTTCAGCCACGTGCTGGTGCAATTGGACCAGCGAGGGGCAGTACGGTTGAAAAAAGGAAAAACCAATCGCCAGTACCTCAGCGAATTGCGGCCCTACCAGTCGCTGGCAAACTATTATACCGCCGTGATGGTTCAGTTCGAAAAATCGTTTTTTGGCAATCACCCCGTGCCTCGAGACGAATTTGAGCAACACTGGAATCAGCTGGAGGGGTTTGAGCGGGACTTGGAAAACACTCGTCTGGGGACCCATGAGTAACTACCGGAACTCACTTAGTCGAACGTTCGCGATGCTGGCCGGGCTGGTCATGCTGGGGCTGGTCGGATGTGTCGATTCCCGAACCGCCGAGCTGAAAACCGAGTATGGCCAGGTCAGCAAGGAGCCGACCAGCATCAACGGTTTGTCGATCCTGGCAGAAAAAATCAAGCAGCGAGGGGCATCGGTTGCCGTCCGCCGCAAGATTTCCCCGATGATCGACCGGTTTGAAACGGTGTTCTGGTTTCCCAAGGATAGAAACTGTCCATCAGAAAGCGCCGTGACCGCCTTGCAGGAATGGCTGGAATTCGATCCCAACCGGACATTGGTTTTTGTCGGTGGTAATTACGACGCCAAGACCGACTACCTCCGGCAAGTTTATCAATCGACTCCCGTTACGGAGCGCGAGGAATTGCTCCGACAGCTGGCCGAGAAAAAGACTTTGGCCCGATTCGAGAACAATCCGTTTGGCTACTGGGTTGCACCGGAAACCGAATGCGACTGGTTTAGTGTCAAATTGCAGCCGGGTCTGGTTTCCGATGAGCTGGCTGGACCGTTGGCTGATCGAGCCCAAAATGGTTCCTGGGCACCTCCAGAGTTGCCGTTTGAATTTTTGATGGAGCCTGCCGATCAACCTTTCGGAGGCTATTACGAAGCCGAAACCACGTCGCTTTTGGAGATCAAGGGTGAACCTTTTGTCTGGAAAGTGGAAAATGGCAGCTATTGGCATGGTCGGTTGATCGTGGTTTCCAACGCCTCGTTCCTGGTCAATTTTTCGATGGTTGATTCGTCGCGGGAAAGGCTGGCGGACGAGTTGTTGGACGAAGTCGAACCGCTGGGCGATGTCCTGTTTCTCGAAAGTGGCCCGCAAGCAATCACCGTATCAGACAGCGATTACGAGAACCATAACAGCTGGGCGTGGATCGCTGAACGACCGTTACGATATATCGTTCCGCATTTTCTGTTTTGGGGCATCCTGTTTTGTTTTGTGTTTTTCCCGATCTTCGGTCGACCGAGAAAAACGCAGAGTCAGTCGACGACTTCGTTTCGACACCATATCAATGCGATCGCGAAGCAGATGGAACGGTCGGGGCAATTTCGACAGGCGCAGGAACGCGTGGCTCGATTTCAGGAGCAGTCCGGTGACCGTTCGGCTCATCGCGAGTCCGGTTGACCTCCGGCCGGACGACCGACGGAGATAACTTCGATACACTTGTTAAATTGAATGATACTTTCTGGCGGCAGTGCTGCCTCGGCTACGATCCCACTTATGAATCAATCTGAAACGCCATCCATCAAGTTTTCCTGCTCGCAGTGCGGCGCGGAGTTGCAAGTTGGTGCCACCTTGGCTGGGCAACAAGTTCGTTGTCCCAAATGCAGTGCAACGTTAACCGTTCCCAAACCAGAACCGCCTGCCGGCCGAACGGAAATCCCACCACTTCAGACCACGCCTCCGTCTGCGGATCCACCGTCTGCTGAACAGCCGACAACGACGGCGCCCAATCCCACCCCGGCGGCGGCAACCGTCGTGGAAGCTCAAGCGGCTCCCCTGGTCGTGTCGAGCGACAGTGGACTCAACCAGCAAGTTGATCGGTCACAGGTTGGTGAAGAAACACCGACTCGGCAACTCTATTTGCGGATCCAGGAAGAGATCGGCAAAATTTTTGTGGGTCAGGACGAGCTGGTTTTGGGAACACTGGTCGCGTTGTTTTCCGGAGGTCATGTCCTGATTGAGAGTGTTCCCGGTTTGGGAAAGACACTGTTCGTCAGGACACTGGGGAGGATCCTTGGTTGCCAGTTCGGCAGGATTCAGTTTACGGCTGACTTGATGCCTTCGGATGTGACCGGCGCGCCGATCTTCAACATGAAGTCACAGGAGTTTGAGTTTCGCCCTGGGCCCGTATTCACGCAACTGCTGTTGGCTGATGAGATCAATCGTTCGCCGGCTAAAACCCATGCGGCGCTACTGGAGATCATGCAGGAAAAACGCGTGACCGTCGATGGAACAACGCATACTCTGGAACTGCCATTCCTGGTACTGGCCACTCAAAACCCGATTGAATCGGAAGGTACCTATAACCTGCCGGAGGCTCAATTGGACCGTTTCATGTTGAAGCTGTTGGTGGATTATCCCAGCGAACAGGAAGAGGCCAAAATCCTGAACATGCACGGTGGTCAGGAGGATTTGAATCAGCAACTTCAACGCGACATTCAGACGGTCACCAGTCCCGAACAGATTTTGCAGGTCACCCGTGAGAGTGCCGATGTCCGCGTCGATCCGCTGTTGATCAAATATATCAATCAAGTAGTGCGGCAGACCCGAAACTGGCCCCAGTTGTACATTGGCGCCTCGCCGAGGGCTGGTATCAGCTTGATGCAGGGTGCACGCACGCTGGCCGCATTTTATGGTCGCGACTTCGTGGTTCCTGATGACGTCATTCAGATCGCTTTGCCAGTCTTGCGGCACCGCGTTCAGTTGACTGCCGAAGCCGAGGTCGAAGGTCAGAGTGTCGACCAGGTGTTGGGAGATCTGATTCGCACGATCGAAGTTCCCCGCCTTAACTGATTGAAAATTGGCCCGCTGTGGATTTCATTAGTGCTTGCTACGAATTCCTGATCAACCGCCCGCTGGTGATGTTGCTATTACTGGCGTTGCCGTTGTGGGGCGTGGCCAAATTCGGAAGACTTTATCCGGGGCGTTTGCTATTGACCCTGGCCGCTCTGCCGGCCTTCCTGTCGCTGTTTTTATTGCTGTTCTCGTCCACCGTCGCGCAGACGTACTGTTTGTGGTTCCTGGTGATCGTGGATGGTCTGCTGATTTTGGTGGCGCTGGGAGATGCGTTGATGACCGTTCGGGCCAGGCATTTTTCCTGTCAAAGGAACATTCTGCAGACGGCGTCTCAGGGGAAAAAGTATGAAGTCGACCTGGAACTGATTAATCGTTCGCCGCAAGGTTGTAAGCTGTCCATTCGCGACGATTGGCCGGCATCCTTCGAACCGGACCCCGATCATTTTACAACGCGAGTTGCGGGCAATTCGCGGACTCAATTCACCTACGATTTCGTCTGCAATCAACGGGGATTGGCAGAGTTAAACTGTGTGCACTTGCTCGTTCGTTCCCCTTTGGGCCTGTGGCGGGCCATTTATCAGATTCCCGTCTACAGCAGCGTCAACGTTTATCCGGACATGCAACAGATTGATGAATACGATCTGTTGGCTCGTACCAATCGGCTTAGCCTGATGGGGTTGCGGCGGTCGCGGCATATTGGTCAGGACAACGAATTTGAACGCTTGCGCGATTACACTCAGGACGACAATTACAAGCATATTGATTGGCGGGCGACGGCGCGGCGCAACAAACTGACGGTCCGAGACTTTCAGGCCGACCAAAGTCAGCGGATCGTGTTCATGCTCGACTGCGGCCGAATGATGACCGGTACCAGTGACGGTAATACACTGCTTGACCATGCGATCAATGCGATGCTGATGCTGAGTTACGTCGCGTTACGTCAGGGTGATTCGGTCGGGTTGATCACGTTCAGTGACAGGATTCATAATTACACTCCAGCCAGATCTGGTGTTCAGCATATCAATCGGCTGTTGCACGCGACCTATAACCAGACCGCCAACCACGTTGAGTCGCGTTATGACGACGCGTTTCTGTACCTGCGTTCCAATTGTCGCAAGCGATCGTTAGTCGTGTTGATTACCAACGTGATCGACGATATCAACGCCTTGCAGATTCACCAATACATGAGCCACATGACTGGTCAGCATTTGCCGTTGGCCGTATTGTTGCGGGATCGCGAGATGTTTGATCCGATTGAAGAATACGAAGCCGCAGCTCAGACCAATTCGGTAACTGCGGCGACCTGTTACCAGGCGGCCGCGGCAGCCAACGTGTTGACCTGGCGTCAAAACATCATTCGAGAATTACGCCGCCAGGGCGTATTGGCACTGGATGTATTCCCGGATCGTTTGACAGCAGACCTGGTCAATCAATACTTGGAAATCAAAGCCCGCCACTTGCTGTAACTGTCTCCCCTCAAAAAACAACACCCCCAGCATCGGTTGACACTGGGGGTGTGAATGACCTCGATTGATCGGCTGGAATTACTTGTCCAGTTTGAGCGAAGCGATCAGTTCGTTGGCGCCGGGGGTCAGCTTACGAATTTTCGCAGCGAGGACTTCCTTTTCCGAAGCACTGGCTTTCTCGGCCCGCGCTTTGATCAGTTTCATCTTCTTTTTTCGTTTTCGCCGACGTCGTAATTCGCGCTCTCGTTCGCTTCCCATGGTTTTCCGGATGTTGGGTTGAGGTAAATGGGTGAAATGAATTGGGTCTGGTGGTTTATCTAAGTTGAATTGACCAGCGATGTTTATGATTGGCGACGAAAATTTAAGGGTGTTCCACGCCTTGGGTAGGTCAATTCAGATCTGCAGAGCCACTAGAAGGACCGGTTCGGAAGAAGAAATTTAGTCCAGATTGACCAGATCTTCAATGCGTTTTAGCCGGCACGACAAAACAAAAGGCCCCAATTCGGGGCCTTTCGCGTGAGAATTTCGGGGCCTGTCGCGAGTGAATGTATTTTTCTGCCAGCAACCGCCCCGTCCATTTACGGTGTTAGTTGCCTTCGTCAAAGGCTTCCGCGTTGACCTCAGGACCTTCGGCAGGCATGGTCTCACCAATGATGCTGGTCGGCTGGCCGGCTTCAGGGGCCATCATGGGAGCCGGCATCGGTGCGGAGGTTGGAGCCATATTCATGACTGGAGCGGAGGTGAAGCCGTTTCCGCAGCCACCGCAGGCGGAGGTTGCACATCCGGAGACGCAGCTGGAAATGGCGGGTGTTCCGTAGTCGTAACCCATGGGAGTCGCGAAGAATCGGTTTTTCACGCCGCAGCCACCGCAACCTCCTCCAAACAGTCCGCCGGAGAACAGGCCTTTCAATTTTCCGCCCAGCTTGCAGCCACAGGCCGACGCTTGCCGGCCACAGCTGTTGCATCCGCCACCCAGCAATCCGTGGCCGGAAAAGCTCGTGCCGCAGGAGGTTCCGCAACCACCACCTGCGAACAGGCCTTTCAGCTTGCCACCCAGCTTGCAGCCGCCGCCGCAACCGCGACCTGCCAGCAGTCCACCACCACCGGTTCCGCAGCCGCCAGCCGGGTAACCGAAGCAGCCGTTATCGCAGCCACAAGCACCTGAGCGGCCGCCGGCGATCAGTCCACCACCGCAGCCGCCGCCACAGCTTTTGCCACCGGCAAACAAACCGCGGAATCGCCCGCCCAGTTTGCAGCCGCAGCCACTGTCACAGCCGCCATCGAAACCGCAAGACTCATGGCAGTAGTTGGACCATAGTCCTTCTGCCTCCTGCTGAGTGATCGCGCGGCCACAGTTGTCTTGGCCGTGATATCCGCCGGCGTAAACCATTTGGCTCTGCCCACAACCACAATCTTGAGCTGTGACCACACCGCACGACATCACTGCCACGGCAACGGCCAACTTAATTGTGCGAATCAACATCTTCTGACTCCTGTTGGATGAAAACCAATCGGTTCCTTCCTCCGTCCCGAGGCGATTGGCTGGGATTTGCTTCTCGTGCCGTTCCCGATAGTTTTGACGGCCGGTTGTTTGGATCGGCCACCAAATCAACAAGATCGATTGATTCCATCGGAATGACCGGACTTCAGCGGTCGGGCTGACCTGTTGTTCGGTGCAGGCAATCGTTGTTCATCAGCCAACCGTTGGCGATCATCGCGGCTGAGCTTGTTGGCTATTCATTGCTGCCTGCAACAGTCGAATCGGCTGTTCGGGTTTTGTGTTCGTGATCGTTTGTAAGCCCATTTTTACGGTCGGTTATGACACTCAGGCTGAGAAGTTCATTCTTAGACGTTACCCGGTCAGGGAATTTGTGCGGGTTGAACCCGAGTCGATTTTTTTGGCAAACTTTGACGGCTACGATTCCGATTACTTTCGGTGAGGCCAGTCGAATCCATGTCGGAGCAATTCCATGGGCCAAAACATACCCCGTATTTTGATTGCTGATCACGATGCCGAGCGGCTGTTCAAGCTGGCTGCTCTGTTTGACGATTCCCGGTTCCATATTCTGACCGCTCGGGGAGTCCAACAGGCCGTCGACGTTGGGATCCGCGAACCGCTCGACCTGTTGCTGGCACCGCGGAAGCTGAAATCCACGACTGGGCTGGACTTGATTCGCGGATTGCGATGTATTCGCCGACACCACCGGCTGACGGCTTTGTTTTATTGCGGCGGCCAGCAAGCGGCGATCAAGTTGGCAACCGAAGACGGATTCCCTACTTACGTGGTTCGCGATCCATTTTGCGCGGACACGATCGTTAAACTGATCGACTGGTCGTTGGCGTTTTCCAGCCGATGTACGTCCGTGCCGATTCCCATCCCTCACGCGGCGTTTGGATCTTCGCAGCCATCGGCTGTACGTTCAACAACGTTTTAAAACACCTGGTTCTCCGGCGAGGGTGCGTCGAAGTAGCGCAGGCACGGCAGGTCTCGATATCCGTTAAACTGGTTCCAGTTGGCTGGCCCATAAAGTGGTTGGCAGGGCGTGGCACCGGTCACACGATGCGATCGCTGTCTGTGTGACAGACATTGTTTGTCCAGCCGGTAGGGGCGTTAGCCCCGGACGAAAGTTTAGAAGTTGCACACTTTTGGAAACCCGACGCGTAAGCGAGGAAAAACTCGCATCGGTGTAGCCCTCGCTCACGCGTCGGGTTTCCATTTCCAAGGAAAAACTGCGATAGTGCAACTTCTAAAGACGAAAGCTGGTTGACGCGAAAGCCTGGGGATGTCGGTGGCTAGCGTCAAAACCGCTGGAAGCCGCCGCCTAGCGCCGTAACTTTCGCCAGGGCGGTAAGTGGAGTTGTTCGTTGGAGGCGCCATGCGCAAGATCGAAACTGTCGTTATTTCACTGACCGCAATCACGATGCTGGTTGCGTTCTGTTCGTGCTCTCCCAACCCGGTGGCTCAGGTTCCGGGTAACGAGTCTCCATCGGCCGGACCAGGCGGCAACGGAGAATCGAATTCGGCTTCAAGCCCCAATCCCGATTTGGCCAACAAGTCCGCTTCAGCCGCTCATGATTGGAAGGATGATCGTTTCCTGAATTCGAAAAACTGTGCGCTGTGCCATTCCAATTCTGAACGGGCGACCGCGATGCGAGATGCCCAGGATCGTCCCGTCGCGCCTTATGATTTGTGGCAGGCCAGCATGATGGCCAATTCTTCGCGGGACCCGTTTTGGCGAGCCGTCTTGTCAGCCGAAGTCGCTGCCACACCATCGATCAAAGCCAAGCTTGAGGAAAAATGCACTCGTTGCCACGCGCCGATGGCAGCGCCTGCACCGGAAAGCCCACCTGGTGAATTGATAGCTCATATTCGACAGGATGATCAGCGGTCGCACCTCGGACTCGATGGTGTTTCCTGCACCGTTTGTCACCAGATTACCGACACCGGTTTGGGGACGGCAGCGTCCTTCACCGGCCATTTTGAGATCAATGATGAGCGGAAGATATTCGGCCCCCATGCCGACCCCGTCACGATGCCAATGCGGCGACATGTGAACTACACACCGACGGAAGGCGATCATATTTTGAAGTCCGGCATGTGCGCGACTTGCCATACGGTGATGACCCACAGTGTCGACGCGTCCGGACAGCCAACGGCTCCCGATGAATTTCATGAACAATCGCCTTACCTCGAATGGCGAAATTCAG
Organism: uncultured Pirellulaceae bacterium; assembly: GCA_964545005.1. Classification (GTDB taxonomy): domain Bacteria; phylum Planctomycetota; class Planctomycetia; order Pirellulales; family Pirellulaceae; genus Mariniblastus. Next base: position 48,541 of record CAZJEK010000005.1, read on the forward strand.
TGTTCAATGACGAAGTCGATCAGCCTGCCAATCAGGCCAGAAGTTGCCAGTCTTGCCACATGCCTGTCAATGATGAAGATGGCAAACCGATCGCCACTCGATTGGCTCACAATCCCGGCGGTCGAGATTTTCCGTTTCTCAAACCAAGGCGACCGTTTGGCCGGCATGCATTTCTGGGCGGCAATTACTTGTTGAAACGGATTTTGCGTGACAATGCCGAGGCATTAGAAGTCGTTGCCTCGCGTGAAGCGTTCGATCAGTCGATTGAGCAAACCGTTGAGTTTCTGGCGACTGAGACCGGACAATTGGAAATCGGTGAGGGCAAGGTCGAAGCAGGCAAGTTACGGATTCCGGTGACCGTGAAAAACTTGAGTGGCCATAAGTTGCCAACGGCTTATCCCAGTCGCCGGGTGTGGATCCAGCTGTCGGTGAAAACGGCAGCGGGCGAGACTGTCTTCGAATCTGGTAATTTCAACGAGCGGGGGCAATTGCTGGACGCTCAGGGGAACGTTCAGGCATTCGAATTGGCTGACGGTCCGATCAGCCAGCATCATCAGACTATCAATGACCCGGACCAGGTTCAGGTTTACGAAGCCATCATGGGGGATGCTGAAAGCAAGCCAACGTTTACCTTGATGCGGGGCGCGACTTACGCCAAAGACAATCGGCTGTTGCCCCAAGGCTGGCAGGCAGAGCATGCCGATGGGCCGGCCACGAAGCCATTTGGAATCGATGGAGACACCGATTTTGTGGGTGGGTCAGATACCGTTCTTTTTCAAGTTCCGGTTAATGATGGGGCCAGCTATACCGTGTCAGCCAAGTTGTGGTTCCAGGTGATTGCTCCTCGGCACGCCGCTGAGTTATTTCAATTCCAGACACCAGAAGTCGAAACATTCAAAGCGTTGTTCGAGCAGGCCGATTGCCGGCCCGAGGTCGTCGCCTCGGTGACGAAATCGGTGGGTGGTTAGCTTGGGCCAGGCCAGTGGCCGATAACTTTGGCGGACCGGTCGACGATCGCGTCCCGTCCTGCTCGGTCGATCGGCTCGCGAACAGCCAAGTGGAATCATTCGCTTGTCGCGATGGTCAACGTGTTGTTGGGTCGACATGATGTCTGGCTTGCTCAGCCTTAAGGTACTGCTCCATGCCGGGAGATCGAAAGTACAGATTGACCGTTGATTCGATGACGATTTCTGGTTTCATGGCCAGCCCGTAATCGCGTTTGTCGGCGGCCCGCTTGAGTCCCTTGTAGTATGTGTTTTGCGGTCGGTAGGCCTCAATCCGGCGTAGGTTGCTGTTGCTTCGGTAGGCGGAATAGACTTGTTGGTGCGACGCGTTTTCAAACGAATCATACATGTCGGCAGGGAAGAAGGTTTTGGTTTGTTCCTGTACGTTGATTAACGCAGGTTGCTTTTCAAACAAGGCCGAGAGCATCAGTTCCGACTTGGCTTTGGCCGCTTCGGTGGCCTGTTTCAGCGCATTTTTTCGAGCTGATTCCAGGTCCGCGTTGTAGTCAGCTCCAATCAAATCAGTGACCCCGGATTTGAGCGCTGCATCAATGATCTTCATGGCTTGTTCATGATCAGCGACCGAAACGTGCAAGTTCGTCTGCATTCGGAACCCGGATTCTTTCTCGACCAGCACATACTCTCCGCCTTGTTGCTCGGAATCGTAAGTGAACTTGGGAATGGCCGAGATAAAGTCTTCTGAGATGTCTTTGTCCTTGAGCCCTGCATCTTTGAAAGCGCGGACAGTCCGATCAATCTGCACGAGAATTGTCTGCCGGCACGCTGTTGCAGACTCGCCTTCAGAAGTAACTGCCCAGATCAGTCGGATTGAAGTTGGTTGGACGCGGACCTGAGCATTGCCATTGATCACGATGTGCGAATTGGCTTGTTCGACCGATAACTCGGTCAGTGAATTGTCCGTCGATGTTTGAGTTGCGCGGCTTCCAGATACCTGGGCATTGGTAGTTGACGAGTTGGCCGCGATGAACGCAACGATTGCCGCAGTTAGCAATACAACTCCAATGGGCCGTTGGCGATGGAGGGCCAGAAATAAAGGGCGTTGTAAACAGTTTGAGGACATGACGCTCTCCGAAGTTGATGGAAACAATACCACCATGGTGGCCATCTCAGCGGTCGTTTGTCAATTTTCAAATCAGCGGGTTTCGTGGGTTTCCGCGTTGTCAGTGTGTGCATTTTTCGTCTTTGGTTTGGCGAATGTTTTTAGCGAAAGAGTAACCTCCAGCGGTTTTGGCGCTCGCCACCGACTTTTCAATATGCAGCATCAACCGACTTGACCAAGACTCGTGCCACAAACGGCTGGACAAAAAATGTCAGGCTTCGCGGAAGTTTCGTGGCATTGCCGCCAAGCGGACCCTCGATTGTAGGTCCGAATGGACCACTTATTCTCGCTTTAGGCTTGTACTTGCATGAATGACTCCGCCTGAAAGGTCGAGCCAAAGCGCAGTCGCGTAGGGCTGGGTGTGAAGAGCAACGAAAAAAGCTCCAGGTGTAAACACCCGGAGCTTAATGAAAAGTGACCCCTACGGGACTCGAACCCGTGTTGCCGCCGTGAAAGGGCGGAGTCCTAGACCGCTAGACGAAGGGGCCGTCGATTGAGTGATTTTCGGCAAATCACTGAAGCAAATAAAGTATCTTTTGAGTTCCTTTTCCGCAAGTGCCGAATTGGCGATTATTTTGGCCAATTTGGACGCGGCATGAACGGGGAACCATCAACGGCTATTGAGCCGGCTACCGGTGAATCGGCTCTTGAGCTGGAAAAACAAGAGCCCGATACCGCGTCAAGGTTCGCGGTATTTTGGATGCTCGCGAAAGAGCTGGCCGAATCGACCAGACTCGATGGCGTGGATGGCTATTCCGTTGAGCCAGCAGGATTGGCTGAGCTGTTGTCAGCCGTGTGTTCCTGTGAGCGTTTGATCGCGTCATAAACTTCGCGACGGTGAACCGGCACCTCCTTGGGAGCCTCAACGCCCAATCGGACCTTGTCTCCGCGGATTTCTACCACGACGATCGTGATGTCATCGTTAATCACGATGCTTTCGTTTTTTTTGCGAGACAAAACTAACATGTGTCTACCATTCCTTTGTGAGTTCCGGTTTCATTCGGAAACCGTCGACCAACTGTTCTTCAGCTGGACTTCCACGTATTTCCTTCCCCGATTAGACGGGGTTGACAGATAAAAAAGTGGCGTTAGCCCTCCATACTCTACGCACAGGATTGTCGCAGAGTCAATGAATTGGATGGGTATCGCGGTATTTTTTCGCTCAAAATTTGTGAGTCTTTAACTTTTTTAGCGAAAAAGGATGTTTTTTAACTGAATTTGCATGCTATCTATCTGCTATCACGACGCTTAGCGTAGTGGACAGTCGGTTGCTTTCAACGTTTATCAGGCATGACCCCAGGCTGACAGCACGGCGAACTGACCGTTTTACCAAAGGAATTCCTCGTCCGGCTCCAATTGGGGTTGGAACAATTCGGAACTGGTGAGACAGTAAATTAGCCCAATAGGGAGTTTGGGAAGTTGGGTTATAATTGGTATCTCAAACTGATTTTATTCAGGTAAAACCCCATGGCATCGGCCGCTTGTAAAACCGACTTTACCGTTAAGACAGCCAACGAAACGTTGCCATTGGTACGGATGATCGTTGCCGATATCGTTGAAATTGCGGACGAGGTCGAAACCACCCGCGAGCGTTTGTCGCAGTTGAATGCGGGCCATCACCCCCGCCCGGTCGATGATTACTCTCAGGAGTTGACTTCGATTCAAAATCTGGCCGACGAAAAGTCTGAGCGGCTGCACGGCTATCTCGACGAATTGATGGATTTGAACGTCGATCCATCCTCTGCCGAACGTGGATTTGTTGATTTTCCGGCTCGTCGGGATGATCGCGAAGTCTGCTTGTGCTGGAAAATGGGCGAGAGCCAAGTCATGTACTGGCACGAAGCCAATGAAGATTGCGGTCGCCGTCGACTGGTCGATTTGCCACTGATTTACAAATCGGTGTGCCGCCAGTTTTCTAACCCGGCGTAGCTTCGATTTCGGGCCAGGCTCGAAACGTTCTGGTTCAAGCCACGCTGGTTCGGTAGTCCAGAATCGGGCCGATCCGGCGGGCCGTCAGTCGCTTTCCGTTTTTTTGCTGCTGGATTCGTCAGTGGTAGCTGCGGACGGGTCTGCGAAAGGTGTCTGCGCAAGAAAAAAATTAACCACAGAGGCACAGAGGACACGGAGTCTGTTATCCGATCTCTGTGGACTCTGTGTCTCTGTGGTTTGGTTTGTATATCCAGTACCGGACCGTTCCCCTGCTCTTGATTGTGAATC
>CAZJEK010000006.1:0-44412 GCA_964545005.1 uncultured Pirellulaceae bacterium
CTTGTCCGAAAGGCAGAGCGGCTGGAAGAGTATCTTCAACAACGGTGAGCCAAGCCTTTCCAGAAATTTGCTCGGAAAGGCTGGAATTTGTTGCCATTCGCCTTCTCGATTCGTTGACATAGCGCAAAGTGAAAACTAACATTCGTGACTCCCCGCTCAACGGCTGGGGAGTTTTTGTCGTAAGTTATTAGACTCAAACACGTTAGGCGAAGGACTGGTTTCCCGTGGCTGCAAACGAGCGAATTCGAATCAGAATGGAAGCTTTTGATCATTCCGTTCTGGATCAATCTGCGTCCGACATTGTGGACACGGCCAAGCGCACTCATTCGATCGTGCACGGACCGATTCCGTTGCCGACGCGAGTGGAGCGATACACGGTGTTGTCTTCACCGTTTGTGAACAAGAAGGCGCGGCAGCAGTTCGAGATTCGGACTCACAAGCGTTTGATCGATATTATTGAGGCGTCGCCAAAAACGATTGACGCCTTGAACAAGCTCAGCCTGCCGGCTGGGGTGGACGTGGAAATCAAAATCAAGACGGCGTCCAAGTAGGCAAGCGAAACATAAACCAACAGCTGATTTAGCGAACATCGATATGGTACGGAAGTCGCAAGGATAAGCTGGCCCGCAGGGGTCGCGAGAATGACCCCGAGTGGTGAGTCTTCCTTGACGGCAAGTCCAATTGGATAATAAAGGGATAGTCATGACTAAAGGCATACTCGGCCGCAAGGTCGGGATGACGCAGGTATTTGATCCGGAAACAGGGGTCGCTACCTCCGTCACCGTAATCGAAGCAGGCCCGTGCAAGGTGCTTCAGCTTCGCGATGCAGACAAGGATGGTTATTCCGCAGTCCAGTTGGGATTCGATGACAAGAAGCGGCCCAAGAAAGATCGCCGCTCACGCCCCAGTCAGGCCGCTCGTTCTGAGCGCGGCCATGTTGCTGACATCAAGTCCAAGCGCAGCGTCAAGCTGGCTGCCGCCGGAGTTGAGGCTCGTCCCAAGGCTGATTGTGAGCCGCAAAAGTTCATCCGCGAGATTCGTGGCGACGTCGAGGGCTATGAGGTTGGTTCTGACGTGACGGTTGAAGCGCTGGACGGTGTTTCCAACGTTGATATTACCGGAATCAGCAAGGGCCGCGGTTTTGCTGGTGTCATGAAGCGGCACAATTTCTCCGGTCAGCGGGCCACTCACGGTGTCAAGAAGTGTCACCGTCACGCCGGTGGTACCGGAATGAGTGCGACGCCGAGTCGTTTGTTCAAAGGTAAGCGGATGGCTGGTCAGTACGGCAATGCCAAGGTGACGGTTCGCAATCTGAACCTGCACCGTATCGACGCCGAAAACAACTTGCTGTTGATCGAGGGTTCGGTTCCCGGGCCCAACGGCGGTTACCTGGTAATTCGCGAGACCAACAAGAAGTAAGGTGAGTAGCAATGGCAAGTCTGCCTGTATTTGATGCAACCGGAAAAGAGATCGGCAAGTATGAAGTCGATCCGTCTGAGTTCGCTGAAACAATTAATCGCCAGTTGCTTCACGATGTCGTCGTGATGTACCAGGCGAATGCCCGCCAAGGGTCACATAAAACCAAATCGCGAGCCGAAGTCGCTGGACGGAACAAGAAGATGTACCGTCAAAAGGGCACCGGGAATGCTCGGGCCGGTTCGATTCGCAGCAACATCCGTCGCGGTGGTGGCCATGCGTTCGCCAAGCGAAACCGGGATTACTCGTACCGACTGCCTCGCAAAGCCGTCCAGGCTGCCACGCGGATGGCGTTGGCCGGCAAGATCCAGGATGAGCAGGTGTTGGTCGTGGACGGATTGTCGATGGACGCTCCCAAGACCAGCGTCGTCGCCAACATGCTCAAGGGCATGGGGCTGGAAGGCACCAGCACGTTGATCGCCACTGCCGGGCACTCCCCGATGATCTACAAGAGTGCTCGCAACATTCCAGCGGTCAGTGTTCTGGCGGTCAGTGATCTGAATGCCTTGGCAATTCTCAAGCCCCGTCGTTTGGTAATTGCCAAGGAAGCGATGGACCAGTTGAAGAACAACACTCAGGCGGAGGCCAACAGCTAAGCGATGGGTAAGACAACAGCCAAACAGAAACCAGCTGAAAAGAAGCTGCAACTGGATCCGCACCAGGTAATTATCAAGCCGGCGGTGACTGAGAAAGCCATGTTCCAGTCCACCGAGCTGAACCAGTACACCTTCAAGGTCAACATGCTGGCGACCAAAACTGACATCAAGCGTGCCGTCGAGTCGCTGTTTGAGGTCAAGGTCACGGGCATTTCGACTCAGATCCGCAAGGGCAAGCCACGCCGTTACCGGTTTACCTACGGGCGAACCAAGCCGTGGAAGAAAGCCATTGTCACGCTGCACCCCGACGACAAGATCGACTTCTTTTAGTCGGGACCGAGCGATGGCTCGGTAAATTTCAACGGACAACTGCTGAAAACGAACAACAACGGACCAACTGATGGCAATTCGAAAATACAAACCGACCTCTGCCGGGCGTCGCGATGCCAGTGTTAGCGACTTCAAGGAGCTGACCAAGGGCGCCAAGCCTGAGAAAAGTCTGTTGCGGCCGATGGTCAAGACAGCCGGTCGTAATAACCAGGGGAAGATCACCGCTCGTCACCGCGGCGGCGGTCACAAGCGACGGTATCGAATCATCGATTTCAAGCGTGACAAGGATGGCGTCAAGGGAGTCGTGAACTCGATCCAGTACGATCCCAACCGCAGTGCCTACATCGCGTTGATTTATTACGTCGATGGCGAGAAGCGTTACATCATTGCTCCGGAGGGATTGGCTGAAGGGCATGAGGTGTACAGTGGTGCCGAGGCTGCTCCCAACGTCGGCAACTGCCTGCCACTGAAAAACATTCCATTGCAAACCGATGTCCACAACGTCGAAATGCGACCAGGGCAAGGTGGTATTTTGTGCCGCAGTGCTGGAACCTATGCAGTTCTGGAGGCTCGCGGAGCCAACTGGGCTCAGTTAAAACTGCCCAGCGGTGAAGTTCGCCGTGTACCAGCCAGCTGCCGAGCGACAGTCGGTAAAGTCGGTCACTCCGAACACGGTGCCGTGGTCTTGGGTAAAGCCGGCCGAGCTCGTTGGTTGGGGCGTCGACCTCACGTTCGCGGTACAGCCATGAACCCGATCGATCACCCGCACGGCGGTGGTGAAGGCCGGACCAAGGGTGGACGTCACCCAGTCAGCCCGACGGGCGTACCTGCCAAGGGTGGTTCGACACGGAAGCGAGCCAAGTCGTCCAACGCAGCGATTATGCGTCGTCGCAAATCCAAGCGTTACGGTCAATTACGAGTCAAGAGTTAACGTCATTCCTTCGGTAACATCAACGAACTACCAATGATCCGCTGACAGACCAAGCTGTCGGCCAAACCGTGGCAAAACACAAGCATGAGTAGATCACAGAAAAAAGGTCCTTTTGTCGACGAAAAGCTGTTCCGCAAAGTTCAAAAAGCGGAAGCAGCCGGGTCGAAGGAGCCCATCAAGACATGGGCCCGTTCCTGCACCGTGATTCCAGAGTTTGTGGGATACACGTTCCTGATCCACGACGGTCGCAAGCACATCAAAGTGCTGATGACCGAGGACATGGTTGGTCACAAGCTGGGTGAGTTTGCTCCCTCGCGAACGTTCAAAGGCCACAGTAAAGGCAAGTAGTGTACCGGTTGCCATTGGCCGGGTTCCAACAATCATTTGTGCGACACAGTCATGATTTTTCAATCCTCCCACAATTACGCTCGTATCAGTCCCCAGAAGGTTCGTCCTCTGGCGGATCTGGTTCGCGGCAAGTTCGTTGACGAAGCTTTGGACATCCTGCGGTACCAGCCACAGCGGGGTGCCCGCATGCTGGAACGAGTGATCAAGACGGCTTTGGCCAACGCTCAAGACCCGGATCAGAACCCTGGACGGATCATTGACGAACACAACCTGTTCATTTCCGAGTGCCGGATTGACGGCGGGCCGATGTTCAAGCGAGTTCGTCCAGTTGGACGTGGCATGTCGCGGTTAATTAAAAAGCGAATGTCGCACATCCGAGTCGGCATTGAAGAAGTTTAGGGCGGATCTGAAATCTGAAATCTGAAATTTCAAAGATCCCCCACACCCAAACCAAACCCAAAACACCAGTGAGTCCAGTATGGGTCAAAAAGTAAATCCAATCGCGTTTCGCACCGGCGTCATGGAAGGCTGGAAGAGCCGCTGGTACGCCAAGACCGGCGACCTGTTTGCCACGCTGTTGGTCGAAGACAAGAAAATTCGCGACTTTGTCCGCAAACACCCGACCCAGAACTATCGGGCTGCTGGAATTGATCGCGTCGAAATTGAGCGAACTCGGGATGAGGTCAAAGTCACCCTGTATGTTGCTCGCCCCGGTTTGATTATCGGGAAGAAAGGCCAGGAAGTCGAACGGCTGCAGACGGAACTGCAGAACCTGATCGGTCGCCGAATCAATTTGAAAGTGGAAGAAGTCGGACGCCCCGACCTCCACGCTCAACTGGTGGCCGAGAAGATTGCCGAACAACTCCAACGTCGAGCCAGCTTCCGCCGGACGATGAAACGAGCGGCAGAAGAGACGATGGATGCCGGAGCCAAAGGAGTCAAAATCCAGTTGGCCGGGCGACTGGGCGGTGCCGAAATGGCTCGTCGAGAAAAGCACATTAGCGGTTCGATTCCACTGAGCACTTTGCGAGCAAAAATCAGCCATGGTTTTTGTGAGGCATTGACACCTCAGGGGCACATCGGAGTTCAAGTTTGGATTAACCAAGGTAATTACGGAGACGAGATCGATGGCTCAGATGCCAAGACGGGTCAAGCATCGAAAGGTCCAAAGAGGTCATATAAAAGGTAACGCCACTCGTGGCAACACCGTTATCTTTGGTGACTACGGGCTTCAGTCACTCGATCCAGGTTGGCTGAAAGCACAGACCATTGAAGCAGGCCGTATCGCTGCGCAGCAGTATGTGCGTGGTGTCGGAAAATTGTACATCCGGGTGTTTCCGCACCGGTCGATCACATCGACTCCGTTGGAAACCCGGATGGGTAAAGGTAAAGGGGAACCTGAGTACTGGGTGGCCACCATTAAACCGGGCACCATCCTGTACGAATTGGGTGGAGTGACCGAACAGCAGGCCAAGATCTGCTTCGCTCGCTTGGCTCACAAGATGCCATTCCGAGTGCGAATGGTGAAGCGTCGCCCCATGTAATCGGCTCTGCCGGGAATCACCGGCGGCCCCATTTTTACGATTTAGCAACCACCAGTTAAACAGTCATTGTCATGACCAGCCTTTCCGAATTGCGAGAGATGAGTAACGACCAGATCAAGGCCGTCCTGAAGGAAGCCTGCAAGGATCTGTTTCACCTTCGCATCAAAGCCCAGACCGATCGACTTGATGTTCCCTCGGAGCTGAAACGGAATCGCAAACTGGTGGCACAAATCAAAACCATCCTTCGCGAACGTGAAATCGAAGGTGCCAAAAAGCAGGCTCAAGCCCAGGCCAACCTGGCTGAGCAAGCCGCTGCCGAGTGATCCTGAACGTATCCACCATCGCGGTGTCATCACCGCACAGTTTTTGAGACATTGACATGCCGAAACGAGTACTCACCGGTCGCGTGAAAAGCGACAAGATGGACAAAACGCGAGTCGTCCAGATCGCGCGTTTGGTCAAGCATCCGAAGTACGGCAAATACTACCGTGATCGTACCACCTGTTACGTCCACGACGAGAACAACGAGTCCAAGGAAGGGGATACCGTCCAGATCATCGAAGCGGCTCCCAAGTCGAAGAAGAAACGCTGGGCGCTGGTCAAGGTGGTCGAGCAAAGCAGTGACGTTGATGTGGCGGCAATGAAAGCCGCTCGTAAACTGGCTGCCGAGCGAGACTCTGATGAGACGGAGACGACGGCGGAAACCGAAAACCAGGCCACCGAAACGGAAGCCCCCGAAGTGGCTCCCGAGTCGGCTGGCGAAGGCGGCGACGAGAGTTAACCCCCGACTGCACATCACCTTACGGTAGCAAGCCCATTCAACCAATTTGACGCCAAGGCCCTGGGCCGCAACGTCCCATTCAGGTCAGACATCAACCATGATTCAAGCTGAAACAAGACTGCAGGTTGCAGACAACACCGGTGCACGCGAGATCATGTGCATCAAGGTGCTGGGAGGATCGCGGAAGCGAACCGCCGGACTTGGTGACGTGATCGTGTGCAGCGTCAAAAGTGTTATTCCGGGCAGCGACGTGAAGAAAAAATCGATCGTCCGCGCCGTGATCGTACGTTGCAAAAAACCGACTCGTCGCGCTGACGGCAGTTACATCAAGTTCGATTCCAACGCCGCGGTCATCGTGGATAAGGATAAGAACCCACGCGGAACACGGATTTTTGGCGCTGTCGCCCGTGAGCTGCGTGAGAAAAGCTTTATGAAGATCGTTAGTTTAGCAAACGAAGTGATCTAGGAAATCGACCATCCCATTCGAACCGGCTGTTGGAATCATCAACGGCCCAATGGAAAACAGACTATGGCTGCCCGACTTAAAAAACTGTACGACCAACAACTGGTTCCTGAGCTGAAAAAGAAATTCGGCCGGGACAACTTGTTGTCGCTGCCCCGCCTGGAAAAAATCGTCATCAACATGGGTGTCGGTTCGGCGGTCAATGACAAGAAAGAACTGACTGATGCCAGCGAAGCCATGGGCCTGATCGCCGGTCAAAAACCGGTCCTGACCAAGGCCCGTAAATCGATCGCCAACTTCCGCTTGCGTGAAGGTCAGGCAATCGGCTGCAAGGTGACGCTGCGGGGCGACCGGATGTATGAGTTCATGGATCGTCTACTGTCACTGGCGCTGCCGCGAGTTCGTGACTTTCGTGGAATCAGTGCCAAGGCTTTTGATGGCCGCGGCAACTACAGTCTGGGCTTGACGGAATACGGAGTGTTCCCCGAACTTAACCCGGACAAATTTACCCGCAAACAGGGAATGAACATCGTCTTTGTGACGACCACCGAAGATGACGAAGAAGGCCGTGAGCTGCTTCGCATGTTTGGCATGCCCTTTAAAGATAAACAGAAAGCCAGCTAACCCAGCCGGCCCCCCGATACGTAATTTCAATTTTGTAAACAGGCTTCTGCCGTGGCAAGAAAATCGAAAATCGCCAAAGCGTCTCGTCCCAAGTATCCGGTTCGGCGTGAGCGACGTTGCAAGTTGTGTGGTCGCCCACGTGGTGTCTATCGGAAGTTCGGCATTTGCCGAATCTGCTTCCGAAACCTCGCCGAGCGAGGTTTGATCCCGGGTGTTCGCAAGGCTAGTTGGTAACAAAACAGGGAAACACACGACCATGATGACGGACCCAATCGCCGACATGCTTACTCGCATCCGCAACGCGGTTAGCGTGGAACGGCAAAACGTAGCAATGCCCATCTCGAAAGTTAAAGCCGGTGTCGCCGACGTGCTGAAGCGCGAAGGTTTCATCTGGGATTGGAAGACTGAAGAAGGCCAGCCAGTGGGTGAGCTGCAGATTGACCTCAAGTACGGTCCCAGCGGCGAACGCGTGATCCGCCATATCAAGCGGATCAGCAAGCCAGGCTGCCGAGTGTACACCAGTGCCCGCGAACTTCGCCCGGTTCTGAACGGATTGGGCATTTCGATCCTGTCGACCAGCAAGGGCGTGATGAGCGATCGGGAAGCCCGCCAGCAAAAGGTTGGCGGCGAAGTCCTGTGTGAAGTTTGGTAACTCAAAATCGTTTGCGGTTGGTTCCGCAACTCAGTTGGAAATAGATCAATGTCCAGAATTGGCAAGAAACCGGTTCCCATTATCGACGGCGTCAAAGTGTCGGTCGCGGGTAACGTGATTAATGTCGAAGGCCCCAAAGGCAAGTTGTCCTACCAGCATCGACCTGAAGTCGATGTCGAAGTAGCAGATAACGAAGTCACGGTCACCCGCAAGCGGGACAACTCGGAATCTCGAGCCTACCATGGCCTGACTCGCTCGCTGATCAACAACATGATCAGCGGCGTCAAGGAAGGCTATGAGAAGAAATTGGAATTGCAGGGCGTCGGCTACGTTTGCCAGATCAAAGGCAACACGCTGAACCTGCGAGTCGGATTGGCCAATGAGCTGGTCAAAGAGATCCCAGCCGACCTGGAAGTGACCTGCCCCGACCAGACTCACATCGATGTCAAAGGCTGCGACAAGCAGAAGGTTGGCCAGTTTGCGGCTGAAGTGCGGGCCCTGAGAAAACCGGAACCTTACAAGGGTAAGGGGATTCGATACGTGGGCGAGCAGGTCAAGATTAAACCTGGTAAGTCCGCTCAATAGTCCGTCGATTTGAACGTTTGAAAAACACCCCGGCGTCGTTCCCATGATGGGGCACGCCTTCCACCCAATGTGGCCGGTACCTCTCGAACCCATCGGTTACATTCAGGAAAACATAAGCGAGTCAGTCGTGAGAAAACAGAAAATCGTAAATAAGCAACGTTGGCGTCGGAAAAACCACGTTCGCAAAAAAGTTCGTGGGACGGCTGAGTGTCCGCGACTGAGTGTCCGTCGTAGCAACAAGCACCTGTATTGCCAGTTGATCGATGACGACGCCGGTCGTACCATCGCCTCGGCCAGCACTCGCGACAAAACGCTCGCCGGTGACGTCAGCAACGGGGGCAACTGCGAAGCCGCCAAGGTGATCGGTACTGCCATCGCCGAACGAGCCAAGGAAATTGGTGTTACCGAGGTCCGGTTTGATCGCGGGGCCTACAAGTTTCACGGTCGAGTTGCCGAGCTGGCCAATGCCGCTCGTGAAGCTGGCCTCAGTTTTTAACCCGCACATCCACATTGTTTGGCTGGTGTGGTCACCACACCCCGAAGTTTCAGAGGTAAATCGTGGCTAAAGGCAACAGAAGAGATTCCCGCAAGAAAGATGACCAGGGTCAAGGCTCGGGTCTGATCGAACGAACCGTCAAGATCAAGCGCTGTGCCGCTGTGGTCAAAGGCGGTCGTCGATTCAGTTTTGCGGCGATGGTCGTTTGTGGTGATGGCAATGGCAAGGTTGGCTGGGGCTATGGAAAAGCCAACGAAGTCGGCCCCAGCGTCGATAAAGCCAACAAACAGGCTTCGCGGTCGTTGGTGGAAGTCAATATGATCGAAGGCTCGATCCCCCACCGAGTGGATGGCCATTTTGGTGCCGCCCGCGTGGTATTATTGCCGGCCGGTCCCGGTACCGGGATTATTGCCGGATCTGCGGTTCGCGCTGTTTGCGAAGCCGCTGGCGTGAAGAATATTCTGACCAAGAGCTTCGGCAGCAATAACCCCGTCTCGTTGGTCAAGGCCACGATCGAAGCCCTGCAACGCGTGCGCACCAAAGAAGACGTTGAACGTCTGCGAGGAGTCCAGCTGTGATTATTAACGAAGTCAACGAAGGCATCCAGAAGAACAAGAAGCGCAAGCGGATTGGCCGTGGACCTGGGTCCGGTGGTAAAACCTCCGGCCGGGGCCATAAAGGGCAACGATCTCGCGCTGGCCATTCGCAACACCCCACCTTCCAGGGTGGAGCAATGCCAATGATTCGCCGGATCGCCAAACGCGGGTTCAACAACAAGTTCGCGCTCAAGGTCGGTGAAGTCAACCTTGGTGATCTGGAAGCTCGTTTCGAAGCCGGTGAAGAAGTCACCCCCCAGTCGTTGAAAGACAAAGGGCTGGCCAACTACCGCTATGACGTGCTGAAAGTTCTCGGCAAAGGCGAACTGAAAAAGAAGCTTTCCGTTTCAGCGCATCGGTTCAGCAAAACGGCCAAAGAACAGATCGAAGCCGCTGGTGGTTCGGTAACCGTACTTCCAGCTGCCAAGCCGGTCGTGAAAAACAAGCAAAAATCAGCGAAAAAGACCTCCAGCTAACTCGATCAGACTTGCTGAAGGTCGAGTTTTTCTGAAACAATCTGGTTCTCAACGCCCTTCGTAGGACCGGGCTGTTGCTCCCGTCAGGAAATCGCCAAGCCATGTTAGAAAAACTGCGGATCTGTTTCACTATTCCGGAGCTTCGTCAGAAGATCCTGTTCACCCTGATGATGCTGGCCGTTTATCGTGTCGGTTGGCAAATTCCGCTACCGGTGATCGATCAGGCCCAAGTGGCCAATTTCGCCGACAATATGAACAGCGACCTGGCCAACTTCCTGTCCAAGGTCTCGGTGTTCAGCGGTAGTCAGTTGAGCCAGGCCACGATCTTCGGCTTGGGCATCATGCCGTACATTTCGGCATCGATTATCTTGCAACTGATGGGGACGGTTTACAAACCGCTCGAAGACCTCAAGAAGGAGGGCGAAGCGGGGCGTAAAAAGATCAATGAATACACGCGCTACCTGACCGTTGCGCTGTGCTTGATCCAAAGTATTCTGTATCTCCGGTTCTACTTGATGGGAAGCGGAGGGACGGGCAATTTGATTGCCAGCCAATTTGAGTATGTCGGGGCCAATGGGAACCTGACCTTCTTCTGGCAGATCACCACCGTGCTGATCATGACCTGCGGATCGGTCTTTCTGATGTGGCTGGGAGAACAAATCGACGAATACGGGATCGGCAACGGTATCAGTTTGCTGATCATGGCCGGCATCGTCGCGATGATGCCCGGTGCGTTGTTTGACTTGGCCGATGACGCCCAGTTTGCGCTGACCGGTATGTCCGGCGGCACGATCGGCCTGGAAAAAATCATCCTGCTGGTGCTGATGTTTGTCGGTGTGGTGGTGGGAGTGGTGTTTATCACCCTGGGCCAGCGCCGAATACCAACCCAATCCGCCAAACACGTCCGTGGCCGCAAGGTTTACGGTGGCACGCGACAGTACATGCCGCTGCGGGTCAACCAGGCCGGAGTGATGCCGATTATCTTTGCTCAGTCCTTGCTGATGGTTCCGCCATTCCTGTTCAACATGATGGGCGGAGGCACGGGCGCGTTCTCGCAGTTTATGGGCAAGTTGGGCAACACGCTGGGTGATCCCGCGTCGATGGTCTACAACCTGATCTACATCGCGATGATTTACTTCTTCTGTTACTTCTGGACGGCGATCACCTTTAACCCCAAGGAGATCTCGGACAACATGAAGGACAATGGAACGTTTATCCCCGGATATCGACCGGGCCGGCGCACCGAGGATTACCTCGAGAAAGTCATCGAACGAATCACCTACGTGGGTGCTGGCTTCCTGGCTCTGATCGCCGTCGTGCCAACCGTCATTGCCGCATTGCTGGATGTACCTTACATGGTTGCCAGCTTCTATGGTGGAACCGGACTGCTGATTGCGGTCAGCGTAGCCTTTGACCTGGTTCAGAAAATTGACAGCCACCTGGTCATGCGAAACTACAGCGGGTTGCTGGAGTAGCGGGTTGGCGAGGGCACCCGCATGAAGATCGCGATTGCCGGTTGCGGAATCGCGGGTGCCGTTACCGCGTTCCTGTTAGCGGAACAGGGACACGAGGTCACTGTTTTCGAACAGGCTGCCAAGTGCCGACCACTGGGAGCGGGAATTCTGCTCCAACCGTCCGGGCAAGCGGTGCTTGATCGCTTGGGATTGCTGCAACCGGTCCGACAGCAGGCGGCAGTCATCGACGCCCTGGTCGCCCAACGTCTCAATGGCAAACCGTTGGTTGAGCTACGTTATGACCGGTTACCTCACAACCAACTGAATCCTGCCTGCCAACATGCCTTGGGGGTTCACCGCGGGGAGTTTTATCAGCGTTTGCTGGGCCGGGCAATCGATGCTGGAATTGAGTTGCGGGAAGGGACCCGCGTTACTGGCCTGAAACAATTGCCTGAAAAAATTTCGGTTCAGCTTGATTCTGGCGAAGCGTCCGATTTCGAAATTCTGATCGCTACCGATGGCTCGAATTCTGAATTGAGAAGACTGTCGGGAATCCCAACTCGAATCGTCGAGTATCCCTATGCAGCGTATTGGACAACCGGTCGCTGCAGTGCGGTGACCGATCACTTGTATCAGGTCGTTGATGGTTGCCGGCAGCTGGTCGGACTATTGCCAATCGGCGCAGGGCGTTGCAGTTTTTTCTGGGGAGTCAAAATAGCAGACCGCGACCAGTTGGTCCGGCGAGGGATTGGATCCTGGCGGGAGGCAGCCAGCGAGTTTTGTCCGGTCGCCAGCGAACTGGTCGGCGGTATTGATGACTTTGAACAATTGACGTTTGCGACCTACCGTCACGCGTCAATGCGGCGCAACTTTACGGGAAGACTGGTTTTTCTGGGCGATGCCGGTCACGCGTCCAGCCCTCACCTGGGACAGGGTGTCAACCTGGCTTTGGAGGACGCAGAACTCTTCTGCCACCTGCTTGAACGGGAAACTCGAAGCGGAAAGCAATGCCATGTCGAAGCAGTCGCTGCCGAATTCTGGAAACAACGGAAGGCAAAGATTCGGTATTATCAAATGATTACCCATTGGCTGACACCTTTTTTTCAATCCGATGCCGCTTGGCGTGCGACCGCTCGAAATCTGGTTTTGCCGTGGTTGCCGCGTTTGCCGATCGTTGGTCGGATGATGCATCGATCGCTGGCAGGGATCAAACAGGGCTGGACTCGATGAACACTTCCTCGGTTAACCAGCCTGAGATTCTCTCAAAGGCGAAGCACCGTTTTCACGCGATCGCTGTTGGCCAGCGAATTGCGTTGCGGCCACTTCAGCGTTCCAACGTCTTGGCCACCAGCCCACTGACGGTCGAAGTTGATGGCGGCGGGTTCGCTGTCGTGTTTCGATTCGGGGTCGTCGTGATGGTCGATGTCAATGCAGACGGTGAAGCTTCCTTTTTGGCGACGCTGGCTGAGTTGATCAATGAACCTTCGTCGGAACGTCACGCAGAAACCTTGCATGTTGAAATCGATGACAACGCGCGGGAAGGTTTCTCAGACGAGGTGTTGCGAATCAGCCGAAACGATTTCCCTGCGTTGCAGTTGATCGCCGATGTGCTGGCCAAAAGCGTGATGCTGGATGAACACGAGCGTCGGCTGCGAGACTCATTTGACCGAGTCGAACCAATCGCGGAAAACCTTCGTCTGGGACAGCAGGGGATTCGCCGAGCCAAGGAATTGACTCGGCACATCGGCGAAACGTTAAGCATTCAGCACCGGATGGTGGGTCGTGCGGGGGTTGGTGAAAAACCGGACCTGCTGTGGGACCATCCTGATCTGGAACGTTTGTTCCATCGACTGGAAGAGGAATACGATATTCAAGATCGCGGTCAGGCTTTGGAAAACAAGTTGAGCTTGATCAGCGATACTGCGGAAACGATGTTGGACTTGCTACAGACGCAGCGTACGTTGCGAGTGGAATGGTACATCGTGATCTTGATCGTGGTCGAGATCGTGTTGACGGTCTACGAACTATTTTTCCTGCATGCGGTAACGACTTGAAACTGTTTTGCTTTGTCATGATTTGACCAATCTCGATGCGCGGCCTGTCCACGCCCAATGCCGACGAAAAATCGGAAAGGTAAATCTGACTCAACGCGACACAGTCGCAATATGGCGATCACTCAAGGCGACCTTTTCCTGGGTTTACCGAGTGCGTGGGGATCGGTTCCAGTTTTCAGCGTGGCGTTCTCTGAAAAAAAAATAATCTGCGGCTCTCGAACCGTCAAGAAAATTCCGGCTCCACCATTTTCCCTTGGTAGCTTCGGCGTTGTCCTTGAATTATCTTGGTGGACTCTCTTCGTTTGATCGTTTGACATGGCAGGTTGATTCAAGATGACACGGCAAGGTTTCCTCAAGCTGAGTTTGGTTGTGGTGTTGGCATTTGAATTTCATGCCACCCTTCAAGCTCAGACCATTGGTCTTAATTTCACGGGAACGACACGAAGTGAATCGGGGTTCATTCCTCCCGACACGATGGGCACGGTGGGCAACGACCACATCATTGAAATGATTAATGGTCGATACGTCGTGTACGACAAAACGGACGGGTCAGAATTAACGAATACAACCTTGAATTCATTTTGGGCCGACGCAGGTGCACCTCATACAGGTTCGTTTTCATTTGATCCGCGCGTGCAGTACGATCCATTTTCGGAACGATTCTATGCCTGCAGTGTCGACAACCCTTCCAACGCCAACAACATCATGTTCGCGGTTTCCAACTCATCCAATCCACTTGACGGATGGACTGGGTTTTCTGTTGACTCTGACAGTGACGACGCACAGTGGGCGGACTTTCCGCAAATGGGCTTTTCGCGAGACCAGATTGTGATTTCCAACAACATGTTCGCAACCGGCTCGGGCCCGTTTGAACAAAACATGCTGATCATTCCCAAGGCCGATATTCTGGGCGGCACGCCAACGCTGGCCAATGCTACGTTATTGGAATCGCAGCGTGCCAACACGGGCGGCGGGTTTTCTCTGCAAGCTCCAATCGATCTGGACAATAGTTCTCAGCCGTTACGATTGTTTTCGAATTCTGCAGGAGGTGCCGGCGCATTGGCGACGATTGAAATTGGCGGAACATTGTCGTCACCCGTGATCGACAACATCGCCGACGTCACCGGTTTGACAGCCTACGGGTCACCACCGACAGCCGACCAACCAGGCACGGCTCCCAATCTTGATTCCGGTGGCGACCGGACCCGATCAGCTTTGACGTTGATCGGCGGCAAGTTGTACGGAATTCACGGCGCCGAAAATCCGGATACCGGCAAAGCGGCGCTGCAGTGGTACCGATTGGATGCCGACACGTTGGCGTTGGAAGCCGAAGGTTTGATCGCCGATGAAGACCTGGATTTGATCTACGGGTCGATTTCGGCCAATGAGTCGGGCGACATCGTCGTCGGGTTTACTGGCTCCAGCGACACCCAGTTTGCCAGTGCCTATGCGGTTGTAGGTGACACCGACGAGTTCGGCATTGTGACTTTTGGCGATCTGATTTTGACTCGGGAGGGATTGGGCGAGTACGACGTCGTGGCCGGGATGCGGAATCGCTGGGGAGATTACAGCGCGACCGTCCTTGACCCGACTGACCATTCGCGGTTTTGGACGTTTCAGGAGTACGCATCAGGCACCAACCAGTGGGCGGTCAACATCACGGAGATCCGGATTTCGGCGGTGCCGGAACCGGCGTCTGCGATGGTCTGCGGGTTGGCGATCGGCGGATTGCTGCTTCGTCGCCGACGAGCCTAATACGTTGTCTGTTACAGCTTGCGACTTTAGAAGTCACCAAGTAAGGCTTGGTGGAAGCAACATGCAATCAGCTATTGAGACCTTTCTGGCAGCCGACCGGTTTGCCGTTGCGGGTGCATCAAACGACCGCAACAAGTACGGCAACATTGTGTTCCGGGCTCTGCTGGATTCGGGGCGGCAGACGATACCGATCAATCCCAATGCGGACCAGGTCGAAGGGGAACCGTGCGTCGCTGCGGTCGGGCAAGCGGAGCCCGTTCCGACAGCGCTATCGATTGTGACTCCACCCGAAGTTACTGCCGTCGTTGTCGCAGAAGCAGTTCAAGCTGGGGTCAAGTACCTCTGGATGCAACCGGGGGCGCAGCACGCCGGTGCATCCGAACAGGCGCGAGCGGCGGGATTGACGGTCATCGATGACGGCAGCTGCGTGCTGGTTGAACTGGCTCGATCAGGCCGCTAGCGCCAATATAGCCGAAAGAGGAACGCCTCTCCGCGACAATTGCGATCGACCAGCGCGTCCAACGGGTAGAGCCAACCGCAGAGACGCGGAGTTCGCTGGAGCTTGTTCAAAATCTCTGCAAGCTCCCCGTTCTCTGCGCCTCTGCGGTTTTGACTTTTTGATTTTGCAAAGAGCTTGCTTGCCAGACTCTCCGCGAATGCTAAGCGACAGGCGTCCAGCGGATTTGGCGCTAGCCACCGACCGTCCAAATTTCACGCGTCAACTATCCGTTCGTCCAGGGCGATTGTCCAATGGGCTGGATAAACTTGGGATTTATCAATCCGGTGCCCCTCGTTCACCCCTCGGATTTCAAGCCAGTCTGCGTAGAATAGCGAGTTTTACTTCACCTGCCTGGAAATCCCATGCAAGAAGTCATTCTGCACCACACCTATGACAATGGCCTGACGCTGGTCGCCCAGCCCATGCCCTGGCTGGAGTCGGCCGCGTTTTCGATCGCGGTGCCAGCCGGGTTCCGTTACGATCCGCTGGAACGATTGGGGCTGGCCAACTTTGTTTGCGAAATGGTTCAACGTGGCAGCGGCCAATTGGACAGTCGGCAATGGGTTGAGCATCTGGACATGCTGGGCGTCGACTACACTTCGTCGTGTTCGTTGTACAACACCAATTTTGGCGGCGCAATGCAGGCCGACCAGTTGCATGATGCCCTGGCAACGTACGCGGACGTTTTGCGGAAGCCACGGTTGCCAGCCAGTCAACTGGAAGATGGGCGGATGGTCTGTTTTCAGGAGATTGCATCGTTGGCGGATGATCTGGCCCAGCGCACCATCCAACAAGCTCGCAGCAATTTTTATGGCGCCACCGATGGTCGTAGCAGCGAAGGTTCAATGGAATCGGTCGCCGCAATCAAGCTGGAGGACATTCAGACATTTTTTGAACGCTACTATCGCCCCAACGGCACGATCATCGCCTGCGCCGGCAAACTGGATTTTGACGCTCTGGTATCTCAGGTCGAACGATCGTTTGGCGACTGGCGGGCTCGCGAAATTGAAGAAGTGGCCAGTACTCCGCCGCGACATGGTTACCAGCACCTGGTGCATGACAGTGAACAGACACATATCGCGATTGCCTATCAGGGCGTGCCTTACTCGCACGATGATTATTATTTGAATCGCGGCGCGGTAGGAGTTCTCAGTGGCGGGATGAGTTCACGGCTGTTTACCGAAGTTCGGGAAAACCGAGGACTGTGCTACACCGTGTTCGCCTCTTGCCACACGTTACGTGACAAGGCAGGGGTGTTTTGCTACAGCGGAACGACGAACGAGCGAGCTCAGGAAACGTTAGACGTGATTTTGGCGGAGCTGGTCAAGTTGGCAGACGGAATCAACGAGGACGAGCTGCGAAGGCTGAAAGTTCAGATTCGCAGCGGCGTGGTGATGCAGCAGGAATCCTGTCGTTCCCGCGCCGGCTCGATTGCTGGCGACTGGTTTCATCTCGGTCGGGTTCGAGCGTTGGACGAAGTCCTGGACCGCGTCAACGATCTGACCGTCGAATCGATCAACCGATATCTGGCTGACCATCCACCTGCCAATTTTGATGTCGTCACACTAGGCCCACAACCTTTGGAGGTTCCCGATGGAATACCGACAGCACCAGCTGGGTAATGGCTTGACGATTCTGGCCGAATGCAATCCTCAAGCTCACACGGCAGCGTTTGGTTTTTTTGTTCGTACCGGTTCGCGCGACGAGACTCCGGAAATTGCCGGGGTCAGCCACTTCCTGGAACACATGGCATTCAAAGGAACGCCTCAGCGGACCGCCGCCGAGGTTAATCTGGAATTGGACGAAATGGGTTCGGCTAGCAATGCTCGGACCAGCGAGGAAAGTACGATCTATCACGCGTCGGTGTTGCCCGAATTCCAGACGCAAATGATCGAACTATTGAGCGACATCATGCGGCCGTCGTTGCGCGCCGATGATTTCGAGATGGAGAAGCAGGTCATCATCGAAGAGATCAAGATGTATGACGACCAACCTCCTTACGGCGGTTACGAGTTGGTGATGTCCCGGTTTTTCGGAGATCATCCGCTGGGGCAGTCCGTGTTGGGAACGGCTGATACGGTTTCCGGATTGACGCCGCAACAGATGCGGGACTACTTTCAGCAACGTTATAGCCCAGGCAATATCTGCCTGGCCGCTGCCGGTAACGTTGACTTCGACCAGTTGGTTCGAGATGTGGATCGTTGTTGTGGCGCATGGGAGTCGCATCCCACCAGTCGCGACAAACGGCAAGCGGAGTACCATCAAGGTTTTACGATTTTGCACAAGCCTCAATCGCATCAACAATACATTTTGCAGATGGCTCCGGGGGCAGCTTCGGAAGACGAGCTCCGTTACGCGGCTTCGATCATGTCGGCCGTGTTGGGCGACGATAGTGGCAGCCGAATGTACTGGGAGTTTCTCGATAGTGGCCTGGCTGAATCGGCTGGAATGGGCAGTTATGATTACCAGGGCTCCGGGGCCGTGATGAGCTATCTGTGTTGTTCCCCTGAGCATGCCCAGCAGAACCTTGAACGCCTGAAAGCATTGCAGGCCAAGGTTTATTCGGAAGGGATCACGCAAAAAGAACTGGATTTGGCGAAACGCAAAATCGCGTCCCGCATCGTGTTGGCCAGCGAGCGAACGGGGACCAGGATGTTCTCCGTCGGCAGTCAGTGGTTGTGCGAACAGCCCTTCAAAACCGTAGCTGAGATCGCGCAAAAATATGAGTCACTGACGTTGTCGGATGTCAATGACGCGATTCAGGCGTTTCCATTGGAACAGAACATGACTGTCGCCGTCGGCCCGCGTGAAGACCTGGTATGTACCTGACAAAAAGGCCTGCCTGGACGGTTTTCCAGCTTGTACAGAATTGTCGGTTTATGCGACAATAGAGGCGTTCTTGGCGTTGACGGGGCATTCCCGAGACGCATCACTTCCGCTGTCAGCTGACATTCAGGAAACCGAACAACATTAACATTGCGCAGGTCGCCGTTGAATTTGGCACTTGCATCACGGATCACGAACCATGTCTCAAACGCGGACGATTGTGTCAGGTCGCAGAAAACGAGAAATCCCGGAAGGCACGTGGATACAGTGCCCGGGTTGCAAGCAACCGGTTTTCAACAAGGAAGCCGAGAAACTCCTCAGGGTTTGTCCGCATTGCGACCACCACATGTATGTTTCGGCGCAGCAACGGATCGAACAGGTGCTCGATGAAGGCACGTTTGAAGAGTGGGACGGAAACTTGTTGTCGGGCGACCCGCTGGGCTTCAAAGATTCGCGTGCCTACACGGATCGCTTGAAAGCCGAACGCAAAAAGACTGGGCTGTCGGATGCTGCGATTACCGGAACCGGCATGATCCGGGCTCGGCGAGTCGCCATTGGGGTGACCGATTCCCAGTTCATCATGGGCAGCATGGGGTCGGTCGTGGGTGAGCGTTTAACGCGACTTGTCGAACGAGCCACCAAACAGGACTTGCCGTTGATCATCATCAGCGGTTCCGGCGGTGGTGCCCGTATGCATGAAGGGATTCTCTCCTTGATGCAGATGGCAAAGGTTTCGGCCGCGTTGGCGCGATACGACCAGGCCGGCGGGCTGTTTATTTCGGTGCTTACCAATCCGACGATGGGTGGTGTTGCCGCCAGCTTTGCCTCTTTGGGCGATGTCGTGTTTGCCGAGCCCAAGGCGCTGATCGGGTTTGCGGGACCGAGAACCATCAAGGCCACGATTCGAATCGAACTTCCTGAAGGTTTCCAAACCAGTGAGTTCCTGCTGCAGCATGGCTTTATCGATCGCATTGTCACGCGTAGCAAACTCAAGTCGGAAATTGCCCGCACGATTGACTACTGCGGCAAGTAATCCGGCATGGATGAATCATCGGTACCAGGGGATACAGTTGCAGCGCCGCCTGCCCAGCCTCACCGACACGTATCCGAAATTCGTCGGTGGCTGACACTGCTGCTGGCGAGCGGCTTGGTCATACTTTCCGGGACGACCATTGCTGGCCTGGTCGCACCGGGCAATGCCTGGACGGATCTGTTTGCCGATTTGCGAATGCAACAGGTCGTCGGCCTGATGATCGTATTGATCTTGTCGCCCATTGCCAAGCGCAAATGGTCAGCCCTGATCGCTGTGACCCTACTGGCGGTTCATCTGCCATGGTTCAGCTCAGCCTGGGATCGATCCAATATCGCGGAAGGCCAACCTGATCTGAAAGTCATGTCGGCCAACGTGTTGACGCAGAACCGTGACCTTGACTCGATTGTGTCAGCGATTGTCGCGGCCGATCCGGATGTGTTTGCGATTGTGGAACTGGGCCAGGAGCTGGCCGATCGCCTGGAGCAGATGGAAGAGTATCCGCATCGCCATCTTTTCGTCCAGAATCCGGGTAACTTTGGTGTGGGTATCTATTCCAAATCCCCCATCTCGAATCGCCAGTTGATCCCGATGAATCTCCGTGGGATTGTCACGTTGTCGGCCGATATCAGTACTGAGCGTGGCGACTACCGAGTGGTGGCCACTCACCCGATACCGCCCTTGGGTCGCGACGCGCATCGGGGGCGCAATGATCATTTGGAGATGCTGGCAGAATGGGTCAACGAGCAACAGGAAGCCGGCACACCACCCATCATTTTGGTCGGTGACTTTAATCTGGCTCCTTGGACACCCACTTTTGATCGCTTTCAGAAAGCCACTGGCTTGCAGCGCGTCGGGGAAGGTTTTGGGGTCACACCAACCTGGTACGCCAAACCGATTTTTCCGCTCGGCATCGTGATCGATCATGGGTTGGTCAGCCAGAGTCTGCAAACAGTCGATTATTCGGTTGGGCCGGACATTGGCTCCGACCATCGCCCGATTCTGTTCACGCTGAAAAACTCTGCGCCATCTGGTTTGTAGCATGGCCGATTCGGCCGTGATCGCAAAGGAAGACTGAACGATGGGCGATAACCTTGCGGACCCGGGCCAATGGCCCAAGCTACCTGCCAGCCTGTCCTCGACCGGCGCGCGTTCCTGTGCCTACAACAACACCGGCGGAGGCGACGGTGGCGGAGGCGGTGGTGGTGGTGGGGTCGGCTCCGGTTCCGGGGCGGGCTCCGGTTCTGGGGCCGGCTCCGGTTCTGGTTCGGGAACAGGCGTCGGTTCGGGCTCCGGTTCCGGGGGTGGAGGAGGCGGGGGCGGATTGATAATCGTGGGCAATGCTTTGGCCTGAATAACGGGCGACCGTTCGGTTCGAAGCGTTGATTCGGCAATGATCGCCCGATCTTTCGTGAAAATCCCGACTCCCCACGAATTGGAATTCATGGGTACCGAGATATGCGTCGACACGAACTTGGTATCTTCGCTGATCACATCGGGTGTGAACGTAATTTCCGCGTCCCGAATCCCGGCCATCGCCAGGACTGAGTTAGCTTTATCGATTGCCTCTTCCTTACTGGCACCGGGTACGATCACCGTTCGCGAGGCGTAGTAGGCTGCATTTTCAGCAGTATGATGAATCAAGTTGGCGCGAACGAACTCGACTCCGGCAAAAACACAGATAAACAGCAGCGGCGCGA
This sequence comes from uncultured Pirellulaceae bacterium, assembly GCA_964545005.1. Taxonomy (GTDB): domain Bacteria; phylum Planctomycetota; class Planctomycetia; order Pirellulales; family Pirellulaceae; genus Mariniblastus. Next base: position 21,217 of record CAZJEK010000006.1, read on the forward strand.
CCATGGCAAACTCGACGGCAGTCACTCCGGTGCGGTTCGATGAAATGGATCGCTTCATGGTCACCTCGTCAGCAGAGTGGGTAAGCGCCGGCCAATATATCGAAACGCGTCCCTTAAATCCGATGCGTTGTCGGCGTGAACATGGAAACCATTTCCAATGTCTGCAACCCTTTGCATCAGAGACTGGTCGGCTTCGGCAGCGAACGTCACCGTGACAATCATCACGCCGTCGTCAGCTAAAGCATGGGCCCAGTTCAAGGGGTTCTCGCCGACGGTCTTTTTGCCATCGGTCAGAATAATGACGACTTTGGCGGCGAACTCACGTGCCGCAGTGGAACTCAGCTCGGCCTCACCGGCCTGCAATCCGGCACCGATATTGGTCCCGCCGCCGGTCAAGTTCATTGAATACGCGTTCAGTTGTTCGCTGATCAAGTTGTAACTGGTGGTCAATCCCTGATTAATGACGGCAGTATCGGCGTACGTAATCAGCGCAACTTTTTCATCCAGAGAAGAATGGTTCAAATCGTGCAGCAAGGAATTGGTCGCTACGACAGCGTCCAGCCATCTGGCATTGGGTGGTGCCGGATCGCCGAAATACCAACCTGTTGGTGCCGCTGCGGGGATGGGGGGATAAACCGCCGGTTCGTTGTCGGCGTAGGCCATCGAACCAGACCGGTCCAGGACCAGTGCAATGTCGACTTCAACTTGGGTCGATACCGATGTCGTTGAGATTTCGAAACTTGTCTTTCCCATCAGGTTTGGAAAAAACGTATTCACGGCGCCGCTGGCTGAACCAGCCGTCCGCAGACCGACGACTTCCAGTGCATTGCACATGGGAGCACCGTCCCCTAACGTCCCGGTGTATTCGGCAAATACATAACGCTGTCCGGAAGTTGACAATGTCGAGGTACCGACTCGCAGATCTGAGTCATCGAACACCAGCGCATCACCGCCGACCAGGTTCAGAGCCCCAAACTGATTGGCGACTTCCAGGGCCCGTTCTTTATCCTGTTCAATCGCAAAGGTACGACCAGCCGCTTTGGCGGCAATGTCGGTCGATATTTGAAGCTGAGTCGTTGTCAGTTGGATGTAGGCAATATTGATTACCAGCCCAGCCAGCACCAGCATGACCGGCAGCAGTAGTGCCACCAAAGGCACGACGGCTCCACGAGAGGAATGGCAACCCAAACGCGAGTTCATTCTTGCTCCTTCATGATGAATACGGAAACCGTTCGCTGGCCGTTTGTAAACAAACTGGTCCGCCCCGGCTGACTTGCCGAGGAAGTAACTTGAACTTCTATTACTGCACCGGCCGGTTGGCTGCTGAAATCTTCCGGATCGACAACGACCGAGTCGATGACAATGTTCCGAGTGGCAGCGAACTCTTCGACTTGCTGTTCGATATCTTCAAAGGTGGCATCAGGAATGATTGCAACGCGCGCCCCTTCAAAGGCCATCAACGACAGCGACTGTTTCAGAAATATGTTGTTGCAGACCTCGACAGTGCCCAAAATGATCACCAGGATCACGGGAAGAGCGATCGCCGCTTCAACAACTGCGGCGCCTCGTTGACGCTTTTGGGGTAGGGACATGTATGAGTCAGGAAAGGGATACGGTGGCTTGAAAAACTAGGTCAGTTTCCCATCACCGCACGGCAAGCCGCGGCGACTGTGCCGTAATTCATGAGGAAGGGAGCAGATTTTGTCAGGAGTAACGGTAAAATGCATCCGTTAGCGGTGGAACCATTTCCGATTCAGACAGCCACTCGCGAAGGATCGCGATTACCACTACAATTTTGACAGTTGTGACGATTTTTCCTTTTCCAGGAATTAAAAGATGAGCTTAGGAAACGACCAGGACACCGTCTACGTAGAACCCCAGAAATCAGGCGCCGGAAAATGGTTGCTGTTTGGCGGATGCGGTTGCCTGCTTTTGATTTTGGTAGTGTGTGGTGGTGGCGGCTATTGGATCTATGCAACCTTTGCCAAACCACTGGCCGATGCGATGGCCAGCACCGTTACGCTGATTGAGACTTCCGACCAGGTTCAGGAGAAATTGGGTGAGCCGCTGGAAGTGAAAATGAGCGGTCAAACCAACCAGGTCAGCAATGAAGAAATGGAAGTCGATTACGACGTTAGTGGCCCTAAGGGTAGCGGTACGGTAGTCGTCAGATTCCGCCTGAACCCGCAGACATTTGAATGGTCGCGTGAGGATATGAGTCTGGAATTCGAAGGGGAACAAATCAATATCGACCCGGATGCCGAAACACCCGAACTGGATATCCAAGGCATTCCCGAGCTGTAACGCTCGCTTGCGGTCGATCTGTTGCGGCCGCTTTGTGGGAACAGCTGAGCAATCAGCAAATGAACTTGAAACGGCAAACAACCAGGATCCATCAATGGCACAAGTAACTCTTAAAGGCAACTCCTGTAACACCTGTGGATCGCTTCCCGCTGTCGGGTCCACTGCGCCCGACTTTAAACTGGTCGGAGGCGACTTGAGTGAAAAGTCGCTGGCTGACTTTCAGGGCAAAACCGTCATCCTGAATATCGTGCCCAGCTTCGACACCGCAACCTGTGCACTTTCAGTACAAGCGTTCAACACCAAGGCAGGACAGCGTGACGGAGTGGAGGTTGTCAATGTTTCCCAGGACCTGCCGTTTGCTCAAAAACGGTTTTGTGAAAGCCACAACGTTGACCATGTGACTTCGTTGTCATCATTTCGCAGCCCTGAGTTTGGCCAGACCTACGGTACGACGTTGACCGACGGCCCCTTGAAGGGACTTCAAGCCCGGGCGGTGGTGGTGATTGGCACTGACGGCAATGTGAAGTACACCCAACTGGTTTCGGAAATCGCTGACGAACCGGACTACGATTCGGCTTTGGCAGCGGTAGACTAGTGATCCTCGGGATCAGAAAATGAAACCTGGGTGCGGTCGCGGTGATACCTGCACCGGGCGAAGCTGATTCCGAGATCCCAAGTCGACAAGTTACCATGAGTCACGACGATCCATCCCGATCAGTGGTACCCCAGGCACTGCGGGCGATCATCGATTTGATACCGGAACCTGCCTGGTTGATTCATTGGCCGGACGGAACTTTGCTGGGGGCAAATTCAGCCGCCCGAGAGCTGTTGCCAATCGAAGACTGGTTCGGCGGGTTGACTCCAACGCAGCGATCGTTGCTGCAACGCAAGGTCAACTCAATCCTCGAGTCTGGAGAACCGACCGAGATCAGTTTGCCGCTGGCCCCCACCTCGGAGGCTGAGTTCAGAATCAGACTCGCCGTCCCGACGACCGAGGGGGCCGAGCCGGTGGTTGCCGCCGTGGCCCTGACCGACAACGATCCAGCTGACAACTTGCCCGCGATCAAGTACAAGTCGCTGATCGAAAATCTCCCCCTGAACGTATTTCACAAGGATCTGCAGGGCCGTATCACGTTTGCCAACCAGCGGTTCTGCCGGGAACTCGGGAAAGATCTCGACCAATTGGTTGGCAAAACTGACAACGACTTATTTGAGGCTGAGCTGGCCGAAAAATATCGTCGCGACGATTTATGGGTGCTGGAAACGGGGCAGCCATTTCAGGATGTTGAGCTGCATCCCAAAGGGGACGACAGCATTTATGTCGAAACCATGAAAGCCCCGATTACCAATGCGGCTGGCCAAATCGTTGGCATTCAAGGTATGTTCTGGGACGTAACCAGTCGCAAAAAAGCGGAAGAAGCCCTTCGCCAGGCGAAGGAAATTGCGGAAGCCGCCAGCAAAGCCAAAAGCGATTTCCTGGCCAATGTCAGCCACGAAATCCGCACGCCAATGAACGGCATCATCGGCATGACCGAATTGATGCTTGATACGGTCAGCGATTCAACTGACCGTGAACATCTCAGCATGATCCAGACGTCGGCCGAATCGTTGCTATCGTTAATCAACAACATTCTCGACTTCTCCAAAATCGAAGCTGGGAAAATTGAGCTGGAAAGCCAACGCTTCAACTTGCGCGATAGCATCGGCGACACGTTGCGGTCACTGGCATTTCGTGCTCACGATAAAGGCCTGGAATTGTTGGTCGAGTTTTCCGACGATTGCCCTTATGAAATCGTCGGAGATTCCGTTCGTCTGCGCCAGGTGATCGTCAACCTGGTCAGCAACGCAATCAAGTTTACCTCTGCCGGATACATCAAAGTCTCGGTCGATGGTGAGCCGGTGACCCGCGAAGAGAATCTGGTCAGCCACGAGGCCCGCCGGTTGACCTTCCGCGTCGAGGATACGGGCATCGGAATTCCCGCCGACAAGCTGGAGCGGATCTTCGAAGAGTTTGAACAAGCCGACACATCAACGACCCGGCAATACGGCGGAACCGGGCTGGGGCTGGCGATTGCTTCCAAACTCGTGGAATTGATGGGCGGCGACATTGATGTCACCAGTACTGTCGGTACCGGGACGACGTTCTGTTTTACGATTGATGTGGCTGCCAGCGACCCGGCGGATCACTTACATGCTGCCGTTTTGCAGGATCGCAGCATTTTGGTGGCGACACTCAGTCCTGACGTCGGAACCAATCTGAGTCGGCATCTTAAGACTGCCGGCCTACGGCCAACGTTGGTTCACTCGCCCGCTCAAGCCATCGGTCAATTGGTGGAGCAACGGCGCTCAGAGCAACCCTTTGACCTGTTGCTGGCCGAAATTGAATTGCAGGATGGGGATGGTGTGACACTGGCAACGATGGTTCGCGACGCACCTGAACTGAGCGAAACGCCCATTATCTTTCTGGCGAACACCAACCAGCGAAATCTGTCCCTGGAACGTTCGCGATTAAAAATCGACCACCAGCTGACCAAGCCCGTCAAAGACAGTGATCTGTTTTCAGCGATCGAGCTGGTGTTAGCGGATCAGGAACCGGACACGACGGTCGAATTGAAGTCGACCAATGCCCCCGACGTCGCGATCACATCCGCGTTATCGGTATTGGTCGCCGAGGACAACAAAGTCAACCAGAAACTGGTCAGCGAGTTGCTGCGTCGCGGGGGCCACGATGTCGTGATCGCCAGCAACGGCGTCGAGGCAGTCGAACAGTACCAACGCGGGAGTTTTGACCTGGTGTTGATGGATGTCCAGATGCCGGAAATGGATGGTTTCGATGCCACTTACGCCATTCGGCAAATCCAGGCAGAGCAAAATCGTCGGTCCCCGATCATTGCCTTGACTGCCCATGCCAGTCCAGCCGATCGCAAACGATGCCTGGCTGCGGGAATGGACGAGTATCTGGCAAAACCGATTCGGGCGGCTGAATTGTACGATATCATTGAACTGACCACCGGGCGTTCAACGACTTTGAACCAGGCTGCGGCCAGCGCCCGCAAAAAAACGGGGGCAGTCGATTGGCCGGTGGCGTTTGAAACGGTAGCCGGCGACACGGAGTTGCTCAAAGAGCTGTTGCGGACGTTTCTGGGTGACCGCGACGAATTGGTCAACAATTTGCGCGGTGCGATTCTGTCTGGCAATGCAAAAGAAGTTCGCGTCACCGCCCATTCGCTTCGCGGAGCCCTGAACCACCTGGGCGCTCGAACGGCCGGTCGCCTGGTCGGAAACCTGGAAGACCTGGCGTCAACCAATCCCAGCCTCCCGGGTGCTAACGAAATTTTTTCGGAAGCGGAATCGGCGATCGATCAAGCCGTCTCGGAAATGAAGCGGTACCTGAACTCATAGCACCTGGGCCTGAAAACGTTGATGATACGAGTTGATCTAACGCTGGACGATCCAGTCGCGAATATTGCGTTTGATGAAGCGATGCTGGAACAAGCTGAATCTGATTCGGGGGCCGTCGAGGTGCTGCGACTGTGGGAGTCACCATCTCCGATTGTCGTGTTGGGTCGCAGTTCGCCCTACCGGCGCGAGGTCAATTTGGACTATTGCCGACAACAACGGATCCCCGTGATTCGCCGCAGTAGCGGAGGCCAGACTGTGGTCGCTGGGCCGGGTTGTCTGATGTATGCCTTGCTGCTGGACTATCGCCAACGGCCGGAGCTTCGCATGCTGGATGTCGCTCACCAGTTTGTGATGGGGCAGATGCGCGAGGCGCTGAGCCGTATCGGGATTGTAACGGACATCAATGGCACGTCCGATTTGACGATCGGTGGCCGAAAAGTATCAGGCAACAGTCTCCGCTGCAAACGAAACTGGATGGTCTATCACGGAACGATGCTGTGCGAAATGGATCTCGATTTGATCGCCAGCTGTTTGAACCGGCCGATTCGCGAACCGGACTATCGCCAGCATCGCGGACACCGTGATTTTTTATGTCAGCTGCCAACTGACACGGAGACATTACGGAATGCCATTGCTAACCAATGGAAGGCCATGGCCGGTGATTGCAAGTTTCCCCGGGCGTTACTGGCTGAGTTGATGGAAAGAAAATATCTGACCCTGGAATGGAATCAAAAAGTTTAAGACCAGCGATCGGAGTTGCGACTCGTTGTTGAGGCACAGGACCTTATAAAAACAGAAGAATTTTTCGAGAAAACATGGAAAACCTTTGCACTCTGCGGCCGCTCTGTTCAACATAACACAGTCTCCCAACGGCTCGATTTTGCCTCCTGTTTGAAAAGGAACGAAGCAACATGCGCTACACCACCCCTATTTTGGCATTGTTGATTTGCTTTTCGCATTTCCTTTTTGCCTCAGCCCAGGAAACGGTAGAGATTACTTTTGGATCTGGATTCGCAACCAATCTGGCTGATCTCGCCTCCGACGCAGGCATCGCTTCATTCACTTCTACCGAAATCGCATCCATCGAGAACGGGATCAAGACGCAGTTGGAGACAATGTTCGGTGCGTTTACCAATACTTCATTCAGCCTGACCAGTGGATCCGGGACCACCATCCTGGACTATGGTGCAACGACAACCACCGACGGATTGCTGGGGGTCTCGCCTTCGTTGGATTTTGGAAATTTAAGTGTTGACCTGGGCAGTGTTACCACGGTGAGCGTCTTTTCGCATAACTTCGATTTCATTGTGGATGAGTTTTCCGGCAGCACTTCCCGCGCGGCACAGATTTCTCAACTGACCACTGCTTTAGCTGGAACGGGTGGCCATGAAATTGGGCATTCATTTGGCTTGCAGCACCATCACGCCTACGGCGACCAAGGGATTACGCCAGCGAACTACGGTGCAACCGGGGGCATTCAAAACGATCACGTGATTGCGACCGGCTCGACGGGTCAGGGAGAAACAGGGCGCGAGACCGAACGAGACTTTTCACAGTGGTCAACCCTGATCCTGGAAGCAGCGGGCGGCTTCGACGCCGGGACGTTTGGTATCAGTGGCACGGCACTGGCAGCTGATCCCTTAAGCCAGGTGATCGCGGATGTTACCGGTGGCGACGTCGGCGACACAGCCGGGAGCGCGACCGCGATGTCACTCAGTTCCATGGACCTGTCAGGATTCGATGCCGCACATGTTGGCGGTAGACTGAACGCTTCATCAGATGTTGACGTGTTCTCATTTTCAATTGATTCCGCAGGCACACTGTCTGCCGAGGTTATTACAGACTTTCGTTATACGGATGATTTTGACAGTTTTCTGACGCTGTATGACACCGATGGCGTTTCGGTGCTGGCAACCAACGATAATGCCCGATTCGACGGCAATACGTTTAACTCGGGAACCTTGAGATCATTCGATGCATTCCTTAACAACATCTCGCTTGATGCAGCGGGAACTTACTACCTGGAAGTTTCGTCAGCGGGAGCAACCTCTGGAGATGCTGACGGCCTTTATAGCTTGCTGGTCGGTGTCAATTCTTTTTCTTCAGTTCCGGAACCAACCTCGTTTGTCATGTTCATGATTGCCGGTTCTTTTGTCTGGCGTCGGCGTCGAGAACAATGATCCGAATCGACAGCAAGGAAGTCGAGGCGACTCCAATCGGCAACCGGTTCCTTTCAATAGGGCCGAAGACGATCGGCGCGACTCCGTTTTATCGAGGCGTTTGCGAATACTGTTGATCGACGAAGATGACGGTCGGGTCGAGTGGGGCCAATCTTTTGGCGGCAGCCAGGTGTTTTTTGGCGGCGGGCCGATCTCCCAGCTCAAATTCACTCCACGCGAGCTTGGCCAGATTTATGTGATCCTTGGAATCTTGTTGGACAAGCACACGAAAGTTTTTTTCGGCGTTTGAAAAATCCTTTTTTAGCAAATAAGCCGTCGCAAGATTCGTTCTGGCGAGTCGATTTTCAGGTTCCGCGCTGATGGTCGGAATCAAAAGGTTGATACAGTCATCGTAGCGTTGGCGAATCAGGAAAAGATAGGCAAGATTGTTGCGACTCAGATGATGCTCGTTATCAATCGACAAAGCCGTTTGATAACGGTTAATTGCGGCGCCCAATTCACCGCGAGCTGTTTCGACAAGGCCCAGGTGGTAGTAGCTGAATACATAATTGGGCCGACAGTCCCTAGCGTTTTCGAAAAATTCCAAACTGTCGTCGAGATGCCCTTGACGAAGCGATGCCAAGCCAGCGTTGCTATAGGTAATGAACGGCGACCAGTAAGAGCGAAAGCCAGGATCCATTCCGGATTTGATGGCCCGATTCGCAAATTCCAGAGACTTCGCGTCCTGCCCTTTGTCGTATTGAATTAATGCCAACGCGGAGAGGCCTTCCGCGTATTGCGGGTCCTGCTCGACCGCGTGCGTAAACAGTTTCTCGTCGGAAACCCAGAACCGACTCGCATCGACCGTCTGAATGGCAAACAGTATCGCGACGCAAATCCAGCTGGCGTGAAAGGGTTCGTCTCTCTTGAACCAGACGTGAAATCGCTGGTGTGTCACAAACAGGATTAACAACAAGAGCCCCCAGGATGCGGGATAAAGATACCGCTCGGCATACATGTGCCGTAACGGTACGATTCCGCTCGCTGGTAGTAGCCAGATCAAAAACCACGACAGCATCAGACCAACGATGTTTCGGCGGTAAAGAAGGGTCAGCCAAGTCGCCAATAGAATCACCAAGCCAAGTGCAGCAACGATCTCAACTGGTCCTGTGGAATCTACGAGGGGCCAGCGATCTACTATGGTCGGATCGGCCGGGAAGATAATCCTGAATATGTAACAGCATACCAGTTTGGCGGATGTCAACGCGTTAGCGAGCCAGGAAACCGAGGGGTAGTCAACATCCCCCAGCCCAACACCCCCCAACAGGAATTGCCGCAACACCAGCGCTCCTATCGAGGTCAGCCAAAAAAGACCACACAACAATGTTGGCACCTTGTTTGGGCGCGCGTGTGGCGTCCAATACCAGATCCAGATACTCGCGAATGCGGGAACAACGATTGCGAGCTCTTTGCATAAGATCGCGAGATTCAAGCTGACAGTTGCCATTAACACGAGGAAAATCTGTTGAAAAACGCCTCTCCTTTTGTTGTTGGACAGCAAGCTTCCAAACGACAGCAGCGCTATGATGGAAAACAGAGCGCATGCAGAGTCCTTTCGGCCACTGATCCAGGTAACGCTGTGGACACCGAAGGGATGGATGGAGAACAGCAATGCGGCTACAAACGCGAGCCATGTTTGGATGGAGGATTGTGGCAGGATCTACTGGCCAAGGAAATAAAGGCCTATCACTACGCTGATGTGAATCAGAATACTGGTCCAGTGAAAGGCGCTGGGATTGTTGCCCCACAACTGCCAATCGAGTGAAATCAGGAGAGCATACAGCGGGCGATAATAGCCACCCTTGAGCTGCGATTGGCTTCCGCGGCGCTCAAGGTACGAATCCAGTGACTGAGTCCATACTTGGTGCAGATCGTCGTAACTGGTAACTCGATAGCCTGCCTGTTCGATTTCGACGTGGTCGATCCAGACAAATTCGCAATTGACACTGCTGATCCAGACAACAACGGAGATTGCGCTCAGCGACAGACAATGCCAGATAATCTGGCGTCGCCTCGCGTTCGATTCATTGGCTGGCTTGTATCGTTTCGTTTCTGTCATGTATCTGACGAATTGGCTTTCGAAAATTCCAAAACACTGCATTTTGCAAAGGTATCAGATTACGTGTCTGTGGCGTGACGCCGATTTCCGTCACCTATACTTTCCAGACTTCGATTTGCCCGGACTGAATCAAGCCACAATCTTTCGCCCGGCGAGCGAGTTCGTGGAGTGCTCGGGCACCGACATCGCCCAAATCGACGGTCCACTCGTTGACGTATAAGTCAACGTGTTGGAACAAAACTTCGTCATCAAATTCCTGCGCATACTTCCGCATCGTCGTTCTTGTCTGGTCACGGTGTTGATTCGCATACTCAATCGACTCCCGCAACATCGCCTGGAAACGTCCGATCGTATCGTCGTCCAGCGATCGCGAGGCCAGGATTCCTCCCAGCGGGAGCGGACAATCCGTTTCCTGTTCCCAGCGTTGCCCCAGATCTTCGACCAGATACAAACCTTGCTGCTGCCAGGTAAATCGTCCCTCGTGAATGCAGACCCCGAAGTCGGCTCGATGTTGCTGTAGCGCCGGCATGATGTCCGAAAACACACAGTGATCAACGCGAGTGTTTCCGGATTCCATGGCTCCCGAGTGAAACATCTGAAACAGCATCGTGGCGGTAGTGTCTGGCCCGGGACATAGCGTTACCGTGGGGCTGTCCGGATGATTTTCTGGAGTCACCTGGCCGTCAGCAGCCAATAGTAGCGGTCCGACGCCGAACCCCAACGCGGACCCGGAAGGCAGCACGACGGTGCGATCAGCCAGTTTGGCTGCCGCGTGGAAACTGGCTTTGGCAATGTCAAATTCACCCGCCAGCAAGCCGGCGTTCAATTGCTGGATATCCAACAAGGCGATATCGAAGGCCAACCCCCGTCGGCCAACCTTGTTTTCCAGGATCGCGTGAAAGGCAAATGTATCGTTTGGGCAGGTAGAAATGGCGACTTGTATCACGTTTGCGGACCAAAATGCTGGCTTCTTGTTTTTTTAAGCGGCTGGTTTTCAAGAATTCAATCGCGGCTGCGAATGACCGTTCAAGATCCAGCTTGCCCAGTGCCGCGTCAATTATTGAATTTGGGGTTGGCACTTCAATTCAACGATTGGTTTTCGAGCAAGATTGACTCGCCAACCCCAATTTTTAAGTTAGACGCTGCACTTGTGCTTTGTTCCATCTTGTTTCTCAACTCCAAAGTTTGGAAGTCGCAAAGCACTTGATTAGAATTAATTGTACTGTCGAACCGAAAACTTTTTCGGCCTTTCACCATGCCTTTGTTAGTCCATTGCCCTCACGGCTGTCAGATCCGAGTTCCGGTCAGCCGGGCCGGTCGTGTCGTTCGCTGCCCGGAATGCAAAACCGCGATCCGAATCGCCCAATTGGATGTATCCGCGCTGACCGGGAAGGAGCTGATTCCTTGCACGGCCAAGTTGGCCAAAAAAAGGTCGGCAGAGGAACAATCGACTGATGATGCTGATATGCTGACTCCCAAGCTGGAAGTTACCGAAACGACATCGCAACTTCAGTCGCGAACCGTATTGCCGGATGAAATCGATGCCGCCCGCCGCGAGTCGTCGAAAACGCACGATCCTCCGATTGGACGTCGAATCGAGCCGGCCGGTGAAAATCAACGTGTCGTGCCCGAAGAAGAGTTGCAGGGGCTGGATCCTGAAATACAAAAAGTGGTCAAGGCTCCGCTTCGCGTTCCGCCGGTCCTGAACTCGCGGCCTTGGCGCAAAGTCCAACCGCTGAAAACCGTTGAACCCGATGGCAGCCTGAAACCTCTGGACCTGGAGATCGCGACCAACAAGCCACCGGTCACCAGTATCCCGCTGGTGAATCCTGCCGAGAATACTGCGAACACTCCGGCGTCTTCCTTGCCAGCTGGCTCGACTCCGTTACCGCAGACGCCAATCGTATCCTCGCCGCCAGTGATCAATTTGGCGATCGCGGATTCAGCGGGTGAAATCGTGATGGATCGGAAAAGCTGGCAGCAACGCCTCCGCGACGCCAACGCCGACCGAACGGTCCTGGCCCGTATCCTGGCCTTTTTCCTGCTGCTGGTGGCAGTCGTCAACATTGTGCCGGCGGCCTATCATTGGCAATCGTGGGCGCAACTGGACGATACGGTTGATATGCCACGCTGGATCTATTTGCAGGTCTTTGTCGGCGCGATGTATTTGATCTACGCCGCTTTTCTGGCTCAAATCCCGGATTGGTCCGCGTTGCGTTCGGTGTCTGTCGCGTTGCTGGTCGTCGCATTTGGATTTGGCGTCGTTTCAACCGGTTTGCTGGTCGGTGGGCAGGGAACGATGGCGGGGTTGCTGGGGATCCCGTTTGCGCTGGTTCGCCAAGCGGGTATCTGGTGCGTGGCAATGCTTTGTCTGGCAACGGTGATGAGTTTCTGGGCGGGGAAAGAGTCGTCCAACTGGCGGCGTGCCGAGCAAATGTTGCGTGAAATCATTCAGCCTGAAACGCCACACTGATGACGACCGATCTGCTGTTGATTCCAACTCGTATTGAGCGAGAACTGCTTGAATTGTCATGGCAACGTCAGGATTGGCAACTCCCTGATTCGGTAGCCATCGAGCTATGTGGATTTGGTCCGGTTGTGTCGGCGGCGCGAACGTCGCAGTTGATCGCCCGGCTATCGCCTTCTCGAGTCATTCTGTTGGGCATTGCTGGCGTCTATCCGGAACGCGGATTCGGGATTGGTGATGCGTGCGAGTTTTCGGACGTGGCAATCGATGGTCTGGGGGCTGGTAGTGGCAGCGATTTTGTCTCGTCTCGCGAAATGGGATTCCCGCAATGGCCAGGTAAGGAAGGCCAACGCGGAATCGATTCTGAGTTGACGCTTGCGCCGCTTAAAGCTCTGACGAACAAGCAAACGTTGTTGACCGTTTGCAGCGCTGCAGGTAATCGCCAAGAAGTCGAATTTCGCTGCCAGCGATTTCCAGCCGCAGTCGGCGAAGACATGGAAGGATTCGGAGTGGCTGCCGCCTGCTACCTGGCAGGCATTCCCGGTGCGGTGATTCGCGGATTTTCCAACCTCGCTGGCGATCGAAACAAAGCCAACTGGCGGATCCAACCGGCGCTCGACGCCGTGGCCAGCCGGCTGATGAACCGTTTTTGCCGGTAGCTCTGGTTAGAAGATGTGCAAGTGACGGCCCAATCGCGGTTTTGCGTTGCCGAAATCAACGAGCTATTGGGGCTTCCGCCCCAAGCTATTGAAGACGGCCCCTCCGGGGCGATTTGAGTTCGATCTTCATCGTCGGCAAATCGATTTGAGGAGCGAAAGGCGACAATGTGCAACTTCTAAACTTGCGCGTCGGGCTAGCCCCGAACCAAAACCAGTTGAAGCGTAAACTCCGGAAGGTCGGTGGCTAGCGCCAAAACCGCTGGACACGATCGCGCGAGGCAGCTTGGGCCATTGGCCCGAGTCAGCAAGGTTTTCCCCAACGTTCAGTCGTCCATTGCGATCACGGCCGAATCGGCCATGCTACATAGCTCAACGCAATCTATTAACGCCCAAACCACTAGCCAGTTTACGCCAACGAAATCACCCACACATCATCAGACTCAACCGAGTACGAGTTCCAGTCCACCGCACGGTTGGCGCCGTTGGCTTCGACGTAGCGGTCGTACGAAGTGTTGTACAGGTAATACTGCCCAGGTTCGCTTTCCACGAATTGCCACAATGTTCCTGTCGCTCGCGAGTTCGACGTCGTGTCGACATCGTAACGATCACCGTCAAGGTAGCGGTCATTGGCGATGTTTTGCAGCAGGAACCGACCATCTCCATCCGGATCGAGCAACCGCCACTGGGTCGATGATCCACCGGTAGTTGAAGTGAACGCGGAGAAGTAACTTCCTGCCAATAGCGAATCGTACCGCAAGTTGGTCAGCTGGACGATGTTGCCCGATTGAATCAGGTTTTCAACCGGCGATACCGTGATCGTTACACTGGCACTGGCAATGTTTCCGGAACTATCGGCAATCGAATACTCAAACGAATCGACTCCGTCGAACCCGGCGTTAGGGGTGTAGGAGAAACTACCGTTGGCTGACAACGCCAAACGACCATTGGCTGGATCGGTATTCGATTGAATCAGGATACTGTCGCCATCAGGATCCGAGTCATTGGCCAACAGGTTGCCAGAGACGGCGACTCCAGCGTCGGTCGCAAACGCGTCAGCAACGGCGATTGGCGACTCATTGCTATCAAACCCGTACTGGAAATAGCCTCCTGTATTCAGGATTTCGGTTTGCTGGAATCCGGGAACGACGCCTTCGCCATTGACCCAGACACCGGTCGAATAGACGTCAGGTGATTCGGTTTCGTAAATGACTCCATCGATTGAGACGTAGTCAATTCGCACGCCGTAGTCGATTCCCGCATCGGGATCCCAAAAGTCATTCATCATCCGCACGCGGACCTGCGAGATATCGATCGGTATTTCCGAAATCCAGGTCAGCGTGGAAAACTGTCCTGTTTCCAGATCACCTTCGTCAACACCATAGGCACTCAACAGGAAGGTTGCCACCGGTTGATCGCCGATCTCGAGTTGAACGACTTCATTGCCGGTTGAACCAGCTGCCAGGATTTGAATCTCCGTGGTTGGCAGATAAGTACCAGTCGGTCGTCCCGCCGAACCGTTGAACTGGGAACTGGCTTGCCAACTGCTGGCCAACGAATTGTCCAATGCCGGATCGATCAACTCCAGCGTGTACCCATCGCCATCGGGCTCGCTGGGCCAAGGGTCCGAATCGTCGTACTCAACCGCATCGATGACATTGCCTTCCCGGTCGAACAGGGTGATGGCTTCTCCGCCACCACTCAAACCGCCTGGGTATTGTCCAGCGATAAAGACATCGCCGAGATTCTGACTGCGGAGAACCGGCAGATTGTCACTGAACAGCAAATACTGTCCTGGCATGATGACGGTGCCGTACTGAATTTCCAGATTCACGCCATCGATCGCCCAGCCGCTCAAGTCAACCGATTCGTTGCCGGCATTGTACAGTTCGATAAATTCGGCATTTTCATCCAACGGGTTGTAGTGCAACTCGTTGATTACGATTTGCGGTGCTTCAGTCGGGCTGCCGGGCATCCGCGTTTCGTTGACGAATGCGGTTGCTCGATCGACCAACGTCTGGATCCACTCATCTCGAAAATAGACCGAATCGTAGATGTCGACTCGTCCCCATTTTTCGAATTCCAGCTGGGACTTGGTGGCTCCAATCTGTTCGATGAACTCATCGCGGCGACCCAGCAAATCATGATGGCCGCACGGATTGAGGTAAGTGTCGACCAATGTTTGAACCCGGCGCCAATACATCGCTTCGTATTCGGGAACGGCAAATACGGCGTCCATCAGCTGCGATTGAATTGGGGAAATATCGGTGAAGTCAGTCGCAATCTCCTCATTGTTGATCCACAGCCGATCCAGATCCCATTCGATGATCGTCCACAACCCGGAATCCCGGTTCTGAGCCATATAGAAATTGTGGTAGATCTGATCGTCGTGCCGCATCAGCGCTGACAAGGCCATGTGATTGATCACGCTGGGGATATCAACGTTCTGCGCCAACCATGTACGCTGTGCGTCCGAGCCATATTCCAGCTGAGTTAGCGCGGTGTTGACCAGATCGATTGGCGAGTTATCGCCATCGTCAGGATCTTTCTTGTCAAATTGAGCCGTATCACCAAAGCCACCCGCATCGGCTTTGAAAAACTGGTCATCGGAGTGACCGTTGGCATCCCGCCAGGCACCGTCGTAGAGTTCCTGGAACCGAAAGACGCCGTGGAACTGACCATTATTCTCGACCCGCATCGCAAATGACTGGGTCTGCGATTTGGACTCATTGTTCCAAACGTCCCAGGAAATCGTGGTGGAAGCAAACGTCCAGTCTCCAAAGTCTGCGTTGACACCAAATTCGTCGACGCCATAGCCGGTTCCAAAGTCCAGGGTATAGCCATCGGGCATCTCAAACTTGAGGCTTTTCTTGGCAAAGTTGGCTCGCGAATAGTCGCCACCACGAACGCGTACCGTGGCGTTGTCGTAGACTTGTCCGTTCCAGGCGATCACCACGGGAATCGTGGTATTGGTCAGCGCCAGATCGGTGGTGGTCAGTTCCTCAAACTGTGCTTCATCCACAAAGAACTGGAACAGTGGCAGCTGGTTGTCAACGATATCGGTCGATTGAACGACGACACCGAAGTAATTGATCGTATCACCGTTGAAGGGTGCCACAGAAACGTCAGAATCAACCCGGTAGCGAACGAGCGTTCCAGCGTCCTGTCCGGCGATAACTGCTTGCCAGACATTTCCACCAACGTTGACCATGTCGATGGTCACGTCGTCGCCTTGCATGATCTTGTAGGTCAATGTCGCGGTCGTAGCGCCTTCGATGGTTGCTGAAATCACGATGTCTTCACCAGGCAGAGGTTGGCCGGGTGTTACTGAAATCGTGATCGGATCGACAACGGGGTCACCATAAACCGAATTTTCGGCGGCCGGAGTTGGATCACCTGCGGAGGTGGCCCAGCTTTCTGGCAGCGAGTTGTCCAACGTTGGGTCGCGGAGCTCCAACGAAGGTCCATTGCCATCGGGTGCACCGGGCCAAGGTGCCGAGTCGCTGTATTCAACTTCGTCGATGACGGTGACACCGTCGGCTCCAATCAACTGGATCAGTTCGCCGCCGCCAGAAATCCCACCACCAGTGAACTCAGCGATCGGTGTCACTCCCCAGGTCGATTCCGCCAGCGAAATCGAAGGGGCAACGATTGCATATTCGCCTGCACCCAGTACAACGCCGGGACCGATGGTCAAATCAAATCCGACGAATGACATGCCCGACAAATCTACTGCTTCACTGCCCGGGTTGTACAGTTCAATAAATTCGGCATCGCCATCGACCACACCATCGGGGCCAGGATTGTAGTGAATCTCGTTGATCACGATTTCCACATCCGAAGGTGGCGTTACGGAATCAGCAAACTCAAAATAGCCATTGGTGTGCAGAATCTCCGATTCGCGAAAACCGGGTTGTATTCCGTCTGCTGGCAGCCAGGTCCCGGTCGAAAACACGGTGGGGCTTTCGGTTTCGTAACGGACGCCATCGAGCACGATTGCGTCCAGCAGCAGATTAGAATCGATGCCGTTGTCCGGATCATACGTATCGTTGATGAACTCGACGCGAATCTGCCCCGGGGTAATCGTATCGGGGGTCTCAAATGTAAATGTGTCGGTTGCGCCAACACTGGCCAAGTTGTTTGCCGTCCAGGTTTGGACAGCAACCTGATCGATTTGAAGCTGAAATTGTTCGGTACCTTCAAAACCGGCAGCCAGGAGTTGCACCGTTGAGAGCATTTGCCGGTCTTCGAGGGCCTCGCAGTTAAGAGACAACGAACGCTGGTTGGAAACGAGACGGGAGCGCGAATTCATGGATGCTTACCAAGTCTTGGAGGCGGTCAGGGAGCAGAAGCAGAACACGTCGACAAAATAGTCGCTTCCGCCACGGATGCAAGACGCCCGCCTGGACTCAAAGCCAGACAAGCCAAAAACCTCGAAAAACCAGGCTGCCGCGTTTAGAAGTTGCACTTTTTTGGAAACCCGACGCGTAAGCGAGGGAAAAACACGCATCGGCGTAGCCCTCGCTCACGCGTTTAGAAGTTGCACTTTTTTGGAAACCCGACGCGTAAGCGAGGGAAAAACACGCATCGGCGTAGCCCTCGCTCACGCGTCGGGTTTCCATTTCCAAGCAAAAACTGCGAAATGCAACTTCTAGACTTGCGCGTGGCTCTTACCAGGATGGATACTGGTAATTCTCATTGGCGGGATCAAAGTCGATGTCTTTTAAACCGACATTTAACTGGACATCGGTGTAGAAGTATTTTTCCAGCAACACGGGTTCACCATCTTCCGTTTCAGGCCACAGGTATCCCTCATAGCCAATCGGAATGTCCCATTCGTCATCGATGTAAATTCTGGCCAGGTGAAATTCGAAATGTTCACGCTGCCGGGGATGCATGGCTTCAAGCATCGTGCAGGGGCGTCCACCCAGCTCCAATCCTTTTTTGATCGTCACCACGCACTCGCCGAAGTCTCGATCGTGTCGCCCCACCTCGGACATTTTGACCAGCAGATTCCGAACGCCAATTTCCGAAATCGGGTAGCGATTACCATCCATCGCATGCGACGAATCGGGGGCAATGTAAAACCGCTTCAAATTTGCAAACCCACTCAAATGAGCGACGATATTGCCCTTGTTCCAGTCTTTCACCCAAATTGCTTCCTGGCCGGCATTGGATTCGGGTTCCAGAAATCGAGTGTACACCGAAAACGGAACTTTATCGGATGGGTCGTCCGAGGGGTGTCGAATCTTGGTATACATTTTCTTGGGCGGAAGCAGTTTGCCATCGATGCGAACCTGGCTGGTCATCTCAGCGGTGTAGTCCTTGATGTTCTGGTCGATGTTCAACAGGCACGATTCAGCGACTCGCAGCAACGGATCAAAGGGGTGTTCCGCCTGATCAATTACCTCGCTGTTGATCCGTTCCGGCAACGGCAACTTGGCCAACTCGGAAATGCTTAGCTGCGCTAAACTGGGTTTTGATTCGGGGCCGGTGTCAGCCTCGGGATCCGGAAGGTTGAATTGCCTTTCCTTGACCTCGGGAACATTGACTTGCCCAGCATCTGTCGCAGGAAACAGCCAGCGACTGGCAATGACCGACACCACCAGCAATGTGGCTACGGCCAGGTAGGAACGCCAAGACAGCCGCGACAACAGCGATCCGTTTTCTGGATGCGGTTTTGATTCCTGTTTTGTCGAGTTCATGCGGCGATTAGCTTTTTCAGGGATCGCGGGTCAGCGATTGGTTTTTGTCCGTCGGTGGCAAACAGCAATTGACATTCTTTCACCAATGGCTGGTAGAATCCAGTCCAACCTGACTTTCGATTGGCAAAACCGCAATGTTTGAACCCGAAAAAAAGCTGTACCTGCTGGACGCCATGGCTCTCATCTATCGCGCTCATTTTGCGTTGATTCGTAGCCCACGTTTCACTTCCGACAACCGCTGCACCTCGGCGGTTTTCGGGGTCGCCAATACGGTCTTGGACATCATCAACAAACAGGAACCGACTCACCTCGGTGTTGCCTTTGACACTCGAGAACCAACCTTTCGGCACGAAGTATTCCCGGAATACAAGGCTCAGCGTGACGCCCTGCCGGAAGACATTGCGGAGCAATTTCCGCTGATCGACCAGCTGTTCGAAGCCCTGAACATCACCATGATTCGCCAGCCAGGCTTTGAAGCGGACGACATCATTGGAACGCTAGCACGGGAAGCCGAAGCCGAGGGATTTGAGACCTTCATGGTGACCCCGGACAAGGATTACACCCAGCTGGTTTCTGAACACATCACGATGTACAAACCTGGCCGACAGGGTGGTGCCTTTGAGCTGCTGGGGGTTCCCGAAGTGCTGGAGCAATGGAACATCGAGCGGATCGATCAGGTCGTCGACATCCTCGGTTTGATGGGCGATTCCAGCGACAATATTCCGGGCGTTCCAGGAATTGGCCCCAAGACGGCCCAGAAGCTGATCGCCCAATATGGCAGTGTTGAAAATCTGCTGGAACATTCCGGCGAACTGAAAGGAAAGCAAAAGGAGCGGATCGAAGAACATCGTGACCAGGCGCTGTTGTCCAAAGAGTTGGTCACGATCCGCACCGACGTACCTCACGAAGTTCAACTGGATCAATTGAAGTGGAATGGCTTCGACGACCAGCGCTTGAAAAAGTTACTGATCGAATTGGAATTCGACACGCTGGGCAAACGGTTGTTTGGCAAGTCCTTTTCCGCCGCGCCGGCTCGACAAGCGGTCATTCGAGAAAAACGGGAAAAGGAAATTCAAGCGACGCTATTCGATGAACCGGTTGAGGAGACCTCCATTAAGTCTGTCGACCATCATTATCTGACGGTTAAGACGAAGTCGGGACGCGAGGACTTGATCAAGAAACTGCTCAAACAATCCCGGATTTGCTTCGACACCGAAACCACGGGGCTGGACCCCCGCGAAGCATTACCGTTGGGCATTGCATTTTCGTTTGAGCCGCATCGCGCCTACTATGTCGTGATCCCGGAACAAGCTGAATCGGCAGCCGCGGTTCTGGAAGAGTTTCGTCCGGTCTTTGAAAACGAGGCCATCGAAAAAGTCGGGCATAATCTGAAGTACGATGTCACCGTGCTGAAATGGCATGGGATTGCCGTCCAAGGTACGTTGTTCGACACCATGCTGGCTCATTCGATGAAAGAGCCGGAAATGAAACACGGGCTGGATTACCTTGCCAAACTGTACCTCGGCTACCAGCCAATTCCGACGACCGATCTGTTGGGGGAAAAGGGTGAAAACCAGCGGAACATGCGCGATATTCCGCTGGAAATCGTATCGGAATACGCCTGCGAGGACGCCGACGTGACGTTGCGGGTCGCCGATGTGATCGCCCAGGACATTGAGTCCCGGGGAGTCGCCCAGGTCTGCTACGACGTAGAGTGTCCACTGATCCCCGTCCTGGTGGACATGGAATACGAAGGCATCCGACTGGACGTCGAAGCATTGCGAAACTATTCCGGTCAACTGGCTGACGAGATCGAAGGACTGGAAGAAAAAATCTACATCGCCGCTGGCCGCGAATTCAACATCGCCTCGCCGAAGCAATTGGGCGAAGTCCTGTTTGACGAATTGCAACTGATCGATAATCCCAAAAAAACCAGCACCGGCCAATATTCGACTCGTGAGTCGGAACTGCTACGGCTGGCCAACCAGCATGAAATCGTGGCCGACGTCTTGGAGTATCGCAACGCTGTCAAACTGAAATCCGTTTATGTCGATCAGTTACCTGATGCTGTTAACCCGGCGACCGGAAAACTACATACGCATTACAGCCAGACCTGGACAGCAACTGGGCGAATGCAATCGAACAATCCCAACCTGCAAACGATTCCAGTTCGCAAGGAGCGAGGGCGGGAGATTCGCGCGGCGTTTGTGCCGCGGGATGACGATCACCTGATCCTGGCCGCCGACTATTCGCAAATCGAGCTTCGAATCATGGCATCGCTGTCGGGCGATCCGGGACTATTGGAAGCATTTCGATCCAACATCGACATTCACACCGCCACCGCGGCCAAGGTCTACAAAGTGGGCTTGGACGACGTCGATCGGGAAATGCGGGCCAAAGCCAAGATGGTCAACTTCGGGATTCTCTATGGGATTTCCGCGTTTGGCTTGCAGCAACGGCTGAACATCCCTCGCAAAGAAGCCAACCAGTTGATTGACAACTACTTCGACAAGTATCCGGGCGTAAAAACCTACATCGACGAAACGATTGCCTTTGCCGAAAAACACGGTTACGTCAAAACGCAAACCGGACGCCGACGAGAATTGCGTGACATCAATTCTCGCAGTCGGTCATTAAAAAATCAGGCGCAGCGGCTGGCAATGAACAGTCCGATCCAGGGCACCGCTGCCGATATGTTGAAATTGGCCATGATCAAAGTTCATCGGGCGTTGCAGGCGGGCGATTTCAAGACTCGAATGTTGTTGACCGTCCACGATGAGCTGGTTTTTGACATGCACAAATCGGAAGCCGACACGGTGACGCCGGTGATCGAGGAATGCATGAAAACCGCGTTACCGTTGGACTGCCCGATCGAGGTCGAGCTGGGGACGGGAGAGAACTGGCTGGAAGCGCATTAGGCGAAGACTTCGCGCAGAGGTTGACATTTTTGTACAGCTGATTTGGGCGCTAGCTCCGGACGAAAGCCAGTTGAAGCGTAAACTTCGGAAGGTCGGTGGCTAGCGCCAAAACCGCTGGAATCCGCCACCTTTCGCCGAAGCTTTCGCAGGGCGAACAGCGTTGCTCAATCAACTTCGAAATTGAAGCTGACAGGTTCCGACTCGTTACCGGATTCGTCGATGGCGATGCCGGTCCAGGTATAACTGCCTTCTGGCGGGGTATCGATCCAGCCGAAACGTCCACTGGCGTCGGCAGCGATTACCACTTCGGCGGGAGCCGGTTGAAATTGTTCGCCTGTCCAGAACATCCGTGAATTGCGTTCTCGGACCAGAATCCGCACTTGCTTGGTACCCAAGTCATCTGCAGCAGTTCCTGAAATTGAAACCGTCCCGTTGAATGATGTTTTGAGACCGACGTCCAATTGGATTATGGGAGCAGTGAAATCGTAGTGAAAAGTGACCGGCTTGGAGCCTGAGAACGAACCCGATCCGTCGTACGCCCAGGCCCAGGCTGAAAATCCCCCGGAGGTATTCCCATCGCCCGGTGGCATATCCTCCAACTCCCAAACCGTCAGTTGACCACCGGGGTTGTCCAGTTTGGCGGGGATGTGGGAAAATTCTGGTTGCCAGGTTTGTCCGTTCCAATATTGTCTGGTTTGATTGTCGCGAATTGCAACTCGAACTTGCTGAACCCGGAACGTATCTTCCGCCAGTCCTGCAATCGCGCGTTGCCTGACAACAGGTTGATCCGGCTGGAACACTGAGGAGAATCGGACGTCGGGCAACAACTCATCGTTGCGCAGGGCGCGAAGCCAGTACGAATTAACCAACTGTTCATGGATTGGCAGCAGCTGATAAATGTTTTCCAGCTGTTCCGGATCATTCGCCAGATCAAAATACTCGCGATCGCCATTGGCCCATTCGGTGTACAGTCCGTCTTCGAACCGAACGCTGGTACTGGCGGCCAGTACATTCAACTGGTTGTAAAAGTTAATCGAGGCCCAATTTTCGATCAGCATACCGGTTCGAAACCGCGGAAACTGTTCCAGCCCGTTTGGCGATAGCAATCCGTGAAACGATCGTCCGTCGACGAATTCCGGCACGCTGCCGCCGGCCAACCTGACAAAGGTTGGGCCCAAGTCGATGTGGGCGATCAGGTGATCGGCTTTTTTTCCGGCGGGAACATTCGGGCCGATCACGAAACACGGAACTCGGGAGGCGCGATCCAGTGGAAAGCCTTTGCCGTAAGCCCGATTGTGCCCCATGATAAAACCATTATCGGAAGTCAGGAAAATGTAGGTGTTATCCGCTAGATCCAGCGCCATCAATGTCTCGCGGATTTCCCCGACCAGATTGTCGACCGACCGCGTCGCCAACGCACGTTCGCGGTAGTGAATCAGATTGTGCAGATGATATTTTTCCTGGAT
>CAZJEK010000007.1:0-15480 GCA_964545005.1 uncultured Pirellulaceae bacterium
CGCATCGGTGTAGCCCTCGCTCACGCGTCGGGTTTCCATTCCCAAGCAAAAACTGAATTGGCACAACCCCGAAAGACCCACAACTCAGCGATTTTTGCCTTGTCCCTGCAGAGGCTGCGCAGTACGATGGGGGACCATTTTTCGCGAGACCTGTCGAGGCACCTCCTCGCGAAACGTTGATTTTTTCGGTGCCATCGTGACAACAAAAGTATGAGGAACTTCTAAGTGGGAACCAAGAAAACCGGAAAGGGTCGACGCAAAGTGGGCCGAAAAAAACGACGAATGCGAGCCAAAATCCGGCACCGTAAGAAGTAAACGCAGTTGGTTTCCTCAACTTGGCGTGGTCGCGGGTTGGTGATACTCGCGGCCGTGATGTGGAGTACCAGTGGCTTTTTTGCCAAAGCTCCCATCTTCGAGGAATGGCCCGCCGAGTCGCGCGGGCTTTTATTGGCTTTCTGGCGAGCTGCTTTCGCCGCAATTGTCCTCGCGACGATGATCCGCAAAGTGGAATGGTCCTGGCGCATGCTGCCCATGGTGACCATCTTTGCGTTAATGAACTGGACTTATCTGACCGCACTGGTGATGTGCGAAGCGACCTTGGCAATCTGGTTGCAATACACGGCGCCCGTCTGGGTGTTACTGTTCGCCTGGAAGCTGTTCGGTGAAACCCCAATCCGCCGTGACTGGTGGTTGCTGGCGTTCGTGGTCGCAGGGATGAGCTTGATTTTTGTGGCACAGATCGGTGGCGGTTCGCTGCGCGGAGTGCTGTACGGCGTAGCATCGGGCGCTTTCTTTGCCGGCGTGGTGGTGATGCTACGCTGGAATAATCAGTTCGATTCGGCCTGGATCGTGTTTCTTAATCACGCCGTCACGGCAATTGTGTTTCTGCCGTTTTTGCTATCCTCCGAAGTCTATCCGCAAGGTCAACAATGGATTTATCTGGCCGCATTTGGAGCCATTCAGATTGGGTTGCCTTACCTGCTGCTGGCGCGAGCACTTCGGGAAATCTCCAGTCACGAAGCATCCGGCCTGACGTTGCTGGAACCCATCCTGGTGCCGGTTTGGGTTTGGCTGGCCTGGAGTCAGGAAGCCAGCTACCAACCGCCAAAGTGGCTGACGATCATCGGGGCGGGTTTAATTTTGGCCGGCTTGGTGGTGCGGGTCTGGAAACGCCAACCAAGATGACGATCGCAACGAGCGGCTGATTGCTGATGAGCGCTACGACTCGATCGTATCGGCCGCTCCGCGAAAGCTCTCGTTCACGCGATTCGTGGTCTCGGGATCGACTACCAGGAAGCATCTCGTCAATCTTGTTGATCCTGAACATCCTGTCAAACTTTCAGATGAATTTTGCGTTCGCAGTCCATTCTGAAGCAAGGGTCTAAAAAGCGAACAAGATGGACAAGGATTTACGTAATCAACAAGATGCGTTGTGCAGCAGACGAGTCAATCAACAAATCAACCTGTGCGCCACCCAGTTCGGCTGGACAAAAAATGTCAGCCGCTCCGCAAAAGCTCTCTGCGCGGCGAACATTCTTGAAGAAGTCACGCTAAATTTCCCTCGTAGCCGATTACGAGTTCAAGCACGAATACCGCTGCGCTGAGCACGAGACACGTTTCAATCTGTGTCTCCGTAGCTTTCTCTTTGTGTCGTCTCCACAATCGGCCACGCGACCAATCTGCTAGCATTCTTGCGTTTGGGCTGGAAGCTGCGGCAAGCGGTTTGATAGAGTCCTCCACCCCGCGTATCAAGTCTTGCCTGCACATTCGCCATGCCCCGACATGGATCCTGCTCTCCACGAACCTTGCGATCCTCGGTCGCCGCTGCGCTAAAACTGACGCTGGTCATGACCTTAACCATAGCCGGACAGATCACTTCTGCGGTTCATGCTCAATCGGAAACGCAACCGGTCACGATTCGCATTCAGTGGGGTGGCGGTCAACCTCGAACCTGGTCGGGGCAACTTCAAGTCGACTCCGGAACCATTGTTTCAGCGCAACCGTTGTCGCTGTCAGTGGACGGTCCAGTGAACACGTTGCCCCGCGATAATCGAGTCGTGATCGATCATTGGCAAGCGTCTGAATTTGGAGGGGTCGACCTGACGCTTGAGGTCGCGCCCGATACCCGCATCGCGTTGGCCCTGGAGAACGCCGAAGACCCTGACTTGCGGTTGCAACGTGCATTTGAAATCAGTTCCATCCTGAGTCAACCGGCGCTGCTCAAACTTGATGCATCTGGGAATCAATTATCATTGGAACGTTCAGTCAGTGATCAGATTGCGGTGGACATTCAACGGGACAACCTTGTTTTCACCTCCGGTGAAACGATTGCGTTTGCCTGGGCTCCCAATCGAGCGCAGCTCAACAGCGATTCGATTACCGGAAAATTACACCTTCGCCGAAGCGCATCCAATTCAACGATCTTGCATTCGGAAATTTACTCGTTCGAACTAGATGGCTCAGGCAGCGCACCGCTCCAGAACGTTGAGTTCAAGCTTCCTGAACAGGAAGGTGTTTACCAAATTGAACTCTCGGTTAGTAATTCCTGGTCACCACTGTCCGGTCGCCAGCGATCGGTTCGCCGTCTGATTGAGCTGGTCGTTCTGGAAGAACAGGCGCGGGAGCCCGGCAATGAGGACTGGCGGATGATGACTGAAATCGATCTCGCCAAGGAGGCGTTTCCCAGTGGCGTTGAAAACCTGTGGGCTCGCTGGAATCGTTTTCGCGTGTTCGGAGATCAGATTCAGCAGTATCCGGAACCGGTTTCATCCGTGGGGACGCAAGCGTTGGTCCGAATTTTGCCTGCAGGCTGGTTAGCAATTCCAGTCGAATTCAAAACACCAGGCCAACCGCACATGATCGAGATTGAGTTCTTAGATCAACCGGAAACGTCGGCCACGGTCAGCCTGGTCGAGCTGGACGAGCGTGGGCAACCGCGTCCGTTAGGCGTCGATGCTGGAATCGAAATCCCATCCACGGCCAGCGATCGATCGGCGCTAACCTCGCATCGCATGATGACCTGGCCCCAGTCCCGTCAGGCGTTTGTTGTCATCAAAAATCAAAACGCCGCAGGGAACGTAACCCTCGGAAAGTTAGGGATCAAGCTTGGCGGTAAGCGGCTGCCAGTGACCGACCGGCACACAAATCCGATTGAATCCGATACGCGTCAATACATGGCTTTTCTCGACCAGCCGATATTGGCGGACATGTTTGGGATTCAGGGAAGCCTGGACCCCGGTTACGGCGAGCGACTGGATGACTGGCAGAGCATTTACCACGCCTCCGATCAGTTGGTCCAATGGCTAAAGTCGGAGGGCTATTCTGGAATGTACCTGACCGTGATGGCGGATGGCAGCACGTTGTATCCCAGCGACCATGTTCGCCCGACACCGCGCTACGATTCCGGGATTCTGTTTGCTGACCGTCGTGATCCTTATCGTAAGGACGTGGTTGCGATGTTGTATCGGATGTTCGAGCGTGAAGGATTATCTCTAATCCCGGTGTTTCGTTTCAACGCTCCGTTGCCGGATGCCAGTCTCCCACAGGTGCCGGCTCAACTGATTGATTTCAACCAGGAAGTCCAGCGCCGCAAAATCGACGAACGTCTTCCGGTCTACAATCCGCTGGATCGAGAGGTGCAGCATGCAGTCAAGCAGGTGATTGACGAATTTGTGGACCGCTATGGACATCAGCCTGCCTATCGGGGCTTGGCCCTGACCTTGGCACCAGACTGTTATACGTTGCTGCCGGGCAGCCGCTGGGGCTACGATTCCACCACCGTCCGGCGGTTTGCTCAACAACATCCTGAAGTCCGACTTGATAACGACTGGCAGTCGGTAAGATCGCAATTGCTGGAAACATTTCGTCCGCAATGGTTCCAATGGCGGACCGCTGAAATGACCGCCTGGTATCAGTCCCTGGGGGAATCCGTATGCCGTGATCGATCGGATGTTTCATTGGTCCTGGCACCAGTCGATCTGTATCAAAATCGGGAGCTGGCAGCCGCGTTAACACCGAGCCTGTATCGCTATCCAGAGGTCGCCGAAGTCATGGAATCGTTTGGGCTCTCAGCTCAACTAACACAGAGTTCGTCTGCCGAACGTCCTCAACCGATCAAGTTTTTAGCTCCGCATCGACTGGCGCTTGACCGCACGCTTGCCCAGGAGCGAGTTTCCTATTCGATGGAGCAGTCGTCGCGGATGAAAGACTGGTGGCGGCAAATGGGTGCCGCGGGGGACTTGTTTGACCACCGAAGTTCATGGTTTGAACTAGATGGCCTGCGAACTCATCCTGATTTTTTGAGAATCACCAGTCAAACATCTCCGCTGTTGCGTCGCCAATCATTGCGGCGGGGCGGAGCAGCGGCTTGCCAATCCTGGTCGCAAGCGTTGAAAGATCGCGACAGCCAGGTGTTGATCGACGGCGGTGACTATCTATCACTAATGCAGCGGCCCGCCACCGAGGCATGGCTGCGAGTGTATCGTCAGTTGCCAGCTCGGTCGTTCGTCGACGTACCGACCAAAGCCTCCGATCCAGCGGCATTGCCACTGGCCGTTCGCCAATGGAAAGGCACTCAGGCGACGACGTTCTACTGTGTCAACGCATCCCCCTGGCCGTTGAAAGTGCAACTGGTCTCCCACTCGACTTCCCGGCGGGAAATTCCGGTGATCAACTGGTTTGATGACTCCCAGCTGACATTGAATTCGCCCACCGAGACTCGCTCAACCGGCTCGATTTCGTTTACCGTCACTCGCGAGATTCCACCGTTCGGATTGATCGGCGGCAGGCTACCCGCTGGTGTTCAGCTTGATTCATTTGGCTTTGCCTTACCTGAAGAAACTGGTAAACAACTTCGTCGCCGCGTGTTGGGTTTGCAGACGCGGCTTTCCAAAGCACAGCAGGCCCTGCCGATGAATGTGCTGACCAACGGAAATTTCGAGCGGGAACCACACCGACCATTGAACGGTTGGACGATCGGCTCCCAGCCCGCAGAATCGTTTCGCATTCGTTCAACTGACCTGGAGGCCGGCTCAGCTGAAACCGGCTTGATCGCCAAACGGTATCTGGAGATCAGCAATCAATCCAACGGAGCCGCCTGGGTCCGCAGCAACCTGATCGATGTTCCCGAGTCGGGGCGGCTGTCGATCTCAGCCTGGCTGCGCACACCGGACCGCAACCTCCAACCCGCGCTCCGGATTTCGGTAGAAGGCAAAACGGAACAAGGAAGCTACTATCGGTTTGGATCCGTGGGTCAGTTGTCGCCTCAACCCGATCAAAATCAAATCGAAACCGACTGGAAGCGATTCGCGGTTCATTTTGACGATCTCCCCGATGGCGTGACTGAATTGAGAATCGGTTTCGACTTGATGGATGCCGGGGTTGTTCACGTAACTCAAGTCGATGTTTACGATCACTGGTTTGACGATAACGATGCCAAGGTGATTACACAGATGTTGGCCAGCACCGATGCATTGCTGTTACAAGCGGAAACGTATGAACGTTGCCGCCGATTACTGGAAAGTTATTGGGCAAGATTCCTCGATCACTATGTTCCTGAAGAAACCGAAGTGACCAGATCCGATCCGTCAGCGGTCCAGCCCTCACCCGATGCCGAACGAACCGGCCAGCTGGAATCTCGTTCCGTCAACAATCGCAGCCAACGTGATAATAGCGGTAACAAGGTTCCCATGTTTCGGCGTTTTCGAGGTTGGCGGCGGTGAACCTGATCGATGTCATTAGCGGCCGCGAGCGCGGTCCGGTTGCATGGGTAGTTCGAACCGGACTAGGTTGCTTGACTCCGCTGTATCGACTGGCTGTCCGCCAGCGGAATCGAAAGTTTGATCGGGCTGCTGTGCAAGCGAACCAGACGTTGATTCACAGCGTCCATGTTCCCGTGATCTCCGTCGGCAATCTGACAACCGGAGGCACAGGAAAAACACCGCACGTGATTTCGATTGCCCGGAAGCTAAGGCAGCTGAACAAACGAGTGACGTTGATCAGCCGTGGCTATCGCGCTGAAAACACGTCCGCCGGCGTGAATGACGAAGCCCTGGAACTGGAACACCGCTTACCCGATGTTCCCCACCTACAGGATCCTGATCGCAGCCGGATGGCTGACATCGCCATCGAGGAACTGGAAGCCGAAGTACTGCTGCTGGACGACGGCTTTCAGCATCGTCAATTGAATCGCGATCTCGACATCGTGTTGATCGACGCCACCTTGCCATTCGGATTCGACCGGTTGCTGCCGCGCGGTTTGCTGCGGGAACCGCTGGCCAATCTCGATCGAGCCGATCTCGTCGTCGTGACCCGGACCGATCAGGTCAACGATTCCGAATTGCAATCCATCCTGGAAACGATCCGGCGTTACACCTCAGTTCCAGTGCTGCAGTCGCGAATGGAGATGCAGCAGGCGATTAGCTGGTCGGGGGACGAAATTGAATTGGATCGGTTACTGGAAAAACCCACGCTGGCGTTTTGCGGAATCGGGAACCCTGACAATTTCTTTCGCCAGCTGGAAAACTGCGGGGTGCCGATGGCCGACAAATTGGCATTTCCGGACCACCATGGATATTGCCGTGCTGATCTGCAAAAAATTGCCGAAACGGCAAACCGCGCCGGTGCTCAACAGTTGCTCTGTACCCACAAGGACCTGGTCAAGTTGTGCGTTGACCGAATCGGAAACCTGCCATTGGCCGCAGTATTGATCAACGTTCAATGGCTGGCAGGGGAAGCCGAAATGGAGGCGGCCCTGCGCGGGGTTACCGGTCATTCCGGCTGATGGGGCAATCTGCCAACGGGCTCCTTGCCCGGTTTGGTCCGAATTTTGCAGTGACGTTCCCTTGCGGCTGATCGCCCCCATTCGTGACCTGGCACACCGGACGCGATCACCTGCGTTGTGTACGGAAATGTGCTGGTTTAAGGGCAGTCACAAATGTGGCGAAAATCTGACCACTGGATTTGGAGTTCTCGTTCCCAGCGCGACTAACTGGTTGCCGCAAAATAATTGACGCCATTCTTTAGATGAGATTACCAAACCATGAATTCAACTTCATCGATGGAACAGTTGGCCAGCGAAATCAGAATTCATCAACAGCCATTGCAGCGAATTATCGAAGAGGTCAACCGAGTGCTGGTTGGACAACCGCAACTGGTTCACCGGATGCTGATCGGCCTGCTCACCGGCGGACACTTGTTGATTGAGGGTGTCCCCGGACTAGCGAAAACAACGGCGGTGGCCAGCCTCGCGAGAGCCATCGACACGGGCTTTCAACGTATCCAGTTTACCCCGGATCTGTTACCCGCTGACTTGATTGGAACCCAGGTTTACCGGCCACAGGATCAGTCGTTTGTGGTTCAAAAAGGGCCAATTTTTTCCAACTTGATTTTGGCAGACGAAATCAACCGGGCACCGGCGAAAGTTCAAAGCGCGTTGTTGGAAGCGATGCAGGAGCGTCAAGTTACCATCGGAGGTGAAACGTTTCCTTTAGACAATCCGTTCCTGGTGATGGCGACGCAAAACCCGGTCGAACAGGAGGGGACCTATCCGTTGCCGGAAGCGCAAACCGACCGATTCATGCTCAAGGTCGTCGTTGACTATCCAACCCGCGACGAGGAACTGCTGATTCTCCGCAGAATGGGCAAAGCCAACCAGTCATTGGAAGTCGACACGGTCACCGATCCAGGCGAAATCCTGCAGGCCCGGAAACTGATCGATGAAATTCATCTCGACGGACGAGTCGAAGGCTACATCGTGGACCTCGTGATGGCGACCCGATCTCCGGAAGCATACGGATTGCCATTGGAGCAGATGATCCAATTCGGCGGTTCGCCACGAGCAACCATCAATCTGACCCTGGCAGCCAAGGCGACGGCTTTCCTGGCCGGCCGAGCTTACGTGACGCCAGAAGATGTCAAGTCGATTGCGCTGGACGTGTTGCGGCACCGGGTCATCGTGACCTATGAAGCTGAGGCGGAGGATCGGTCCGCCGAATCGATTGTGACTCAAATCCTGCAAACCATTCCCTTGCCCTGATGATCCCTCCCGAAGTCTTTAAAAAAATTCGGCGACTGCAAATTCGAACGTCGCACCGGGTCGATGAACTGCTGGCCGGTTCCTGGCATTCAGCATTCAAAGGACGTGGGATCGAATTCGAAGAAGTGCGTCCCTACCAGGTTGGCGACGACGTTCGCGCCATCGACTGGAACGTCACCGCGCGCAACAACCAACCGTTTGTCAAACTGTTTCGCGAAGAACGCGAGATGGCAGTTCGGCTGCTGGTTGATTTGAGCCGCTCGCAATGGTTTGGGACACGCCAGCAGTCCAAACGCGAACTGGTTGCCGAATTGGGTGCTACCCTGGCCATGTCGGCGATCAGGAACAACGACAAAGTCGGACTGACTTTGTTTACCAGTGAAGTTGAAAAACACATTCCGCCTCGCAAAGGATCGCGACACATTCTGCGGATCATTCGCGAGCTACTGTACTGCGAACCGGTCGGAACCGGGACGGATTTGTCGGCGGCTATCGAACACCTTAACCGCACCAGCAAGCGACGATCCGTCGTGTTTCTGATCAGTGATTTCCAGGATCGCGGCTTCGAAAACCGCTTGAAGATTGCCAGAAAAAAGCATGACATCATCCCGGTTGTTGTCGATGATCCTCGCGAACAGCAGCTGCCTGACGTGGGTCTGGTTCGCCTGCAGGATTCGGAAACTGGCGAGGTAGTCGTGGTCGATACGTCCAGTCGTCGAAATCGAAAGCAGTTCCAAGAATTGGCCCAACAACAGCAGCAGCAACGCGATGCTGCCTTTCGACGCATGCAACTGCACCCAGTTCGGTTGACAACTGGCGAAGACTTTGTGGAACCCTTGCGGAAGTACTTCCAGCAGCGAGAGGGAGCCCGATAATGTTCCAATCGAAATTACCAGCGATGATTTGGTTGCTAACTGCCTGTGGCTACGTCTTTCCGGTCACGGGTAACGCGCAGCAACCGTCGATTGATCTACAACTGGAAACGCGGTCCGTCAAAGTGGCCCAACCCTTGATGGCGGTCGTCACAGTGCAAACGCCCGGGCCGGCCGAAGTCGACTTTGCCCCCTTGGGCCAACAGTGGGGAAGTTTCGATGTTGTCACGATTGACTCCCAGGACGACATCCCTCAAACCGACGGAACTCGAGTTTGGATCCGCCAGGTTCAGCTGGAGTCGTTGAGCTCGGGGACAGCCGATTTGCCGCCCTGGTCGGTAACCGTTCGAATCCAGGACCAGCTGTCGACACTCGCCACCGAGCCGCAGACGATTGAAGTGGTCAGCGTTTTAACCGACCGCGATCAACCGACTGAGATTCGTGACATCGCCGGCGCCGTAGCGGCTGAACCGGAATGTCCAGCCGGTATGGCGCCGGCGGCCATCCTGGCCGCTGGAGTTTTGCTGACCGGGTTAACGCTGGCCATCGCGATCGGATACTTCAGGTACCGCACTCGAAAAATTGATCCCGACGTTTGGGTTCAGCAACAGCTGACGCACTTGCAATCCGCTGATCGCGTCCCCTTAGAACGCTGGCTGGAAGATTTTGAACAAGCCTTACGGAGTTATCTGGCGGGCAGGTTTTCTCTCCCAGCTCAAGCGTTGGGACGGGACGAGCTGATAGCCGCGTTGCCGGTCAGCAAGCGCATCCAGCAGCAGGGAAAACAGATTCTGCGGACGACCAATGAAGCTCGGTTTGCCGGTCTCCCTGAAACGGCCATCGATCGATCGTTGCTGATTAGCGACACCCGCCGCTGGATCGAAAATCTGACTCGCGGACAGCAAACGCCAGCGGTGCGGGAGGTCGCCTGATGTTTTACTCACCGTGGTATCTGCTCCTGCTGGTTGCCTTGCCCCTGCTGGGTTGGCGATTGTTACGTCGTCGACGACGATCATCCATTACCTTCAGTTCGTTGGACGCAGCAGTACAGTTGACACCTACGCTCCGGCAACGACTGCTGTGGGTACCGCCTGCCTTGACAATCGCAACTTGTCTGTTGTTGATCCTGGCGTTGGCCAGACCTCGCGAAGGTCAGGAGCGAACGGTCGTCGACAGCGAGGGGATTGCCATTGAACTGGTCGTTGATCGCAGCAGCAGCATGCAGGCGATGGATTTCAACATCGATGGCCAGCCCGTGGATCGGCTCACAGCGATCAAACAGGTTGTCGGCAAGTTTGTCACCGGCGACGACCAGTTGGAGGGTCGGTTTAACGACCTGATCGGATTGATTTCCTATGCCGGCTATGCCGATGGAATCACACCTCCCACGTTGGATCATTCCTTTCTGATTTCCAGCTTAAATCAAACCGAATTGGCCCAAACCGAAGTCGAAGACGGGACGGCGATTGGAGATGCAATCGCGTTGGCGGTTGAGAAATTGAATGCGATTGACCAGGGTCAACAGGAAACGATCAACAGCAAGGTCATCATCCTGCTCACTGATGGAGAAAACACGGCCGGCGAATTGGACCCCGTCACCGCGGCTGAATTGGCTCAGACGATGGGCATCAAGATATATTGCATTGGAGTCGGAACCAAAGGTCGGGCTCCAATCGTGACCCGGAACTTTGGCCGCGAGTTGATTCAATACGTGAACGTCAACATTGACGAAACCGCGCTCCGGCAAGTGGCCGAGATCACCGCCGGCAAGTACTTTCGCGCCACCGATACCGATTCGCTGGCCGCGATTTATCAGGAGATTGACGAACTGGAAAAGAACAAGGTCGAATCGGATTCGTTCGTCTCGTACCGGGAATTGGCCGTGCAACCTTACCGTCGTGGCCCGATCGTAATTCCTCCCTTGATTTCGATCGCCCTGGGATTGCTATCCCTGCGAGCCGCATTGCAATTTACCTGGTTACGGGAGTTGGTGTGATGAACGATTGGGAAATCAATAATCCGCAACTCGGTTGGTTTCTGCTGTTGTCGATAGCCGTTCTGGTGCTGGCCGGATGGGCAACTTGGCGACGGCGTCTCGCCTGGCGTCGATTTGCCGAACCTGAATCGATCAGCAACATCCAACCCAAATCAAGCTGGCGGAGCCTGCTGTCGACAATTCTGTTGGCAACTTCGATTGGGCTGCTGGCACTCGGTGCGATGGACATCCGCTGGGGCAAGTCGGAGCAGGAAGTACCCCAACAGGGCATCGAAGTGGTCTTCGCATTGGACGTTTCGAGAAGCATGCTGGCTGAAGATGTGCGGCCCAATCGACTGAATCGCGCCAAGCAGCAAATCAAGGACATGGTCGATCAAATGACCGGAGATCGGATTGGCTTGGTTGTGTTCGCGGGTGAAGCCCGGCAAATCATGCCGCTGACCAAACACTATCAAGATTTCCGACTGGCGCTCGACGGAGTTACCCCTGACTCGCTGATGACCGGTGGCTCGCGATTGGCCGAGGCAATTACCGCGGCAGCCGAAAGCTTCATCGACAAAACGAATGATCAGCGGACCATCGTCCTATTTACCGACGGCGAAGACCAGGAGAGTGACCCTGTCGCGATTGCGAAACAACTGCATCAACAAGACGGCATCCGGATTATTACTGTCGGGCTGGGCGACATGGATCAAGGCGCCTTGGTGCCCGCTGGGAACGCTGCGGGCCAGTCGTTTGTCGAATACCAGGGGAAACAAGTCCGATCAAAACTGAACGGTGCCATTTTGAAATCAATCGCTGACGAAACATCGGGAGCCTACATTCCGGCTGGTACAAAACGAGTCGACATGGGGGATGCTTACCATCGATTCGTTGCCAATGTACAACCGATTGATTTTGGATCGGCCACGGTCAGCGTTTACACACCCCGGTTCCAATGGTTTGCGCTACCTGCCTTGCTGCTGTTGATCATCGAGTCCTGGTTGTCGTCTTCTGCTGAAAAGCGCGGTATCCGATGGAGGCCGGCGACCGCACCCATCAGCCGGGTGACGGCTTTGGCAGTGCTGCTCTGTTTGCCAGCTCCATTGCGGGCTCAGCCATCGACCGACCCGGCAGTCCAAATAAATCAAGCCAATCGTTTACTTGAACAAGGCGATTACGAACAAGCAATTGGAATCTATCAACGTGTGACACCCACCAATACCCAGCAACGAGATCGGCTCACTTACAACCTTGGTGTAGCGCAATTTCGCCAAGGCGACGTGGCAGCCGCCGCGGCTGCGTTTGAAACCGCCTCTCGTTCCAACGAAACCAGCTTGGCTGCCAAGGCTCGATACAACCTGGGTAACGTCAGCTACACCCAGGCGTTGGAAGCAATCAAGAACGGCGATCAGGCCGCTACCGAGCAACTTGAGCTGGCGATCACTCACTACCGAAGCGCGTTGCGTCTGGATAATAGCCTGGACGATGCCCGTGCGAATTTGGAGTTGGCGCAACGACTGTTGTCTGAACTGCAGCAGCAACCACCCCAATCGCAGCAGGATCCGTCTCCCTCCGATCAGAATCAAGCGGACCAGAAGCCACCGGAATCGGACCAGCCAGCTGATCAAAACCAGGAACAACAGAATCCATCGGCATCCGATGATTCGTCGGAATCGCAAAATCAGGCCGAATCTGCGGCCAACGACGACGCAAACGAACCGTCGAAGTCACAACAGGAATCATCCAACGAGAAATCAGGCGAAGACCAGCAAGCCAACGGCGATACCGAAACTGAGCAACAGCAGTCTGGCCGGGAACAAGAGGATTCAGACTCCAGCGGTGAATCGTCTTCAGAATCTCAAGGTCAGGCTGAGAATCAAGAACCCAATGACAGCCAGGTACAGCAGTCAGGAAGCGACTCGCCAGATAGAGAATCGAGCGACCAACAACCTGCCGGATCGAACCCTGGCGATTTAGAGAAGACTGAGGAAAGTACCGGACAAGACCCTGCGACTCGGTCCTCGACCAACGGTCAAGAACAAACGAGCCCTCCCGATAACCGATCGGAGAGAGAATCCGGACAGCGTGATTCAACGCAATCGCCCCAACCGGAAACAGGCAATCAATCGAATTCCGAACCACCGCCAACGGGAGAATTGACGGCGGCTAATGAAAGCGATCAACCCGGCGACCATTCGCCAGGTTCTGCCGTTGCCGTCCCTGGTGACGTCGACGACGGAATCATGACCAGACAGGAGGCATTGAAGTTGCTGCAATCGGTGCGCGACCGGGACATGCTGCGCCGACTACGCAAACAGCAGCAACAGCGTACGCGTCGAGTTCCTGTAGAAAAGGATTGGTAGCCATGGTTCGAAAACAGATCATTGCCTGTTTCCTGCTGTTCGGTCTGCTGGGATTTGGCCCAGCCGCCATTGCTCAGGAGGTCAAACTGACGATTTCCGGTGAAGAAACCTGGGTCGGTATGCCGCTGTCATTGGCAATCGAGATCACCAACGCGTCCAGCTACGATTTCCCCGAAGATTTTGAAATTGATGGTTGTGACATCCAGTCTGCTGAGCCTTCCCGCAGCTCACAGCTCACCATCATCATGGGGCGCCGCAGCCAGCGAACCAGCATCATCAAGCAATACCTGATCACGCCCCGGCGGCCGGGTCAGTTTACGATCCCGGCATTGGCAATCAGCGTCGATGGAAACGTCAAACGGACAGCTCCACTCTCATTCAGTGCGCAACAAAGCGAAACGGGCGACTTGATGTTCGTCGAAATCGAAGGCAATCAGGATCGTGTGTTCGTGGGACAGCCGTTGGATTTGACGCTGAAAATCTGGCTCAAACCCTACGTCGATCAGCAACGCAAACTGAAGCTGTCGGAGTCACAAATGTGGCAGTTGATCAGCAGTCAGTCACAATGGGGCAAGTTTCTCGATCGACTGCAGGAACTCGCCAACAACAATCGTCGACCAAGCGGAAAAACGGTCCAGCGGACGAACCAGCAAGGAGAGTCGCAGGAGTATTACTTGTACGAGATCGACGCGACGGTTTATCCAACTCGCCCGGGCAGTATCGATGCCAGCGATGTGCAGATCGTTGCGCGATACCCGACGAAGCTGGATCGACAGCGGGATCCGTTTGAGAGCATGTTGGCAGATGACCCGTTGATGAAGCAGATGCTGAACGATCGCTTTTTTGGTTCTCCCTTTGGCCGCCAACTTTCGGTCGCTGACTGGAGGCCGATAACTGCCGAAGCCGAAGTCGATTCGACCGAAGTCATTCCGATACCAGCTGTCGGTCGGCCAGATGATTATCGCGGGGCGGTAGGCCAATACCGAATCGTTACCGAAGCCGAACCGCGAGAGGTTGCTGCCGGCGACCCAATTACGTTTCGGATCGGAATTCAGGGGACGGGGCCGATGGAACTCGTACAGGCACCCCCGCTGAATTCGTTACCAATCCTGACCCCGGACTTCAAGGTAACCGACCAGTCATTGGCGGGTTTCGTTCAAGGCGATACCAAAGTGTTCGTTACGTCGTTGCGACCAACCCGGGAAGGAATCGAACAAATCCCAGCCATCCCGTTCAGTTTCTTCAACCCGGATTCGGAGTCTTTCGAAACGGTCTACAGTGACCCGATTTCGATCAAAGTTGCGCCGGCGGAAACACTGTCGTTAGACTCGATCGCTGGGCAGGCCAGCAGCAATCCTGCCAACTCTCCAGCCCAAGCAGATTTTTCCAATCAGTATTCGATGGACTTGTTGTCACCTGGCGAACCGACGAATGACCGCTGGAAGCTGTTCGCCGCTGCACCAGCGATCGCCTGGACCTTGTTGATGCTGACCGGTCTTAAACCAGGCTTCAAGCTGTCTCAATTTCGTTCTCCCGAAACAACAGCGGATCGATCGTTGGCGACAGCCGGATCTACATCCGAGTTGGCTGCTGCAATGATCAAATACCTGCAACGAAAAACGAAGTCGAACTTTGAATCCGATGCACACGCGATCGGCGAGCTGCGAAGCAGGGGTTTGGGAGCGGTTGCCAATCAAGTCGAATCCTGGTTGAATCAATTACGAGCAGCTGAAAACACGCCGAATGGGAAAGATCTTGAATTGGCGGATGCTCGGCAGCAGGGGCAGGAGTTGGTCGAACAACTTCACCAGCAATTTGCTTCCCTTCGCCATCGGCCTCGTGCAGCAGCCCGGACAGCGTTTTTCAAAGCCGGCAGCCTGCTATTTTTTCTGCTGGCGTTGTCCGCACCGGCAATGGCGCAATCGGATTCCAGCAATGCCGCTGAGCTGACAATGCCACAGCGACACGCCATTTTCGAGGATGCCAATCGCCTGTATCGCCTGGGGACTGAGCGATCCGCTGACCCGGCCGAAGCGAAGCCGCTGTTTGCTCAGGCCGCGCAAAAGTATCGCTTGCTGGTTCAGCCGGATTCACCGAACGATCAATTGCTGGTCAACCTGGGAAATGCCGAATTTCAAAGTGGTCGCCTCGCGGCAGCGATTGCCAGCTATCGCAAAGCGCTGCGAATTGATCCTGCCAATCAACAAGCTCGTTTGAACCTGAAGCAAGCCC
>CAZJEK010000007.1:15580-36109 GCA_964545005.1 uncultured Pirellulaceae bacterium
AGCCGGCGGGGAAAATTCCTCCTCGTCGCTGCTGGCAAGCTCGACTCAATCAATCCAGGCTGCTTCCCGCTTGGTCGGTTCAATGGTGCTGCAACAGCTTGGCCGGGGAGGAACACAATGGACCCTGGTGATCGCTTCGATCGTATTCTGGTCGCTGTTGGCTCTTCCTCGACTTGGTTTTTCACGTTACCTGGCGCTGGGGTCGTTAGTACCGGGGTTTATTTTGCTGGTGGCAGGCTTGGCCCTGTGGTTCGATCATCAAACGTGCCAGCAATCGATCGGGATCGCGACTGCGAATCAACTGGAACTCAAGTCGGGTGACGGCGTTGAGTTTGAAACGAGCGCGACTCTCGAGGGCACATTGGGAGTCGATGTCGAGATCATCGATCGCCGTGGGCAATGGCTACAAATCCGGCGGGACCAACAACAGGGTTGGGTGCCGCAGTCGGTGATCGAACCAATTTAAGAAAATGGCTGGCCGTGGCCTCCAGCCTAAGTCGACTTGCGGGGCTGGGGAGGATTGGGACGGAGTTTTCGTGTCAGATAAAGACCGAACAGAATCAGTGCTCCTCCGGTGACTTGCATCACACCGACCTGTTCTCCCAACATGATCAAGGCCGCGATCAAGGCGATTACGGGAACCAGGTTTTGGTAGACAGCAGCGTGGGAAGGCCCCAGCTGTTGGACACCAAAATTCCACAACGCGTAAGCGATTCCGGTGGAAAACACGCCGGAGTAGATCACGCACCAGACAACCCACCACGGTTGACTGGTAATCGCCGGTCCAGACGAAAATACCGGTACCGCAGCATAGTGTAACGGCAGTGTCCCAGCCGTCGCCAAAAATGCCAACAGGATCGGCGAGATCCGCTTGAGCATGGGGCGGCTGACAACCGCCGCGCCTGCCCAGGCCAAAGCGGCGACCAGGACAATCAGGTTGCCCTGCAGGTTATCGCTGTCAAAGCTGATTCCTTTTTCCAGCGTCACGACAACGGTGCCAAGGAATGCCAGCGTCAGACCCAGCCATGCCGCGCCCAACCGTTCTCGCAAAATTGCAAACGCGAGCAAGGCCGTCCACATCGGCATGGATGACATGATCAACGCCGTGTTCCCGGCGGTCGTCCGTGAAATCCCAATCGCGAAAACCATCTGGTACAAGCCACCAACCAGCAACGCAAACACGATGACCAATATCCAGTCTCGCAACGTTTGAATCGATGATCGGCGACCACGACGACGCTCCCACCAGGCAAATATCCCCAGCACCATCGCCGACAAGGTCAGCCGCAAGGCGTTGAAAACAAACAGATCCAATTCCTGCAGCGCCAGCTTCATCACCGCCATG
Source organism: uncultured Pirellulaceae bacterium (assembly GCA_964545005.1). Classification (GTDB taxonomy): domain Bacteria; phylum Planctomycetota; class Planctomycetia; order Pirellulales; family Pirellulaceae; genus Mariniblastus. The sequence goes on from CAZJEK010000007.1 coordinate 16,926, forward strand.
TTGACGCCCCAAATCGTGGCGACGGCTAACAGGCTCAGGTCAGCAGATCGAATCGAAGGGGCGGAAGTAGAGGTCGGTTGAGAGATGACGTTGTTCACGGATGGTTTGTTCGAGGACGGCGAAAGAAGGCGGAGAGTCTAACATAGGGCGGCTGTCGGGAGGAGGGTTCCAGTAGCCTGGCCGATTCGGCCGTGATCCGGCGGTTGACATCGGCCTGGGCCGGCCCAGCCAGCTCGTCCGGGGCCGTACTGATCTCAACCGTGACCGTTTGAACTGGACGCCGCGCGGTGATCCACTAAACTGATCGCTGGCTTGAATTCGGTTGGCTGGTGACGGACGAATGAAAAACTACCTGCAACTCCTGACGCACATTTTGGAACACGGCGTTGAAAAAACGGACCGCACGGGCACGGGAACCAAAAGCGTATTCGGATACCAGATGCGATTTGATCTGGCCCAGGGTTTCCCGCTGGTAACGACCAAAAAACTGCATTTCAAAAGCGTTATTCACGAGCTGATCTGGTTTCTTAGCGGCAGCACCAATATCCGTTACCTTCAGGATCACGGCGTTCGAATCTGGAACGAGTGGGCCGACGAAGACGGCAATTTGGGTCCCGTGTATGGATCCCAGTGGCGGTCGTGGCGAGGCGCCGACGGCGAAACGATCGATCAGATATCGCAGGTGATCGAAAACATTAAAACGAACCCCGATTCACGACGACTGATTGTCAGTGCCTGGAACGTGGCCGAGATTCCGCATATGAAGTTGCCACCGTGCCACGCTTTCTTCCAGTTTTACGTCGCTCAGGGAAAGCTTTCCTGTCAACTATATCAACGCAGTGCTGATGTGTTTCTGGGAGTCCCGTTCAACATCGCTTCCTATGCGGCGCTGACCATGATGGTCGCTCAGGTCACAAACCTGGAACCAGGCGAATTTATTCATACGTTCGGTGACGCTCATCTTTACTGCAATCACTTCGAGCAGGCGCAGCTGCAATTGTCGCGGCAACCCTATCCACTACCGCAGTTAAAATTGAACCCCGATGTTCAGTCGATCTTTGATTTTCGATTTGAAGATTTTGAACTGCAAGACTACCAGGCCCACCCCCATATCAAAGCGGCAGTGGCTGTTTGACTGAACAGTTCGTTGCCGAATTGGTGTGGCCAGGAATCGATTTCTGCGGCTGACTTTCCCGACCATTGAACTAACTTGTGACCGGTCTTTCATGAGCACACCTGAAGTAGAACCCTCCCGGTTGGCAATGATCGTTGCGGTTTCCCAAAACGATGTGATTGGCAGGGACGGTGACTTGCCCTGGCGACTATCGGCCGACCTCAAACGGTTCAAGCGGTTGACAATGGGCCACCACCTGATCATGGGACGGAAGACCTACGATTCCATTGGCAGGATTTTACCAGGTAGAGAAACGGTCATCGTCACACGGAACCGGGAGTTCCAGGTTGCTGGCGCAACCGTGGTGCACTCCATACAACAAGCGTTGGCAGTCTGCCAAGGTGATGACCAACCATTTTTGACTGGCGGCGGCGAGATCTATCAGCTGGGAATGGAATGGGTCCAGGAGATTTTCCTGACTCGTGTCGCCAAACAAATGGAGGGCGATACCCGATTGCCGGAAATCGACTGGGATCGATGGGAGTTGGTTGATCGCGAGGATCATCCAGCGGACGAAAACAACGAAGCCGATTACTCCTTTTTGCATTACCGGCGACGAATTTGTTGAACGGCACCTTCGGGAGTGATTCGACATGATGGCCCGAACCAATTCCGTTGAGCGGTCGGCGTTGGCTCCGCGAAAGTCTTTCGCTCGCATGATTCGGAATTCGTAGTCTCAGGAATGGACCACCAGGAAGCATCTCGTCAATCTTGTTGATCCTGTACATCCTTTCAAAATTTGTCGTACGCTGTCCATCCTGAGCAAGGGTCCGAAAAATGGGGACAGGATGGACAAGATTAACATGATCAACAGGATCCGTTTTGGAAAGAACGAGTCAATCGACAATTCAACCTGAGCGTTAACTGGTTGGGATGAACATAAAATGTCAGCGTCTCCGCGAAAGTCATTTTTTCGTCGACACCCTCCGCTTGTGGGAGGGTCGAGCCAAGGCGAGGGGAGGGTTTACAAACCCCCTCTCCGGCCCTGACAGGCCGACTCTTCTGAAGGATGGTATCTACTTTCCGCTTCCACTCAAAATCTCAGTCGCACCGCGAAACCCCTTTCGCCGACATTCTTTTCCCTTTCGGTCGAGCATGTGTTATCGTGTGCACTGGCAACGTCTCGGCCAGTTCCTGAACTTCAAAACTCGGTTACCCATGTCCTACCAATTTGTTCCCGCCTGGCTGATCATGGTGCTGGCGATTGCCGCTGGCCAAGCTACCGCTGATCAGCCCAACATCCTGTTTCTGTTTGCGGACGACCACAGTTTCGACAGCGTCCATGTGCTGGGAAATGATCAGATCCAGACGCCGAATCTGGATGACTTGGCTCGCAGTGGCACGATCATGACGCGGGCCTACAACATGGGTGCCTGGGGTGGCGCCGTGTGCGTGGCCAGTCGAACGATGCTGAACACCGGCCGGTTTGTCTGGAAAGCCCATCAATTGAAACTGAAACAAGAGCAGGAATCAAAACGCACTTGGCCTCAACTGATGAAGTCTGCCGGATACGAAACCTACTTTACAGGCAAGTGGCACGTTGGACTGAAGCCTGTCGATTTGTTTGATCATGTGGGGCAGGTGCGCGGAGGAATGCCGCGACAGACACCTGCTGGCTACAACCGACCCTTGGCGGATCAAACCGACGACTGGCGGCCGTGGGACAAGTCACGAGGTGGCTTCTGGCAAGGCGGAAAACATTGGACAGAAGTTGTCGCCGACGATGCGATCGGTTTTCTCGAACAAGCCAAGTCCAGCTCGAAACCGTTTTTCATGTATGTCGCGTTTAACGCGCCGCACGATCCGCGACAGTCTCCCAAAGAGTTTGTCGATCGGTACCCAGCCGAAACGATCAAGGTGCCGGAAGATTACCAGGATCAATATCCTTACGCTGAACAAATCGGCTGTGGACCGAACCTGCGGGATGAGAAACTGGCTCCGTTTCCCCGCACGCACCACGCCGTTCAAGTCCATCGTCAGGAATACTATGCAATCATTACTCACATGGATCGGGAGATCGGTCGCATTCTCAGCAAACTGAAACAACTGGGTTTGGATGATTCCACCTATGTCTTTTTCACTGCCGACCACGGCCTGGCTTGTGGTCACCACGGGTTGATGGGAAAGCAGAACATGTACGAGCACAGTTTGCGTGTTCCATTCTTTGTTCGCGGACCGGACATTCCGGCCGGGAACCAATTGAATGCCAGGATCTACCTTCAGGACGTGATGGCCACGTCGCTGGAAATCGCGGGTGCGGAAAAACCCGATTTCGTTGCCTTTAACAGTGTCCTGCCTTTAATCCGGCAACAGCGAGAGCGTCAATACGATTCGATTTACGGGGCGTATACCAACAAGCAGCGAGCCGTGATTAAAGACGAATGGAAGCTGATCGTGTATCCCGATGCCAAGGTCGAGCGGTTATACGATTTGAAAAACGATCCACTGGAGCAACGCGATTTGGCTCAGGATCCCCAACACCAGGACCGAATCAAACGTATGTTCCTGGAATTGAAACGGCTGCAACAGGAAACTGGCGACCAACTTGAACTCTCGCTCTCGGCAGAACAGCCTTGATCACCCGTGGTTCATGAAGTGAATTCAGGAGCAACTTTGTCCCGTCCAACCATTTTTGTCGACGCCGACGCATGCCCGAATGCAATCAAGCAAATTCTGTTCCGAACCGCCAAACGACGCGAGCTGAAGACGATTCTGGTCGCCAACGGCTCGATAACGATTCCGCCATCACCGTTCATTGAATTGGTGATCGTTAAACACGGGGCCGACGTAGCCGATCATAAAATCGTGGAACTGACCGGTGCTGGAGACGTAGTGATCACCGACGACATCCCACTAGCCGCGCGGGTTGTCAAGCGAGGAGCCGTCGCGATCAGCAACCGCGGGCAGTTGCTGGACGATGATTCCGTCCACGAGCGGTTGGCTGGCCGCGATCTGATGGACCAGCTGCGAGCTGCCGGGATGGAAACAGGCGGGCCCAAACCGCAAGCCGCGAAGGATGTTCGCGAATTTGCAAACCAGCTGGACCGAACGATCACGCGCTTACTCAGGCCATGAGTTGTCAGGCTCATCTTCGAAATTGCACACGTTTGGAAACCCGACGCGTAAGCGAGGTACAACACGCATCCGTGTAGCGCTCGCTCACGCGTCGGGTTTCCATTTCCGAGGAAAAACCACGATCGTTCAACTTCTAAAGCTATAATCTGGATTTCTGTTCCCGATCACTCAACCATTTCCATCGAGTCTGCATTGTCCCAGTTCGAAACACTCCACGTCGCCAGTTTTGATTTGGAAGGCGAATTAACAACCCAGCAGGCCGTTGACCGTGTCGCGATTGAAACAGACCGCGTCGAGTCTTTCAAACGGTCGTTGACAAAACTTTCCGGCGATCTGGATCTGCCGTTGGAAGTCGTGGTCCCTGACATGGAACACTTGGTATTGCGGATTTGCTCAGATCGTCATCAAGCCGCCTATACGGTTTACTACTTTCACGACGAAGCCGTGTTCGCATCCTTGCTGCTGCCCGGTCGTGACCTGGAAATCGAGACCGAGCTCACGCAAGTCCTGAGATTCCTGTTGCTGGACACCAGCGATGAAGATGAGCCTGACGAGGAGGTGATTGAAGAAATCCTGACAGCTCCCGAGTTCCGCTTTGAAGCGATTGAAACGCGACCGGCGACGATTCAGATTGCACTCAACGACGATGAATCGATTTCAACCGAGCTGGAACAGATCGCGGAGATTGATCAACAGGTGGCAGTCGCGTTCTTTGAACTGGATCGCTAGTCGGCGATGCCTATTCCAGCAACTGGAGCAACTCGGACATTGAAATCGGTTTGCGAAGCAGTTTTTCGAATCCGGCTTGTTGAGCTTCGCTGGCAATATGTTCGTTTAAGTCGCCACTCAACAAAATCAGCATCGTTTCACCTCCGCCAGGCAGCGACCGAATCTGCTGACCAATCTGGGCTCCGTTGATTTCGTCCGAGCCCAGTGCGTAATCAATGATCGTAAACCTTGGTTCCAACTCTGGAAATTGTTCCAGGGCAGACTGGCCATTGGGAAACGATGCGACGACCAGTCCGGCCATTTCGCCGGCCGTTTCAATAACATCCCGCACGTCAACGTCATCATCGACCAGCAGCAAATCAGCACGAGGAGAGTTGTTTATGTTCACGATTGTTTGGAGGTGGCAATGCGGAAAGATACGCGGTGACGAGGTCGCATAACGTAGTTATCGCATGATTTCCTACGGATAAAAGCGCAAAATTGACGTACTTTTTCAAGATTTCGGGAACTCTTCCAAAACCAATTGTCGGTCCAGCAACCCACTGTCAGGGGAACTTTCTGAAACCACCTCCGAACGTTTTGCACCCAGAACCTCAATTAGCAAAAAACACTTCCACCTTGGGGCCCATGCCAGCCTGCATGCTGACCACGATGTGAAAATCAACACCTTAATTAAGTAGCTTTTGAATTACGGGCTCCATCGCCTCCGCCCAGATCTGATAACCTTTCTGGTTGGGATGTAAACGATCCGGCATGATCGATTGAGGTAGCGTTCCGTCTTCTTCCAGAAACTGGTCGCTTATGTCCAGATACCAGACCGTTTCATCGTCGGCAAAAGCCTTGATCTGGCCATTGATTTTGTCGTTGATCTGCCGCAAGGGGTTATCGGCGGATTCTCCACGTGGAAAAACGCCCAACAGCAGAATTTTCATGTTCGGCAACCGAAGCTGTAATTCTTCGATAATCCGTTTGATTCCGGCAGCTGTATGATCCGGATTTTCTTTTCGATGTCCGGTGTTGTTGGTCCCAATCATGATCACGGCCAGGCGAGGATCGATCTGGTCGACGGCTCCGTTTTGAATTCGCCAGATAACGTGTTCTGTTCGGTCACCCGAAAACCCGAGGTTTAGCGCGTTTCGATCGGCATAGTATTGATCCCAAACCGGTTTTCCAGCTTGCTCCCACCCGTGGGTGATGGAGTCGCCGATCATCAGCAAATCGATTTCGCCACGAACTTTTCGTTCAGCAAGTTTTAGCTCATGGCGTGGCAGCCACCAGCTGACCGCCCATTTGGCGTCCTGCATTACCGGAATCATCGCCAGACGCGGCGTGACGTCAGGATCGTGTTGCCAAATCCATCGGAGCGCCGAGGGCAACATCGCACCACCATGATTGCCATCGTGGCCTCCGGTCCCATAGTCAAACTTGACATCGTAGCCTTTGAATTTCAACGCGGCATACATTTGTTGATTCGCCAACGGCCAATTGCCATGCTCGTTGTCCAGGTCATTGCTACCGTCTTGCAGGTAAACCCGAATCGGCTTGGGCTCGGTTTTGCGAATGATACCAGGATAGGTATCGCCATGGCGGATGTTGGTAAAACTCCCGATATGACTGATCACATTGCCAAACTGGTCGGGGCGTTGCCAGGCTGCGGTGAACGCGCAAATGCCACCACTACTGGCTCCGCAAATCGCACGACGCTGGGGGTCGTCTGTCAGCTTGTACGATTTGGCAACTTCCGGCAGGACCTCCTCAGCCAGGAAGCGAACGTATTGATCGCTCAACGTGTCATATTCGAAGCTGCGGTTTTGCGGGTAGGGTTGCCAGTCGCGTTTTTCCGGAAGCTCGTCCCGCTTGTGACCTGGATCAATAAAGACACCGATGGTTACCGGCATCTCCTTACGGTGAATCAAATTGTCCATCACCACGCAGGCTCGGTATTGGCCATCATCATTGACGTAGGCATGACCATCCTGAAACACCATCAAAGCGGCAGGTTGTTTCCCGTCGTACTGAGCTGGCACGTAAACCGAATACCGACGTTTGGTTCCTGGAAAAATTTTGCTTTCCAACCAGCTATGCTCGGTGACTTTTCCACGTGGCACATCGGCCTGCCGTTGCGAATCGGGACCCAATGGATACGGCGACGGCTGGACTTGCTGAGCATGCAACCAGGCAGGGCAGCTCGCCATCCACCATGCCAAACAGGGAAGGGCAAGAGCACCAAAAATCCTACGAGCAACCGGATGAATCAGGATGGTGGTCTGCCAACAAGCGAAGGTCGGGAGAAGCGCAGAAAGCATCGAATGTCCCTCTTGGTAGCGAACGAAACTTCATTGCCAGTCGAAGCACAACCAGCCGGTTAACGCTCCGATGACAGTGCAATCCTAATCGCAGCTGACGCCAGGCTCAACAATGTTGCGGCTTCGGTCCTGGGAAAGTCCCGTAGCTCGACTCTCCGAGTCGAAATAGCCTTACCTCCAGAAACGTCCGGCTCTCAGAGGAAAGATACCCTCCCGTCGGGCTGGTGGTGCAAGTCTCCACCGGAACAAAAAGGCCGGACAATAAGCTTGATTGGCCGCCATTCAGACAGGTTCCCTTATCCGGTTGAAGATTTGGGATTAAGCTAATTCCGGGTAACAACTAAGATACCAGTTGGTCATTGTTTCCATGCGTCGGGGAGCTGTCCCCGGATTTTTCGCAGGTCTGATTGTCGCTGATGCTAACTACCATCCTGGCCTATGTATTGGGCGCTTTCGTCGGATTGTTGCTCGGTCTGATCGGGGGTGGTGGCGTATTCATGTTGCCCATCACGCTGTTTCTGCTGAAGCAACCTATCGCCCTGGCGACCGCTCATTCAACCATTCTGGTTGGATTGACGACGTTGGTGGGGGCGATCCCCCGAATCCGCAGTGGCGAAGTCGATTGGCCAACCGTCCTCGCGCTAGGGATCCCGGTGACGGCTGGCATGTTGCTGGTACGAGGCTGGCTGTTCTACCAGATTCCGACGGAAATCGTGTCCATTTTTGGCTGGGTCCTCACCAAGGAAATTCTGGTGTTGGCGCTGTTCACGGTGATGCTGCTGTTATCGTTCGCTTCGATGAACGATTTGATTTTGACGGAACTGAAACCCAATACTCAGCGGCGGCAAGAGCAGCCAGTGCGATACTACACAACACTGGTCATTTGCGGCCTGATTGTCGGCATCGTTCCAGGACTGGCTGGAGCCGGTGGCGGCGTGCTGATCGTTCCGCTGCTGGTCGTCTTCTTCGGGTTGCCGATGAAAACCGTCGTCGGAACCAGCTTGACCATCGTGGCCATCAAGTCGATCGTTGGTTTCTCTGGCGACATCTACAACCAGGGAGGCCGAATTGACTTGCCGTTTCTGGTCAGCTTCATTGCCGTGATGCTGGTTGGGGCCGCTGCCGGTACTATCCTGGCGCATCGCATGGATGCACGAAAACTGAAAAAATTCTTCGCCTGGTTCGTCCTGGCTTTGGCCATTTTCATTCCCATCAAGGTCCTCTGGTTTCCCTCTTCCCAGCCTGGCAAAACCGAACCGGTGATGGAACAATTGGAATCCAGTCGCTAGAAGTCTTTGCCGGTGGCGTTCTGTTGGAACTGCAACTAGAATTCTCCCTTTCGCCGATTCGCGCACTTTATTTCCCTTGAGACAGATCCATGGATTCCTCGATCTTCCGCGGTTGTATCCCAGCCTTGATGACTCCCTGTAACACGGGTGGCGAACCCAACTTCGATGCCCTGGTGGCCAAGGGCCAGCAGATGATGGATGCCGGCATGAACGGAGTGGTGTATTGCGGATCAATGGGTGACTGGCCGCTGCTGACTGACCAGCAACGCATGGAAGGCGTGGCAGCACTGTGTCAAGCCGGGGTCCCCGTCGTCGTCGGAACCGGAGCCATGAACACCCGCAGTGCCGTCGAACATACCGCCCACGCAGCCAGCGTCGGCGCCAAAGGTTTGATGGTCATTCCCCGCGTATTGTCGCGAGGAACATCGCCCATCGCTCAACGGCATCATTTCTCAGCGATCCTGGAAGCCGCTCCCAACCTGCCGGCAGTGATCTACAACAGTCCCTACTATGGTTTTGAAACTCGCGCTGATCTGTTCTTCCAACTCCGGGAAAAGTACTCCAACCTGGTCGGGTTCAAGGAATTTGGTGGGGCTGATTCGCTAAGCTACGCTGCGGAACACATTACCGGTGCCGACGATGCATTGACGCTGATGGTTGGTGTCGACACCCAGGTTTTTCACGGTTACGTCCATTGCGGTGCGACCGGTGCAATCACCGGCATCGGTAACGCTATTCCAGCGGTCGTCTTGCGTTATGTCGAACTGTGCGAACAGGCAGCCGGCGGAGACTGCGAAGCCCGACGTTATGCTCAGGAATTGGACGAAGCCCTGACCGTCCTGTCGACATTTGATGAAGGGCCCGACCTGGTGCTGTATTACAAGTACCTGTTGGTGCTCAATGGCGAATCGGAATACGAGCACCATTTCAATGCGACCGATGCCCTGTCGGCCAGCCAGAAAAACTTTGTCGAGTCGCAATACCAACAGTTCCAGCAGTGGTGGTCCGCGTGGCCAGGCGCTGTTTGACGTTGCACTAATGCAGTTTTTGCTTGGGAATGGAAACCCGACGCGTGAGCGAGGGCTACACCGATGCGTGTTTTTCCCTCGCTTACGCGTCGGGTTTCCAAAAGTGCGCAACTTCTAACCAGCCGTTTCCGCCTGACCAGACATTGTCGCTGCTCTTACCCAAACCGGCCTTTGAATTGATCGGCTGGATACTTGAGCCGGTTTTTGTCCATTTTCTGGGCTACTGTCGATGCGATGTCAATGTTCATCGCATTGGCGATCGACACCGCGTAACAAATCACGTCGGCCAATTCTTCGGCTGCCTGAATCGTCTGGTCGTCATCCAGCTGTTGCGATTGCTCAATCGTCAACCACTGGAAATGCTCCATCAGTTCAGCAGCTTCAATGGCCAAAGACATGCTCAAGTTCTTGGGCGAGTGAAATTGCTGCCAATCTCGTTCGGCAACAAAATCTCGCATCCATTGTCGCAGCTGGTCCACCGTGGTGGTCTGGTCAGAGTGCATTGGTTTCTGTTTCGGTGAAGGTCACGATGATTGGAAACGAGATTTGATCAGCCGTTCCCCGGCGTCATTCAAACGTCAATCACTTGTTGATCCGTGGCGACAACGATCGGTGAAAAAATGGATTGCACCGAATCCAGATCCAACGGGGTTTGTGTTTCGTCCAGCGGATTAATGTGAACCAGGTACAACGCTCCGACCTCACAACGATGGGCAACTTGAGCCACCGGCGTCAAACAACTGTGCCCCGTCTTCTCGGCCCAGGCTTCAGCGCCATCGCGAAAATAGCATTCGTGGACCAGCGTCTTGACGCCTTGGATGTGGGCCAAGTAGTCTGCGTCCGGATCAGCAAAGGTGTCGGTCACATACGCCAGCGATAACTCCGGGCTCTCCAGGCGAAACCCGTGACAGCCACCGGGATGCTGCAGCGGAAACGACGTCAAGTGCATTCCACCATCCAGAGCAACTTCCCGCTCCAGCGGACGCAACTCAAAGTTTGGTTCAACCGGGAACAGATCCTGATGATACAGAGCCGACTTGATGCTGGGTATCTTGTCCTCGGCTACATGCACGGTGACTCGCGACACGTCTTTGTCCCACAGCACATCATACAAAAACGTTAGCCCGACACAGTGATCCAGATGCACATGCGACAGAAAAATATCCAGCTCGCTGGTCTGGATCAGATCGCGAGCACGAAACAAACCGGTCCCGGCATCAAAAATGATCCCGGCCTCAGGCAACATCAGGCAAGCAGTTTGCCGATGGTTGTTGGGATGGTATCCGGTGGTGCCAAGAAAATGCAGTTTCACGTTGGTCAAGCGGAGGTTACTGGCGTGTCGGTCGTCCCGCTAATTGTAGCTGGCCTGGCGATCAGACGAAACGTCCGCCTGCCGCGACTTAAAAATACACCCCGCAGTACTACGGCACTTTGTCCGAGCCGCGTTTGAGCAGATCACCAAACCCGCGTAGCAAATCTTGTCCCTTGTCATCGGCAGAGCTTGAATCTGGTTTCTGGCCCGGAATCAACTGCGGCAACAGGCTTCCGCCACCCTGGAACAGCGGTGATCGTTCCCCACCGAGGTTCAATTTGTCGTTCAAATCCTGTTGGAACTTGTTCAATTGACCGTTGATCTTGTCGTTGACTTTTTGCTGGAATTCGTTCAATTTCGGCGTGACTTTCTTGTCAATCGCCTTATTGACCGCCGCGGCTGACGCTTGACGAACCAGGTCCTGTGACAGTTGCTGGATCGCTGACTTGTCCAGTTGCGGAGCCGATACCGTTCCCGTAATCGGGATGCTGATCGATTTACCCTTCAAGCTGGCCAGGTATTGCTTGCCTTCAATCCAGTCATCATCGATCGGGATTTCGGCAACCAGTTGCAACGTTTGATCGAATCCAACGCTGCCTCGAGTGCGAATCGTCAAGTCCTTGTGGAACAGGCTGACCTGGTCGTGGTAGACACGTCCCTCCTTGACCGCAATCGGCACATTCTGTTCGCTCAGCCGCAGCCAGGTGCGCAAGTCTTTTTGAGTTTGCTGTGGTTTGAGCAGGCTGCGGATCTGTTCAACCGTCCCGATCAACTGCTCGGCCAGCGGTCCAGCACCGATCACGACATTCGACATCCGCAACGCACCCCGAGCTTCCATTTCCAAGGGCGTGAAAATTGGAATCGTTGCTTCTCCGACATCAATCGAAACCGTTCCTTGCGCGCTGGTAGCATCAGCTGCCAAGGGCGCGACAAATCGCAGCCATTGGCGTGCCGTTTCAGGGGTCAGTTCGACGCCATCGACCAATCGAGTCCACCCCATTTTGACGATCGGTTGATTCGACCGCAGATCAACTTCCGGTGCAAACGCGATCTTCCCGCCGGAGAATGGAATCCCTTCGGTCGCGACTTGAGCGATCCCGGTATTCAATTTCAAGTTCAACTGACTGGCGCCGATTGGCAGCCCCATGACATCTCCGGAATCCCAACCGATGTCAGCGGTCGCGGCCAATGTCTCCGGAATCCAGGCGGACGAGCTGGCGGAATCAGTGCTGGCAAACAACGGCCCTTGGACCGTAAAGTTGTTTTCTTCGGTGCCGCGAAACTCGATCAGGTCACCCGAATACTCGGCGATCAAACCATTGATCTGGCCCCAGTCTGGTCGGAAGGTACCCTTCAAGTTGGCATTCATCGTGCTCGTGATTTTCGCCAACGATCCGTCGATCGTCGCCTGAATCCCAGTCGAATCCAGTTTGGCAGCTTCGAATATCAAACTGTCGTAGTCGGCTCCAACGGTGACCAGACCATCCAGTTTGACCCTGGCCTCCTGCCACAGCGGCAACCAGTTACGCTGCGGGTTGGCGACATTCGAGATACCGGGATTGGGACGTTGCTGGGCGAAGGGAGCTTGTTTGGCAGCGACCAGATCCTTGATCGTGGCGTCAAGCTTCATCGGGATTCGCCCCGTCGTGTCCGGCAGGAACGTGACAAAACCCTCACCTTCGCCAAACCAGAACAGGCTTTCCGGAGTCGGTGACAATTCCAGCCAATCGGCGACTCGATTGACGTTAGCGCGGAACGCAACGTCGCCGGTCAGCGCAATGACCTCGGCAGCCTGAATCCGAAAATCACGAGCCCGGGCAGAAGCCGAGTTGGAAACCAGAGTTAAATCACGGAAGTTGATGGCCGCCTCGGCAAGTTCAACAACCGCATTCCCCTCTCCATGCACTTGAGATTCGGCGATCGTCAATCCATAGCCGGCGAACCCAAACTCTCGGACATCGTAGGTCAGACCATTCAACCGAATGGCACTGGGACTGGCGACCATGTCCGAGGAGACATCGATTTTGCCGCGCCCTACGAACGTACCGATGTCGACAAAGTTGCGAATATGATTCAACCAGTTTTCCAACTTTCCGGTAACTCGAGTCTGCGCATGCCAACGAGATTGGGCCAATAGATCGGTGATTGGTTCGGCCAACGTCGCGATCGCACGCTCAGAGCCGATGTCGACTTGCACGCCGCCTTCGTTGACTCGCATTTTCAGCTGATTCATGGCTTCTTCGACCGTCGGATCGGGGACCCACGAAGCGCGGCCTCGGCCTGACAGCTGAACCTTCAATTCCCCCGGCTTCCAGGCAGGATAACCGGCCAATTGCATCAAGGGATCGGTCACCGTGAACCGGCCACCCATTTCCAGCGGCACATCGTTCAGGTTACTGGCCTCGGCTCCAACCTGGGCGACTTGCCAACCGAATTCACCCTTCAACACACCGGCCAACCGAGTTTCCTGCAGGTCAACAAATTGAGACAGTCGCTGCGTCAGAATATCCAGGTTCCCCGAGGCTCGAAATCCGGCTTGCTTCCAATTCCCGCCACCGGACAACTGGAAAAACTCGGACTCGCAAATCAAATCCTCGATCGACAATTCGCCATTGCGTTGGGCCACTGTTCCGACCAATCGTAAAGGCTTGGACCAGACGATTAACTGCTCGCCGCGCCTGGCCCTGATGTTGGCGGTGTCCATGTTGACCACCAGTCGCCTGGCATTCTGAGCCTGGTCGATGCGGCAGTTGGCTTGAAACGTAACCGTCCCGGACTCGACGGTCAGGTCGCGATGTAGCTGAAGAGTCTCCGGCAGCATCTGGGCGATCCGGGCCACATCCAGCTGACCGTCGATCTGGACTGGCGTTTCCAACAAGTTCAATTGCTGGGTCATGTCGATCAACTGGTTCACGTTCACCGTGCCATTGGCGTTCACCTTGCCCAATTCACTGGACAAAGAAAACTCCTTGGCGGCGACCAACCGTGGCGTCAGCTGCAGTTCGCCTTGAACAGCCAGCTGTTGGAGTAGAATTTCATCGGGGCCCAGCCATTCCGGAGCCGCGACGCCGATCTGTTGTCCACCGAACTGATCCAGAATCAATGACACCGAACCGTTGGGTCCATTATAAAATGCTTGGCATTTACCGTTCAGCTGTCCGCCTAGCACGACGTTCCCCGCAAATCGTTGCAGGATCGGATTGACGCAGGACAGTGGCAGCTGTTGCGTTTCCAACGAAACATTGGCCGATTGCAGATCCAGTGTCTGGCTGCCGGCATCCACTTGAGCCCTGATCGTCATTGAACCAGGTGCCAGGCGAACGGTCTGCCCCTGGGCATCAATCGATTGTTCAACCAGTTCGGATTCGATGTTCGCTAACAGCGCAGCATCATCCGCTCCCATTCGCACCGCCCCATTAACATTCTCCAGCATCCAGGTGGTGGCCGTTCGATCAGTCGTCATCACGACGCTGCCCTGCTCAAGATTGATCTGTAAATCGGGCAGTGTGACTGGTTCGTCCGTAGCCGGTTGATTCAAATAATTGGCTAGTGCATCTTCCAGGTTGCTACCGCCTCCTCGAAGCAGCAAGTGTGCTTGCGGACGAAATACGTTGACAATGCCCAGGTCACTTTTGGTCAGCAGTTGGAGCAGCGTTCTTGATGTGTCAATCGAATCCGCCGACACCAGTGGCTGACCATCGGCATCGGTGACTTCAATGCCTCGGAGTTGGACCGTTTGCAACCAACCGCAGCGAAAGGAGTCAACTTTGATCGTGCCACGAAAATCGGAGGCCGCATAGTTGATCGCTGCCTGATGAAGCCCCAACCAACCGACCAGATTGGGAAGCAATCCAACGGTCAATAACAACAACAGCAGCCCCCACAACCAGCGTCGGCGACGCGGACGGCGCTTGCTGGAGCGGTGGTGTTCAGTCTCGAACTCGTCGTTGAGCTCGGTGGATGTATCGCGTGATCGACCGGACATATCGGCATCCTGCCAGAATTCGGTGAAAAAGGGTGTCGAAGTGTACTGATCGGCAACCACCGGGTACAGACGAGTTTTGCTATCACGTTGTGTCGGCCAGGCGGCGAGGCTTACGTTTTTTAAGTAGTACGACTCTCCGAGTCGTTTCCGATCGCGTCTACGACTCGGAGAGTCGAGCTACGCTACGTTCGCGGCGATGACAAAAAAGCCGATTTTGAACTCCCAGCAGCAAATTCACGGCTGAATCTGGCTGGGCTTGCCCTCTTTTGTCTGCACCGCCGATCGGCGACAACTCAACCCATCACGCATCCTGTGCTCGCCGCTTTTTGCGTACCCGCGATGCGGTGGTAGCTTCGAGGCCCATTAACGTGAGATCAACATGTTTTGCACTAAACCGCTTTCCCGACCCGGCCTGTTCCTCCTAGCTTGCCTGACTTGGGCAGCCTTTGCTGTTTGCGATAGTCCTTGCACGGTCGCTCAGGACTCACTGAATGCCCAGCAAAAACAAACCTTGTCCCAGGCCCAAGGATTGCTTCGCAAAGTTGACACCAACGTTCGGCTTGCCGTTTCTACCGCCGGATCCGGCACAGGCAAACTGACAGGTTCTCGTGCAAAACTGACGAAAGTTCGGCTGGGCAACTCCAGCGCCGAAATGGATCAACTGGAAACCTGGCTGAAACAACTGCCAGCCACGAATGCTGATGTCAAAGCGCTTTCCGAATCCGTTCAATCGCTGAAAACTCAAGTCGAAACGATTGAAGCCCGTCTGGCTGGAAAACCGGTTCCTGCACCGGACTCCAGTTCCGATGACGCTCCTGCTACCCAGCCTGACAAACCAGAATCGACGCAACCCAAACAGCCGATGGCAACCACCAATAGCGCCATCAAGTTGGGGTACCAGCAACAGGAGACATTGCAAAAAGCCACGTACAATCTGAGCGAAGTGGAGTCCAATGTTGCAGCCCTGAACAAGCTGGTCAACGAATTCAAGCCGATTGAAAACCAGCAGGCCGTTCCTTATCGGCAAGTCAAATCGGCGGTTGAAATGATCGCCAACGCCCAGCGAAAATTCGGTTGGGCAACCGACCACCTGAAACAGCTGCCGGCCAACGGCCAGGGCGTCGGCGAAGTCGTAAAGCGAGCCGAGTCTGCCCAGGCCAGCCTGAAAGCAGCAGCCGATTATCTGTTGCCGCTGAACAAAACGTTGTCCAAATTGGTCGACCCAGCGTCATACCCAAAGTTGGCTGAGGATCGCAAGCGACTTCAAGCTTTGTCCCAGATGTTCGCCAATCCGATGGTATTTCAAACCGACCTTTCCCTGGCCGCTGAGACGGTCCAGCAAGCCAAACCCGCGTTGGATGAGGCTCAACGGATTGCAGAAACTTATGCTGTTCTGATAGCCCAACAATCGCCCGAAGGAAAACAACTCTCCAACCTGGTCGACTACCTGAAACGACAGCAACAAAAGTTCATGCAAGCTGCCGACCAACAGCGAAACAGTCTGCCGCAAGTGATCGATTCGCATTTGGACCGGGCCGGAAAACTGGCCCAGCAAGCAGTCGCGGACAAGAAACCGCTGTTCTTCACTGGAGGAATTCCGCAGGAACTGGACTTTGCTCACCAGAAAATCGAATTGCTCCAAGCACTCGACCCGGCCGCCGCCAAAACAGCGAACCAGAAACTGTCCCAGACCAAAACCGACCTCAAGACCGCTCAACGCCAGTTGGCTCAGCAGATCATTCAACAAAACCAGCTGCCAGCAGACAACTACCGTGGCGACGATCGGAAGCAAGCAATCGAGGTAGCAATCGACGCCTGGAAACACCAGCAGCAAGACTTCCAGGTACTGGCCCAGCGGATCCCTGGTTCAAACTGGAATCGGGAAACGATGTGGCAGTACAGCAACGGGACCTGGTATTTCGTCGATCGTTCCAAGTTGCAGGTTCAGTTGATCGTCGCCGACCACGAAAACGATTCGCAAGCGATTATCCGCCCGATCACGATCATCAAGGACCATCAAAAAGGTGATCAGATGATCGGCGTCCCGCTGTGGAGTTTCAAGGACGACATTCAACCCAGCAGCTATCTGCTGCGGTCCAGGATCAAGTAGCCTGGGTCGCATCGACCATTGTTTTCACAAACGAACCAACATCATCCAGAGCGACAGACGCGCTGGTGCCTTCAGCGATGGCAGCGATCCGGCGGACGATCGCTGAACCGACAATGATCCCGTCACAATGAGGTTTCAGCGTTTCAATTTGCTCCGGCGAACTGATCCCAAACCCGACGCAGATCGGCAATTCGGTTTGCTTGCGCAACCAACTGAGGTTGGCGACCAGGTTCTCGGGAAGCTCCGTTCTTTCTCCAGTAATCCCCGTGATCGAGACGTAATAGATAAAACCAGTGGTCTGGTTGGCGATCTGGATGGCGCGCTCCTGTGGCGTCGTTGGCGTGATCAGCTGGATCAAGCTGAAGTCTCGGTCGCGGCACAATTGAGCAAACTGCGCCGATTCATCGACCGGCATGTCAGGAACAATCGCCCCGGAAACCCCAGCCGCCATTGCCGCATCCAAGAATGCTTCGGGGCCTTTACGAAAGATGATTGCATAGCTGACCATCGTGACCACGGGAAGCGTCAGCTCAGCTTTGATTCCAGCCAGGATTTCGAAGATCTGTTCCAGCCGCACACCCTTCTGCAACGCGCGTGTATACGACGCCTGAATCACGGGGCCGTCCGCGATCGGGTCGCTGTAGGGGATACCCAGTTCAACCAGGTGACAGCCAGCTTGATCGAGACGACGCAAAGCGTCGGCCGTGAATGACAGATCGGGATCGCCAGCAGTGATGAATGGCATGAACGCCGGTTTGCCTTGTTGTTTCAATTCGGCAAACAGTTGATCAATGGCGGACATGAGTTGGACTTTCAAACAGCAATCAAGATTCAAGTTAAGGGGATCCGGTTGGATTTCCCGGCGGATCAAGTTTCCAGGCCCAGGTCGTCCCGCAGCCGTCGAATCTCTGCCGCGTCCTTGTCGCCTCGACCGGACAAGCAGATGACGACGATCTCGTCGGCCGAACGTTCCTTGGCAACTTCGATGCCGGTCGCGATGGCATGGGAAGATTCCAACGCGGGCAGAATTCCTTCCATCCGTGCGGTCAGGAAAAACGTTTCCAGGGCCTGTTCATCCCGGCAACTACGATACTCAACGCGGCCAGTGGCTTTCCAATGCGCGTGCTCAGGACCGACGCCGGGATAGTCCAGTCCAGCCGAAGCCGAATGCACGTCTTCGGTCTGACCATCTTCATCCTGCAACACAAAACTGAAACTGCCGTGCAGCACGCCGGGTTTTCCAAACGTCAGACTGGACGCATGTTGCCCAGGCGTTTCGTTAACGCCACCGGCTTCGACACCAATCAAGGGTACATTCGTATTGGCTACGAATGGATAAAACATGCCGGCTGCGTTACTGCCACCACCCACGCAAGCAACGACGGCGTCGGGCAATCGATCAAAACGTTGTTGGCATTGTTCGATCGTTTCGCGACCAATCACCGACTGGTAGTCGCGAACAATTTTGGGAAACGGATGGGGTCCGACGACCGATCCAAGAATGTAATGCGTGTCGTCCACCGAACTCATCCAGTCCCGCATCGCTTCGTTGACCGCGTCACGCAAAGTACGCGAGCCGGTCGTCACTGGGCGAATCTCGGCGCCCAGCATTCGCATGCTTTGCACATTGGGCGACTGACGACGGACATCTTCTTCGCCCATGTAAACCACGCATGGCAATCCAAAATGAGCACAGGCCGTGGCGGTGGCGACCCCATGTTGCCCGGCCCCCGTTTCGGCAATCACCCGAGACTTGCCCATTCGCATCGTCAGCAACGCCTGGCCCAGGGTACTGTTGATTTTGTGAGCGCCGGTGTGATTCAAGTCTTCTCGCTTAAACCAGATCTGAGCCCCGCCTGCTTGCTCGGTTAATCGTTTGGCAAAGTACAACGGCGAGGGGCGACCGACAAAGTCCCGCAACAGTTCATCGAGCTGTTGTTGAAACTCAGGGTCGGCCTGGGATTTGCGGTACTCCTGATCCAGTTGATCAAGAGCAGCGATCAACGTTTCGGGAACGAATCGTCCACCGAAATCGCCAAATCGACCATGCTGGTCGGGCAAATCTGCATCTGGGCTGGGGGAAGATAAAAACTGAGTGGCCATGGAAATCATTTTTCGCGAGTCGGCGGGTGTGACCAATCGATTGTGGAAGCAGTGCCCAAAACCGTCAATACGC
>CAZJEK010000007.1:36119-43845 GCA_964545005.1 uncultured Pirellulaceae bacterium
CCGTCCTCAATCGGTCAACGGGCCAATCGCGAACTGCAAGTCGCCGGTGACCGCTTCAAATTGCAAATCGCTTTCCTTGTATCGTTTCGCCTCTCGCAGCGATTGGCGGCGGACAATGAACAACCACCGAGTACCTGGCCGCATCACTTCACCAGTGGGCTCAAACGGAACCCGAAAATATCCCCCGCCATCGCCAATTTCCAAAAACATCGCATCGGGATCCGGGGACATGACTCCAGCCGTCAGCACCTTGCCAAAAAATGGCACGAATTGAGCATCACCGGCCAAGGTGCGCGGAATCAATTGCCTGGCAGCCAACCGATTCATTTCCTTGATTGACGATTGCCGTTGATCATCGGGCTGCGAAGTGGCTCGGGAAATTGTCTCCTGCCAGCGTGTGATCTGGCGTTCCAATTTCTCAACCTGGTCGGACTCCCGTGGGTTGTTTTGATTCTCAAGTGTAAATCGCAACACGTCAGCAACACGGGCCGAAAATGTTTGCCAGGTTTCAAACTGGGAAGCAGTCGTTGCGATCCAGCCGAATTGTTCGCATTGCTGCCCCCACTCGTTCATCTGCTGCGCGGTCGCGTTCATCGGATGAACGTCGGACAGCTGATTGTCGATTTGCTGAAGCTGTTCCTGGGAAGCAATGGAGGCCAGCGGTTGAGGACGATCGCTGGCCAACTTGGCCAACTCCGGCATTGAATCCGTCGGCAAACAGTAGCTGAAGGCTCCTGAGCAAAAAACAATCTGCCCCACCAATTCCCCGTCCCGATTGAATAAGGGCGTTCCGGGCTGAGCGGCAGCGACGGTTTCGGCGACCAACCATTCCAACGATCCAGACTCCAATTTCCGGTTGGCAATTTCTGCCTCGGCGGCCCCAGTGATGTTGTTCGCTGTAATGCGATCTGCGATGCGAACCTCAACGGCTCCATAGGGGTTGTCGGTCGCTGGCGGGGCAGTCTGGATCAGATACTGGCCCGGCACGACTCGAATCTGGTCAGCCAACGTCAAGTCACCGAAGGTCACCACAAAGCGGCGATTGATCGACAGCAGAATCTGGTCGAGCTGTGGATTCGAGGCCACGATGCCACGAACTTCATCGCGAAGAAGTTCTTCGCTGGCCGCTTCGTCGATTAGTTTGGCAGCCGCCCGAACTTCAATTCGAGTTGCCCCCTGAACGGCATGGAAGCTGGTCAGCAGCCATCCGCGCGAATCGACGATTGTGCCCACGGCTTGAATTGTCTGGCCGGGTTTGTAGATCGTCAGCTCAACGACCCGGGGCTGGGCAATTTCCCAAACTTCAGCCACTTCGCCGGCAGTCAGGAACTCGAATTTTTGGGCCGGCAAGTCAGCCAACCGCGTGACGACCGGCTCGTTCACGACCTGCTGTTGCGTCGCCTCGGCAGAATCATCCACATCCGTCACCGGGTCAGCTTCATTTACCGGTTCGTCCAAAGTTTGGGCGACATCGGGTGTGCCAGCTGAATCGCCGAACAGATCGATGTTGCCCAACCGAAATACCAGCAGCATCAGCAGCGTCAAAATGGTGCAAGTCAGCAGCAAGCCAATGGCCAGCGAGATTGCGTTTCTTTTTCGCTTCTTATCCCTCAACTTGCGGCGAACTTGATGGAGGGACACGGAATTTTCATCCTGCCTGGCCGACAGGTTGACTGGATCCGCCAGCGGAGGCGGTGGTGTTGGCTGGACCGGCCGGCTTCCCGTAACTGATTCCGCCACCGGCTCTGGCGCCCCTGGTGGGAGCGGAATCGCGAGCGAGGCAGGGCCGCTTGATTTCGATACCTCCAGGGCCATCGTGGGATCGAATGAATGGTTGCAAAACGGACAATTCAATTGCTCGCTGGAACCCGACATCTCGGTTTCAAACACCGCTTCGCAAAGCGGGCACTCAATCTGTTTCCCCATTCAATTTCCTCGTCTTGGCCGTGCACAATCTTATTCCATGAAACGGGTGGGGCAACCAACGGCCACCTACCGTACCAACCAATCCATGAGCGGCGGTTGGTTCAGCACGAATCTGGCCTACGCCTTTTTCGTCACCTTGGGACGCTTTCGATTCGGATAACAGGCCCGACACAGTTCGCAAACTGTGCCGTCGCAGCCTCGTGCCGTGCAGTACTCTCGACCATAGAAAATGATTTGCAGGTGTAGATCATTCCAGGATTCCTGTGGAAACAACTTTTTCAAATCAGCTTCCGTTTGTTTGACACTTTTCCCGCTGGTCAACCCCCAACGCTGTGCGAGCCGGTGAATGTGAGTATCGACGGGAAAGGCAGGGACGCCGAATGCCTGGGCCATGACTACGCTCGCCGTCTTGTGCCCAACACCGGGCAGTGCTTCCAGGCCCGCAAACGTGTTTGGAACCTGACCGCCGTGTTGCTGAACCAGAATTTCGGAAAGCTTGGCGATCGCTTTCGACTTTTGCGGAGACAGTCCACAGGGGCGGATGATCTCCTGAATCGTGTCCACTGGAACGGTCGCCATTTTGCTTGCCGACCGCCCCAACTTGAACAACTTGGGCGTAACTTGGTTGACTCGCTCGTCGGTGCACTGCGCTGACAACAATACGGCAATCAACAGCGTGAATGGATTGCTATGGTCCAACGGGATTGGCGGATCAGGATACAGTTCAGCCAATCGTTGTTGAACCAACGCGGCGCGTTCGGATTTTTTCATCTGGTTGTGTGGTCGATTGAACTTTTAAAGCCGAACGTCACTTCGAAAAATGATCAGTCGCAAACTTGAGATACTGCACCCAGTCGTATCGAGTTACGTCATGTTTGCCGGACCGAATGTGGTAGCGAACCGAATCGCCGATCGGAAGATTGGGTTTCGGCATCTCGGGTGAAACCTGCCCCAATCCCGTTTCCTCAAACAGCTCGTAAACGGGGCTGGCGTGAAACGCCGACAGGTACTCGCCGTGCGGATCGGCCCAGCGATCTTCTTCCGCACTGGCGACGTACACCGGTCGGGGAGCCATCAACGCGATCAACTGGTGATGATCGACTGGCAGCTCCGCTTCGTTGTCGTTGTAGTCGCGATGCCGCAGGCAAAACCAATGCGGAAAAACAGTGTTGATCCGGCGAACCGATTCGCCAAACCGCCGCCGTGACAAAGCCGCGCCGCCGCAACCCGAATTATTGGAAATCACTGCCGCCACGCGAAGATCAGAAGCCCCCGTCCAGAGCGCCGTTTTACCCAGCCGCGAATGCCCAAACACAATGACCCGGTTACTGTCGATCGCATAATCGGTCTCAAGATAATCCAACACCCGATGCAGTCCCCAGGCCCAGGCACCGATCGATGTCCAGTTGTCCGGACGATGTTGCAGGTCCGGGAACAAGGAATGAGCTCCGTTTTTGAAGTCGTCGTCAAAATCTGGATCCACGTCGCCATAGTGCAACGTCACCAATCCAAACCCGTTACTCAAAATCAATCCCACCGGCCAGCGGCTGGCGTTCGAACCTCGAGACTGCTCCGTTGGTGTTTGAAACTCTTTCGCCGGTCGAGACCAGACTTCATTCAAGCTGATCACATCGGTCGCATCGATCGTATGATTACCGACAAAGTTGTACCCTAAAAACACCGGCACCGGTCGCAGGGTGGCCGCTGGAACAATGGACAGCAGGCGAAGCTTGATCGTTGGCAAGTCACCGTCGACAGCCACGGGCCCCGGGCTTTCGGATTGCCCGTTTTTAGATTCGTTCGTTTGGGCAGACGGCTTGCCGGCTGCGCGAATCGTTAATCGAACTTCGCGCACGAGCCCTTTGACTTGCTGCTGCGGCTGATCCGGATCGATGGCAAACGAAACCGTCTGTGAGTCCGCAGCCTCAGCTTGAACCTCTACCGCGTGTTTTCCATCCGCCTCGGGCATCAAGCCAAACACGTGTTGCTCGAACAACCTCAGCAACTCAGGGCGGCGGATCTGTTCCCATTGTTGGGCAGTGGCGATTTCCGTACCGTCTTCGGCGATCAGAGGATCGGGTAACGTGTACTGCGGCACCTGGGATTCGTCATAGATCGCATCTTGAGCGTCTGCCGGCATCGGCTCTGACATGATTATCACTCCTGAAACGATGACGGTCGTCAGCCACCGGATGGACCGAGGCAACAACATTGACGGGCGATTCATGGCAACTTTCTAGTGCAGCGTCTAACTTAAAAATTGGGGTTGGCGAGTCAATCTTGCTCGAAAAACCAATCGCTAAATTGAAGTGCCAACCCCAAAATCAATACTTGACGCGGCACTAGTGGTTCACCAAAGCTGAATTGACCAGCTGTGTTAATGATTTGGACTGCAAGACTTAGACTCGATCCTGCCCCCAGCGTTTGACAATTTCCACGCCGACTTGCACGGCAACTGCCATTTCATCCAGACAGGCCCACTCCAGCGGCGAGTGAATATTGTGCTGACCGCTGGAGAGATTTGGCGTAGGCAAACCCAGTGCCGTCATCATGGTGCCGTCGGTCCCTCCTCGAACAATGGTCGTCTCATAGTCCAACCCCAGCGCCTGGTGGGCTTCGATGGCGTATTGGACAGCCCGCGGTTCGGCGGCCAAACCATCGGCCATGTTGCGGTATTGCTGGACGATTTCAATATCGATTCCGATTCCAGGGCATTGCTGCTGGACCTGTTCCGCCAGGTCGTGCAAGACCTGGGCGTGCTGAGCCAGTTTTTCAGTGTCGAAGTCGCGAATCAGAACTTTCAACGTCGCTTCGCCGACACCCCCTTCCAAAACGTAGGGATGTAAAAATCCTTCGCGACCGGAAGTCCGTTCCGGGGAAAGCTCGGGAGGCATGCCAGCGAGAAAATGGCCGGCGGCGCGATTGGCGTTGATCATTTTGTCTTTCGCCATTCCCGGGTGCGCATTGACTCCGCGAAAGGTTACCAGTGCCATATCCCCGGAAAACGTTTCCTGGTCAATCAGCCCCTGGCTGCCGCTGTCGAAGTTGTAACAAACCGTGGCTCCGATGGCCTGGACATCGACATGGTCCACGCCGTGGCCAATTTCTTCGTCGCACGTAAAGAACACTCGCACTGGACCGTGTTCAATCTCCGGATGCTCCAGCAAGTGATTGGCCAACTCCATGATGATCGCCACACCGGCTTTGTCGTCAGCACCCAACAACGTGGTCCCGTCAGAAGTGATGATCGTCTTACCCTTGGCGTCGGGTAGCTCAGGGCAATTCGCCACCGAAATCACCTTGGTGGGATCTCCCGGCAAGACAATGTCTTTGCCATCAAAGTCTTCGATGACGTTGGGCGACACGTTTTTACCAGTTGTTTCCGGCGACGTATCCAAATGGGAATTGAAAGCGATTGTCGGCGCGTCCACACTGCCGGGAATCGTCCCAATGACAATTCCAAACTGATCCTGCTGAGCATCCTGGATCCCCATCTCCTGCATCTGCTGGACCAGCAATTTACCCAGCTCCAATTGCCCTGGACTGCTGGGATACGTTCCGCTGTCGTCAACAGCCGTCGTATCGACTTGAACATATTGCAGGAATCGATCGAGCATGCGTTTCGAGTTCATGGTTGACTCAGGTTAAAAAACAATAAACAGGGGGGTTTCAGTCTTGATAACGTATTCCGATCAGGCAGGTTGTGAAACCACGAATTGAGTCGAAGCTTCGATTTCTGGGGCGATCGCTGGCCGAGGATTCTCATTTTGATTGAACTGCGATAGGATAATGATGTTTTCTGCCAGTTGTTTGAGAGATTCATGTCCGCGCCCGCTGTCGCCTACCTGGTGTTTGATATTGAAAGCGTTGCCGACGGCGATCTGATTTCCCGGGTCCGCTATCCGGATCGTAACTACACGCCCGAAAAGGCCATCGAGGTTTACTGCGCCGAGCGACAGGAACAATTTGGTAGCGAGTTCATCCCGTACACGTATCATGTTCCGGTAGCCGTGGCCGTGATCAAGATCAGTGTGGATCTGAAACTGATTGACATCGTCACGCTCGATGCACCGCGCTACCGGCCCCACGTGATTACGCAACATTTTTGGGAGGGTTGGCGAGCCTACCACAAACCGACATTGGTCAGTTTCAACGGGCGCACCTTTGATATTCCGTTGATGGAATTGTCGGCGTTCCGGTTTGGGATCGGCATCCCGGAATGGTTTAACCTTACCGATCGCACCTACGAACAAAATCGCAATCGCTACAACCAAAACGCGCATTTTGACTTGCAGGAAATCATCACCAACTACGGCGCGACTCGCTTGAGTGGCGGGTTGAACTTGATGGCCAATCTGATCGGCAAGCCTGGAAAAATGGGAATCGCCGGACACATGGTCCAGGATCTTTACGATCAAGGGGAACTCGGACAGATCAACGACTATTGTCGCTGCGATGTACTGGACACCTATTTCGTGTTGTTGCGGACCAAGGTGTTGACCGGCCAGTTGAGCCTGGACGACGAACAAGCCTTGATTGCCGACACGGTCCAATGGCTGGAAATGAAATCAGCCGATTGCCCGGTGTACGCCGAGTATCTGAAAGAATGCCGACCTTGGGAAAACCCCTGGTTGGAATCGGCCGCCACCAGCCCCGAATCGACCGACGGTTGAGTTGTAAATGCCGCCATTTCTTTCCATGGCGAAACTTCCATTCATCGGCCTTGCCGATTCTTATCAGGAAACCTGGACGGCGTAAATTCAGCTGAAGGTCCAGCAGACAAGGAGATCATGAGCGACCTCTGTGTCTCTGTGGTTTTCTATTTGTCGACTGCTGTCAAACGTCTGTATTCCTGCGATACCCAGGCTTGCCAGCGCCACCATTGGCAATGTCCAACGTTTCATGCCACGCCGACATTCGTTTCAACCGTTGCAATCAGTGCACTTGCCTGCTTTCACGCGCCAAATTTCTCTTGACCGAATCGCTGGTCCCGACGTAAAGTTGAATTGGGAATTGGTTGTAACAAGATGTTGATAGTCGCTCACGACTAACCGTTTCCGGAGGTGAATGATGACTGATCGAAACGAGAATTCCAACGAGGAACAAACTCCTCGCCAACCCATTCGCCGGTTCTTTGCCGGACTGGCCGAAAACACTTTTCAATCCCAACTGGGTGTCGTTGATCCCCCGTTGATCGACTACTTAACCGACTTGCTGATTCGCAGCGTACGCAGCGACATGGTTCATCGAGTCCGCGGTGTGACCGGCCGACCGCTGATGGGGATCCACGAGATGGTGGTCGAAGCGGCCGAGCGATTGGGTGACGCCAAACGTGACATTCACCAGCACATCGGCGACTTCGCGTTGTTCTGGGCCGGGTTGTATCCCGAAGCCCTCCGCGATCGAACCGATGAAGATGGGCGGTTCGAAACGTATTGTTCTTACGGCAAGCGTTCCTACCGAATCGCCAGTTCGATTGAACCGGCCAGTGAAGATGCCCCGCCGGCAACCTTGCTCGAGCGGCTATCAGATCGATTTGATTTGTGCTGTTACGGCTTGCGAGAAGTCCGGCGGCAATGGGAAGAAGGCGATGACCCTGGTCGGGATTGGATCCTGCTGAATTGATTGGGGGTGGCAAAAGTGAAACCACGGCCAACGCGTTTGGTTTTCGCGAAAGGGCTGACGTGTTTTGTCCAGCCGATTTGGCGCTAGCTAGCCCCGGACAGTAGTCAGATGACGCGTAAACTTGGATGGTCGGTGACTAGTGCCAAACCGCTTGAGGTAGACACTCTCCCTTGGG
>CAZJEK010000008.1:0-6633 GCA_964545005.1 uncultured Pirellulaceae bacterium
GTGCAGCAACGCGCCGGGTACCTCGAAGCGCTCCGGAACCCGGTCGACATGGTCCAGCCGAGCCTGGAGTGAAGCGACTGCGGGGTTCGGCTCCGTCGTGCAGAACACCTGGAGGAGCTCCACGTCCGCCGACAGCGCCGCGTCGATCAGGTGTGGCCCTTCCAACAGGAGAAGGTCTTCGTGCTCCTGCAGGCTGCGGCCGATCCGATCGGCGAACTGCTCGGCGGAACGGCGGCTGCGAATGCGGAACCGGACCAATCGAATCCCAGTTCATCCCCAGTCTCGCTCGACAACGAAACGCCTGCAGATCCTGCGGCGAACCCAACCGGGATTACGAAATCGATTCAGCAACCAAACTCGGCATTCCCCGATGCCCCTGATCGCGATGCTCCTGGTTGGTTTCGGGACGACTTTCAATTCGTAATCGGCTATCGCCCTGGCGGACACGCCGACGTAACGCTCCGACACTGGATCGAGCTGGTGGCCGCTCCAGGCGCAGATTCAACCGAATCAGCCTGGGAACCTTTGGCCCGCCGGTTACTGGCCAACGATGGGTTGGGTAACTGTCAGCAGTGCCACAATGGATCACGACCTGCGTTAACCAACGACAACAGCCAATTGGCCAGTCAAGACTCTCCATTTTCGTTAGCCAGTTACTACCGTCGATCAACGGGTTCGATCCAATGGAAGGCTTCGCTCCGCGATCCGTTGAGCAAAGGTTTCACCAAGTTTTCTCACGGGCCCCATTTGCTGCAAACAGGTCTCAGAGACTGTCAGCAATGTCATCAATTAAATGATGTAGACAGCTTTTCGCGATCCTCACCTGAGTTGTCGTCGATTGCCCGGTCCGACTTTCAACCGATCACTCGCTCGAACTGTGCCAGTTGTCATCGCGAGGGAAGCACCAGCAATGACTGTGCAACCTGTCACCGGTACCATGTTGCCGATTTGCTCGGGCGTTAGTCGGCATCCTTTCTCGTATGGCGGTAATACAAGCACGAAGCGCAAGTAAAGGGCTCAATCCACCGCCCCGGAGGGGCCGACTTTACTAGCTCGGGGCGGAAGCCCCGAGTGTAGGCCAATTCGATTTATTCCGCCCCGGATGGGGCCGGCGAAAGTATGTAGCTGGAACAAACTCACCCATCTGGTTTCGGATAATTAGATCTCATCCCTGAAATCCCCCAGTCTCGCATTCTAAAAACGACGGCCCACTCCGGGGCGTGATTGAATCGGTACGTAACTCTTGGGGCTTCCGCCCCAAGCTATAGAAGACGGCCCCTCCGGGACGATTTGAGTTTAATTTTCCTCGCAGGCAAACCTTGTTGCTCAGCGAAAAGAAAGAGTGTGCAACTTCTAAGCGTCGCAAGCGAGTGGATCACCAACAGCCGGTGCAAACGTGTCCACTCGCTGGCGTCGAGCTTGTACTGAACGTCTACCTCAGGAAAAGTTTTTGCCTAACGTTCCGTCCGCTATTCTATTTCGATCACGGCCGGCTCGGCCCCGCTACTGGTCGGTCAACAACCGATCCCAATCAACATCACGTTTTTCGACGAACGCCTGAATTCCCTCTCGAGCAGCATCAGTGGTCCGCGCTGCCGCCAAGTTGGCCGTTCCGATGGCCAGTTGAGTAAACAACAGCTCTCCCATCGTTTCATTCAACATCTGCTTCATCGACTGATGAGATTCCCGGGCTCCGCGGGCGCAAGCTTGTGCGACTTCGAAACAGCGGGCCCATAGCAAGTCTGGATTGACCAGTTCGCGGTACAATCCAATTTGCAGCACGGTCGCAGCTTCCGCCCAATCGGCCGACATCAGCAGTTGAGACGTATGTGCGGTTCCAATGCGGAACCCCAGCAACGGCGTCGTTGGACCGGCGGACAGTCCCAGCCGAGACTCAGGCAATTGGAGTTTGGCTGACTCGCTGGCGATGGCGAAATCAGCAGCAGCCACCAAAGCGACGCCCGTTCCCAATACCGGTCCATTCGGCGCGGCGATGATCGGCTTGGGAAATCGAAGCATCGTTTCGATCAGTTCCAGTAGTGCCTGAGTATCCCGGTGCCAGGTGGCAAATGCATTGGGATGCCCCAGCGTATCGTGCAACTCGTGCAAGTCCGAACCGGCGCAAAATACTTCGCCGGTACCCGTTAACACGACGGCCTTAACCGGTCGTTCACCGTGCAAGTCCTGAAACGCTTCGGACAAGTCAGCGACCAGTTTTCGATCGAGCGCATTGCATCGATCGGGGCGATCGAGGATCAGCGTCGCAACCGGACCATCAATGCGAACTTGAAGTCGATTGGAAGGCAAGCCTTACGCCCCCATTGAATCTTCGAAGGAACCTTCGGCCACTGGGAAGCAAAGGTTATCGCGAACCCATTGAATCCCGTCGATGCTGGTCGCGTCTCCGTCCCGGAAGGCGGACTCGGCTTCCACGATCAGCGGCGCGGTATCGGTTCCCATCACGCGGCAATATCGTTCGTAGTATCCAATTCCAATCGGGATCCATTTTTCGCAGCGGCTGCCCTCGATCGATCGTAAAACTTTTCACGTGGCAGCCGTAAACGCGATCGGCAACTTTCAGGAACCGTTCTTCCCAGTGCTCACCTTCCCAGCAGTGGGACGGATCGGCGTTGACTGCCAAGCACTGATCTCCGTCACAGATATCAACCAGCAAATTGAAATCGTCAGCACACATGGCCGCCGTGCCAGGATGAATTTCGTGGGCCAGATAAATCCCCAGGCTGTTGGCATGCTGTCGAAGCTTGGCAGTTTTGTTGACAAATCGTTCTTTGCCGGCTTTGATCAAATCGAAATTCGGACCTTGCCAAAACCCCCAGGGGTAACCGCTGGCCAGCTCCCAGCCAAATGCAACACCCCAGAACATGGGTACAATTTTGACGCCCAATTCAGCGGCCAGGTCGAGCAACCGCAGACAATAACTCTCATACCATGATTCCAGGTCTTCCTTGGATTTGCCCTGATTGGATCCATGGATAAATGCGTTTCCACTTTCGGTACCGGTCCAGATACTGGAGTGAACCCAGAACGGGCAATGGGCCGAAATCCCGTCCAATTTCAGACCATGTTTTTCGAAGCAGTCTTTGACCTCTTTGGCCGATTTCAGCGTTTCTCCTGATTCATCGGCATCGAGCATGTAGTTGGAAGGCTGTGCTCCTGCCGCGCCCGCACTTTTCGCCATCTCCAGAAACTTGTCCAATCCCTTGGGACTGTGTTGAGCACCTTCGATACTGGAATGAAACGCAACTTTGGACATCGAACAACTTTCGAAAAAACGGGAGAATCAATTCGCAATCAATAGCCGCTATTTTGGCTTCAAGACCAACGCGTTGCAACCGTTGCGTTACATGTTGATCTTGAAGATCTGCGGCGGGAAACAGAGCACAGGAATCGCCAGCGACACCAGTCCCAGTCCATAGCGGATCGCCCCCAACGGCACTGAATCGTCGCGGGTGGGAGGATGCTTGGGCCCCATCAGCAACAACAGGGCAACCATCAGAATCAACATATAATTTTGTTGATAGACCATGTACGCGATGGCAAATACGATCGTCAGCTGAGCGATCAAATGGGCAAGTTTACCGAACAAGGTGTACGTAATATGGCCGCCGTCAAGTTGTCCGATGGGCATCATGTTGAGTCCCGTGATCAGCATTCCGACCCAGCCGGCAACAAACAGTGGATTCAATTGGCTCAACCACACCACGTCACCAGCCTCGTAACCGGGCACCTGAGCTGCCTGGGCAAACCAATCCATCAAGATAGGCAACCGCAAACCGAATCCGCCGTAAGGTTGACCTGTCAGATCCAGCTGAGCGGTTCCGAAGTAGGCAATGGGAACGGCTGCGACCAGCCCCGCCAATGGCCCCGCGATGCCAATGTCGAAAATCTGTTTTCGATCGGCCGCATTCCCCTGCATGGCAATCACAGCGCCCAGAGTCCCAATGGGATTGGCTGGAAAGGGAAGGAAAAAAGGATACGACGCGGGGACCCGGTAAATCAACGTGGCGATAAAGTGCCCCATCTCGTGCAACAGCAAGATCAGCATCACACAAAACATGTAGGTCAAGCCGATGTCCCAGTTCGCGAGGATCGCGCGGCGGGTGTCCATCAACATGCCGATTTCAGTTGACCCCAGCGGACTCCATTGCATCACCCCCACCCAGAAGGTTGAGCAACAGGTGAATATAAACAGGAATATTGGCAGTCGAGTTCGACGCTGATGAGGACCAGCAAACGACCGCACCTGGCCAGAGGCGAACTGGCCAGGATCGCGATCGGATTGAGTTGACAGATTATTCCGCGGGTCGTTCATCCCTCAAGAATACACCAACATAACTGCATTCACCATGGCATGCAGACAGTTTGCTGGTTCCTGGCGTCACAACGCCTGAGGTGACCGACTCGGCTGCGAATTTGTCAACGATGGTTACTGACCAGCGGTCAGTTTTTGACAAAAGAGAATTGGCCCACCATCAACCAGACGGTGATGAAGCCCAGAGCAATGACTGAATTGAAACTTTCGATAGGCATGGAATTTCCTCGTTGAGGGTCCAGAATACAAAATCCCTCCGTGGGCATTAGCGCACAATCATCCATGCCTCTTGTTTATCGAATTTGAAGACCAACTTTTTGAAGAAATTTCCCTCCCTGGCTACCCCTTGCCTGATCCTCGAAACTGACACGCCGAGATCGTTTTACCTAATCGCAACTTTCGTCCACAACCAGCAGATCCGACTTGGCTTGGAATGACTGGGCAGTCAAAATAGAACCAGTTCAACGATTATTCGGCGATCCATCAGCCCCCGTCGGGGTAAGGCTCTGTTCATGAAAAAAAGCAAATCGGCAGCCGTGGGAATTGATCTGGGCACGACGTATAGCGTGATCGCCCACGTCAACGATGTCGGTCAACCAGAAACGATTCCCAATGCCGAAGGCGACCGGTTGACGCCCAGCGTCATTCTATTTGACCAGGAAGACGTGATTGTCGGTCGGGAAGCTGCCAAGGCCAAAGCCAGCGAATATGAAAACGTCGCGGACTGTCCCAAACGTCAGATCGGCAACGCGGTCTATGACAAGGTATTTGGACAGCGGCGTTATCCTCCCGAAGCTTTGCAAGGCTGGATCTTGAACAAACTGAAGACCGATGCCTCGTCGCGATTGGGATCCAACGTCGACCAGGCGGTCATTACGGTACCGGCCTACTTTGATGAAGTTCGACGCAAGGCAACTCAGGATTCAGGGTACATTGCCGGCATGCAGGTGCTGGATATCATCAACGAACCCACCGCCGCTGCCCTGGCCTATGGCTATCAACAAGGCTGGATCGATTTGAGCGGTGCCATCACAGATCCGGTCAATGTCCTGGTTTATGACCTCGGCGGAGGTACCTTCGATGTGACGTTGATGCGTGTGTCCAAAAACAAATTTGAAACGTTGGCCACCGATGGTGACATGCGACTGGGCGGGGAAGACTGGGACCAGCGACTGGTTGACCACATGGCGACCCTGTTTAAAAACAATTACGGGTTCGATCCGCGAGACGATCCACAAACGCTTGGGCCACTACTGAGAGAATGCCAGGAAGCCAAGGAAACGCTGTCGACCCGGTCCCGCGCACAAATTACCTGTGTCAGCGACAAGCACTCGTTGAAATCGGAAGTGACTCGAGAACAGTTTGAAGACTTGACCATCGATCTACTGGATCGGACTGATTTTACCGTCCGCCAAACACTCAAAGCGGCAGGCATGGGCTGGCACGATATCGATGAAGTTTTGCTCGTCGGCGGCAGCACCCGAATGCCGATGGTTCGCCAAATGCTGGAACTGGCGGCTGGCAAACAACCCGACACCTCGCTGTCGCCCGATGAGGCTGTCGCGCATGGTGCGGCCCTACGAGCGGCGATGCTGACCCAGCAACAATCCGATACGTTTAAACCGGCCGAAATCAAAAACGTCAACTCCCACAGCCTGGGTGTGGTCGCCAATGAAGTCTCAACCGGACTGCCTAAAGTCGCGGTGCTGATTCCTCGCAATACCCCGCTGCCGGTGGTCGCCCGGAAGGTCTTCAAAACGCACCGCGAAAATCAGTTGTCGATCCTGGTCCAGATCGTCGAAGGAGAAAGCTCCCATCCGGAAGAGTGTACACAGCTGGGGCGTTGTGCGATCTGGGAACTTCCCGAAGAGCTACCGATCGGCACTAAAATCGAAGTCGGTTTTAAATACCGTGAAAACGGGCGGCTGAAAATCAAAGTCCGCATCGGTGGCCAGGATGGTCGCGCGTTTCGATATGAGATGCAACGCCCCAACAGTCTGACCCAGGAACAGCTCGATTCCTGGCGCAGTTACATCTGTGGAGACGATTTCCAGCTGGCTTGATTCAAGGCCGTTCGACGTAGCACGAGAGTTTCATCCAGCTTGATCTGCGCGGGAAAACTACAGGCGGTTGTGACCTGGCGGTCGGTCACTTCAGGCCCGCAGGACCACTACAGTTCCAGGGAAGAGCTGCTGGCATCGCCCTGGTTTCGCAACTGATCCATCAGGAAACAGATCGCTCGGCCGTACGAGCGAATGGCGGAGGAATAGTCCAGGTTTTCCACAGCCGTTTCGGCATGG
>CAZJEK010000008.1:6643-22358 GCA_964545005.1 uncultured Pirellulaceae bacterium
GGGTCAGTTTTTTCAGCTGCTCCCAATCGACTTTCCAATTCTGTTCCCGTGCACCGGCTTCAATCTTGGCAATGATCTCGGCCAGCTGTTTGGAAAACTGTGCGCCCGACGACACCGTCAACTTGGTATACGGACCTTTGCCCAATGGCCGCGTAATTTGCATGACCGATGGTCCGCTGTCGCCAAGCAATTGGATCAAAATCAAAATCAGCAGCACAACTGCGACCGCCAACGGGACCAACGCGGTTGCCCAATTGATCGTAAAGAAAAACACCAACGTTAATGCCAACGCGATGACCAAGCCCACCCACAAACCAAGAGCCGGGCCGGTACTTTTGCGCGGGTTGGAAAGGGCCAGATTCTGATTGGACCGCGTCGCCAGCTGGGGATGAATCACCTTGATGATAATAACAGTGATATTGTCCGGTCCGCCCCGCAAGTTCGCTAAATCGACCAACACGCGAACCGCCTCGTCCGGCGGGATGTTGGCAATCACGGATCCGATTTCGGCATCGGTGACCACCCCGGTCAAACCGTCGCTGCATAACAGAAACGTATCCCCGACTTCCAACGGAAAAGGGCCTTCCAGATCAACGTTGCATTCGGCGTACGGGCCGAGCGAACGCGTGATCACATTTTTGGGAACCTTACCGAGTTTCTCCTGTTCATCGGTCAGCTGGCCAGCGGCTTTCATTTCCCAGACCAGGCTATGGTCGAAGGTTAATTGTTCCAGTCGGTTCTGGCGAAAGCGATAAATCCGGCTGTCACCAATGTGGGACACCACGGCCCCTTGAGGCAACAGCGTCAACACACTGCAAGTCGTTCCCATATTGTGGAACTCTTCGTTCATCTGACCCCGCCGATGAATTTCGGCATTGGCGTCTTCGACGGCTTTTTTCATCGCCTCCGGCGCGCTGGTATCGTTGTACTTGGCGTACAGATGGGGGATATGATCGATCGCCAGTTGACTGGCAAGCTCGCCAGCCGCGTGAGCCCCCATGCCATCGGCAACCACGAACGCATGGCCTTTTCGTTGCCATTGTTCCATGGTGCTAGCGAGCGAAACGCACAGATTGTCCTGATTATTCTTTCGCCTCATCCCGACATCGCTGAGCGAAGCGACGTGCAGGTAGTCGTCCCAATTGAGAAGGCTATCGCTCATAAAAGACTGCTTGGAGGCGGGATGGTGAATATGGTGCTCAGTTACACCCTGCTGGAGGATTGGGATCGCCGGTCAACGGTCGCCCGCAGTTTTTGTCCTGCCAACCCTGAAGTCCGGTAATTACCGAGCACTGAATAGTCTAACCTGCCACTGGGCAGGTAAAAACGGGTCGTTTTTCGATATCGGCACGATTGAGCCCCATTGTCCCCGATTTTTCCAAAGTCACCGACTGAACCATTTCACTTCGCAACGCTGCGCCCCGGAATTGGCGAAAAAACACCGACCTCGGTATCGCCCCGGCAGGCTGGAGATACGGCAGAATCTGCCAAGCGGAGAGATATTTTTGGTTTATGAAGTTGCACACTTTTGGAAACCCGACGCGTAAGCGAGGGAAAACACGCATCGGTGTAGCCCTCGCCCACCCGTCGCGTTTCCAATCCCAAACAAGTACTCCACTGGAGCAACTTCTAAAATTTTTGGTTCGAAAATCGATCTATCGCCACAACCGCAGGGTTTGTAGACTCCCCCACCCAAATTTGGCAACCAAAGTCGTCCTGTTTTAGTTGCGGTCTGAACCGGCAATGAAACCCCCGTTACTTTCGATCTTCTGTCTGCTCACGCTGGTCCTGACCAGTGGCTGCGTCCAACGCCGGATGATCATTCGAAGTCAACCGGAAGGGGCGTTCGTGACGGTTGATAATCAGCAAATTGGCTTGACTCCCGTCTCGATCCCGTACACCTACTTCGGCACTCGCGAAATCAAATTGGAAAAAGACGGTTTCAAAACCATCAAGGTACAACATCGTTTTGATCCCCAATGGTACGAAACATTTCCCGTCAGCCTGATATCGGAAAATTTTGCGGGGCGTGAGATTCGTGACGAACGGGCACTGGATTTTTATTTGGAACCCAAAACCCAGGTCCAGGAAAACGACCTGTTACAGCGTGCCAATGATCTGCGATTCAATATTAACCGCGGCACGATTACCAGTCCCATTCGATAACTCGTAACACTCCGGTCGAGGAGAGCCAAATTGATCTCTCGTAGAAAAATTCGTGACCAGATGTACTTCGGCGTACTCCTGCTGTCCGTCATCGTGATCGCGATTTCGATTACCAGCGTCCAGGGCGCCTGGAAATTCCGCAGTCTGACCAAAAGTCTTCGCGAGCGTTCGCTGGAGCTGCCGGAAGTCGCTGAACTGGGGCAACACGTCAGCGAGTTACGCTCGCTGCTGTGGAAACTGTACCACTCCGTCCCAACCCATTTTCACGAATCGCCCGACCAGTTTATCAATGCCCACGAATTGTCCCCCGACCGGTTCATACTGCGGCAAAAATTGCAGCAAGTCGAAGTCGCGTTGGATTCCTACGAGTTTCAATTGGAAAACAGCCGAGTCCACGATCCCTGGATCAGCGAATCGAGCAAGGAACAACAATTCGTCGACGAATTTCGCATTCGACTGAACCGGATTCATGGACTGATCGAAGGTGAGACATCCACTGATTGGGTGTTTCATCAAGGCAAAATGTTCAATCCTCTGGAAACAGAATTGTCGGAACTGCAATCGCTGGCCGCTCAGATTCCCGTCTTCATGCAACAGCGCATGGCAGCGTTCACCGATCGCTCGCGAACCGAGTACAAGGCCTGGATCTGGGCGACGGTCATTTCCAGTTGCGGAGCAGCGGCGATGATTGCCTTGCTGATCGGTCGCTTTCGGTTGCGAATCATCCGTCCACTGGAAATCCTGGTCCGCGGGTCTCGAGAAGTCGCCGGTGGAAACTTCGATCACCGGATCGAACTCGATTCACAGGATGAAGTCGCCGAGTTGGCCGACGCCCTGAATTCGATGACCGAAAACTTCCAGCAAATCAAAGCGGACCTCAATCAACAGGTCCAACGCCGTACCAAGGAGGTCGTGCGTTCGGAAAAAATGGCCAGCGTTGGGTTTCTGGCCGCTGGTGTCGCACACGAAATCAACAACCCGTTGGCCAGTATCGCCTGG
Organism: uncultured Pirellulaceae bacterium; assembly: GCA_964545005.1. GTDB lineage: Bacteria > Planctomycetota > Planctomycetia > Pirellulales > Pirellulaceae > Mariniblastus. Next base: position 9,809 of record CAZJEK010000008.1, read on the forward strand.
TCTGCTGAATCCTTGGAGACTCGAATCTTCGACATCCTGTCTCCCGAGTACGAGCGGGATGAGGCCGAAGCGCATCGCGAAATTGAAGAAATGCAAAAGTACCTGCGTCGCATTCAGGAAGAGGCGTTTCGCGTTAAGGAAATCACCGGCAGCTTGCTGGATTTCGCTCGCATGGGCGACGTCAACAAGAAACCCGCCAACCTGGTCGAGATCATCGAATCGGTGATCGATATCGTCAAACCGTTGAGCAAGTACCGCGGTCGCCACCTGGTTTTCAATTCCGATCCGGCCGTCGTATCGGTGGTCAACGAACAGGAACTGAAACAGGTTTCACTGAACTTGATCACCAATGCCCTGGCCAGTGTCGAGGAAGGTGGCACGGTAACGATCGAGTTGTATGAACACAACGGACAATCGCAACTGACCATCTCCGACGACGGTTGCGGCATGGACGACGAAGTCTTGCAGCATCTGTTTGAACCATTTTTCACTCGCAGCCGCGACGGCCAAGGCACTGGCCTGGGGCTGTCGATTACTTACCAGATCATTGAGGAACACGGAGGCAGCATCGCCGCACACAGTGCCGGCCCCGGCCTCGGTTCTACCTTTACTGTCACCTTGCCACGGGTCCGCAATGAGCAAGCCACAGCCGCCTAAGTCCGACAAATCCAAATCACGTGCAACCACCGCATCCTTGAAGGTGCTGTTTGCCGATGATGAATTTCACCTGCAGGAGTTGATTGCGTCCGAGCTGCCGCGGATGGGACACACCGTCACCGTCTGTCCGGATGGCCCGACCGCCGTCAATGCGCTGTCGGAAGACAATTACGATTGCCTGCTGGTCGACCTGGACATGCCCGGCATGAACGGCATTGAAGTGATCGAAAAGTGCCGTCAGATTTCCCCTTTGACCGAAGCCGTCGTGCTGACCGGCAAAGGGTCTACCGAATCTGCCGTTGCCGCGTTACGCCTGGGAGCCTTCGATTACCTGCAAAAACCCTGTCGCCTGGTCGAACTGAAATCGCTGTTCCAACGAGTTGCGGCGCGCCGAGAGCTGAAACACCAGATCGAATCACTCAAGCGTCGGCTGGAACAACTGGAAGGCTCTCCGACCATGATCGGGCAGCATCCCAACATGCAACGGGTGAAAGCCCTGATCGAGAAAGTCGCTCCGACCGATTCCACGGTCTTGATCATTGGCGAAACCGGGACCGGAAAAGAACTGGCCGCGCGCTCGGTTCACCAGCAAAGTGCACGGGCCGACAAACCGTTTGTCCCCGTCAATTGCGGCGCACTGCCAGAAAACCTGATCGAAAGCGAATTGTTCGGACACCGCAAAGGGGCCTTCACTGGAGCTGAAGAACATCGCAAGGGATTGTTCGAAGTCGCTAACGGTGGCACCCTGTTCCTGGATGAGATCGGGGAACTACCCAAACAGACACAAAGTACGTTGCTGCGGGTTCTCGAAAGCGGCGAAATCAAACAAGTCGACGTCCGCATCGTCAGTGCGACTCACCGCGACCTGACGCAAATGGTCGCCAAAGGTGAGTTTCGCGAAGACCTGATGTACCGGATCAACACCTTCGAAGTTCGCCTGCCTCCATTGCGGGATCGAGCCGATGACATTCCCGAGCTGGCTTATCACCTGCTCCAGCGACATCGTCCTGAAGTTGCAGCCGGCCACAAACCGTTGAAAGACTGTTTTACCATCGATGTGATCGACAAAATGCGGAAACATCGCTGGCCGGGCAACATTCGCGAACTGGCCAACGTGATCGAGTACGCGTCGATTCTGTGCACTACTCTGCCGATCAAGGCTGACGATTTCCCGGCAAATTTTGGTCGTCGGACCAGCGAACCGAAATCGCTGAAAGAAATCGAACTGGAGACGATCATGGCGACGCTGGAGAAATTCGACGGCAACAAAACCGCGGCCGCCGATGAGTTGGGCATCAGCATCAAAACGCTGTACAACAAGCTGAACAAGGAATCATTGCGCAAAGCGGCGTGAGCGGACGTTTCACAACTCAATCGTTTCCCCACAACCGTCACAGCGAACATCACTGTGCAGCACCGATTGACATTTGCTGCAACGAAAAACCTCTTCGCGATCTCCACCTGAGATTCGGCCGTCAAACGGGAGACCGTTTAGCTGTTTTAACAGCCGGATGACTTCAGCAAATCCGCGCAGTAACAGCCAAGCAATTGCGGCATTGAACAACGTCCCCAAGGCAAAGGGAATCCCCAATCCGGGATTCCAGATCAACACGACTACCGCGACAGTCACACCAATGGCGACTACCAGCATTGCTGCCAGGTCAAACAATCCCTCCAAACCGCCGGCGGCAATCTGGTGGCTTTTTACTTTGTGGGCCATGGTTGAGTAGTCATCTTTCTGGGTCGATCCGGAGGTCGCACTCATTAAAAAAAGCGGTACAAGGCGTCTGTCGCCATATTCTAACGAATGTTCCTTCGCTTTTGGCGCTTGACCAAGATTGGCAGAAACCAAAGATAGATTCCGGTTCCCCACAAACCCAACAGAATCAGGCCGTTGGGTAAGAACAGCCACAACTTGGCTGCATCCGAAAAGAACGATCCATCGTGCAGGCTTTCGATGATATCGGACCGGCGATAATTGGACGCCACGACTTCGGCGGTTTGCAAATCCAGTTGCAGTTCCCACCGATTGTTGCATTGAACTTTGACCACTCCCTTGGAAGGCCGGACATCCAAACGGTCGATGTCGTCCCAGGAATTGACGGCAGCTTCGGGTACACCTTTGGCCGCATTGAGCACCGCGTCCCAGCTGACCTCGGGAACCATCTCGCCACGTTTCACCGTCGCGGGCTGCACCCAGGTCACTTGTTTCTTGACCTGCAACAGCAGCCCGGTCACGATCACCAGCAACATTGGCAAGGCTGTCAGGATGGCGCCCCAACGGTGCAACTTGCGGCTATTGCGTTTCCAGTTTGACGGCATGAAGCGTTGCCAATAATGACTGCAGAAATTCGGCAAGGGACGACTGAGCGGAACTGAGCTATCGACTGCTGCCGGTCTTCAGCTGTTCCAGATCCTTCTCCAGTTTTTCGCGAACCTTGGTTCCTGAGCGAAGCTTTTTGCGAACCGCATCCAGTTCATCTTTCAACTCGGTCACTTTTTTGGCCACTTCATCTTTTCGCGACTGAAGCTCTTTGAGCATCCGATCGATCTCCTGCTCCCGCGCCCGTTCGGCGTTGAAGCGATTGTTGAGAACGGTTTTCTTCTCCGGCAGGATATCCAACTGGTCAGCCATCTCTTTCAATTCGGCTTCGATCGCCGCGATCTTGTCGGCGTTGACTACGGCTGGGGCAAGTTCGCCGGTCTTCAACATTTCGATCACTGGCAACACCGTCGCAACCGGCAATGCCAGACTGGAAACACGACCATCGCGAGCGATATTGATTCCAATGGCTTTGCCTGAGAGGTCAACAATCGGCCCCCCGCAAGTATTGGAATTCAACATCGAATCATGCTGAAACGCATTGGGGAAGTCTTTACGCCGTCGGCTGAGCTTGCTGCCCATGCTGTTTTGCTGGATGCTGCGCTGACTATCGGGGCTGACCTTATCTCGTTCAGCCAGCGTCAATTTGATTGATTTTTCTTCACCGAAACGAATCACTCCTACCGTGATTCGATCACCAACATCGTACTGCCCCAGCGCCTGCCGCAGCTTGTTCATATCGCCGATCGGCTCTCCATCGATCTCATAGATCAGATCGTTGACTTGCAACCCAGCCAACTCGGCGGGTGACTTGTTGACGATCGTCGTAATACGCACACCCTTGGGATGGTTGTCCATATTGATCCCGATAAACGGACGCGAAGGCGGAATCACTCGAACAGCGGTCGTCGCGATAATTCCGATCGCCGGCTCGTCACCTTCTGCCTTGGGCGAAGCGACCCAGTGTCCCAATTGAAGCGTTGGCTGGTCCGACCACTGAACAACATTCATTGACTGGGCATCAACCTTCAACAACGCCAAATCCGTTTCCGGATGAATCCCAACAATTTCTGGCGTCAACGATTGATCACCAACCTCAACCTTCATGCTTTGCCGCAATTCGCTGGCTTTGGTCAGGATCAAACCATCGGCTTCAATTACCGTTCCCAGCGCGACCTGTTCATCTCCCGAAAAGATTCGCACCGTGGCAGGTTTCATCGAGGCGACGACGGGCTCAAATACCGAAACGAATTCCGATGCCTTTTTGGAAATCTTGTTCGATCGACGTCCCCAGGGATTGAACAGACTGCGACGAGAGCCTCGCTCCTCATCAGCCTCTTCGCTGTCCTGGTCTTCGCTGTCCTGGTCTTCTTTGCCCAGGCCTTCGTCGTTCTGATCCTGGTCTTGTTGTTCGTCTGCTTCATCCTGATCTGACGAATCGCTCGACTGCGAATCGTCCGAGGATTTTTCGGCCTGCTCGTCTTGATCGGTGGCAGGTTTCTGTTCCTGATCAGCCTTGGGCTCAACCGCCTGGTCATCACCAGCAGTAGACTCCTGTTCCTGAGCGGGTTGCTCCAGAGTCGATTGAGCCATCGCATTCGAACCGAAACTGGAAATCGCCAGCCCCATTAGCAGGGTTAGCAACCAAGACAGTGAAACAAGCTGATCGCGGGTAGATTTCATGGATTCATCGAGAAACAAAACAGGAAACGCAAGCAACAAACGAACCAGGACGAAGCAATGCTTAACGCTCGCCGACGGTGACATTCAACGTGATTTCTTCCTCACCACGTTTGACGACAATTTCGATTTTTTGATTGGGATACAAATTCAGTTCTTTCAAAGCTTCCGAGATATCTTCTTTGGAAGATACCTTGATCCCTTCAATGCTCAACACGATGTCATTAACCTTCATGCCGGCAATGGCAGCAGACTTTTCTTCGGTCACCGTTTCAACCCGGTTGGTCTCTCCCAGGACTCCGAAGCCCAGACCGGGTCGACCACTGAGAATCAAACCGGCTGCCAGCTTGTCCCAGTTCACTGAATACTGATCGACGGGAACGTGCAGATTATCGGCCAACGATCCACCGATCCGGCTATGGATCCCGATCAATTGTCCGTGCATGTCAATCAGCGGCCCCCCTGAGTCCCCACCGACAAGGGTACAGTCAGTGCGGATGACCTGGTCAGATGAAAAAACAATTCGACCGACTCGGGCGACGAGTCCCCGATCAAAATCAACTCCACCGGGATGCCCGACCGCCATCACCCATTGGCCCAGTTTCAAGTCTTCGGAGATTCCCAAATCGATGTACGGAAAACTGTGTTCATTGTCCGGATTGCGAATTTTCAGCATTCCGGAATCAATTCTTCCTTCGCTGACCCCCAACGTATCGGCCAGGTAACGCCGTTTGTTCGGAAAAGTCACCGTCGCGGTTTGACCAGGTTTTCCGATCACGTGGGCGGCAGTCAAGATGTAACCGTCGCTGCTGACGACAACGCCCGAACCTTGCGATTGGCCCATCTGAATATTGACCGTACAGGGAAACAGTTTGTCGGTTAACTCTTTGAACCGACCTTCCATCAATTGGAGGTCTTCTACCGAGGACGGTGTCCCGCCGTCAAACAGAAATGCCAGCGGCTCAGCTGCCTCAGACTCGGCAGGCTGCTCACCGTCGATTGTGATGGCATTGGTATCGCTGGTTTCCGAATCGTCGGTGGTTTCGTCTTGAGCCCAGACGGCCCCGGTCAACAGCGCAAGCGTCAAAACGTGGATGGGAAGCAAGTAGCGAAATTTTGTAAGCATCGATTGAACCTTGATTCATTCCGGCCCGAAAAAGGGTCCAGTTGCATATTTGGCGAGTCGGTGAAAAATCACTACATTGTACCACCTGACTTAGAAAAAAATGAATCTCTCCAATGCAGTAGCCGAAATTGCCCGTCCAAACGCAAGGTCGCCGCGGATTTCAGCGAAGATTCGCGGTGGATTCAGGATTTCCCTGGTTTTCGCTCGATTCCACGGTGATTCGCGGTCTTGCCGTTCGGTTAGATTGATATCATTCGCAATCCACAAACCCCTCATTTCCCTTAAACTCGGCACCCTGCTTTGAAACGATTGATTCTTGGATGCGGTTACCTGGGCCACCGAGTGGGGCTTCGCTGGGTCGAATCTGGCGACGAGGTGTTTGCCGTGACGCGTAGTGAACATCGATTCGAACCGTTTGTCGCTGCCGGCTTTCAACCGCTCCAGGCAGATGTCACGCGTCCTGAGACACTTGGTCAACTGCCGATCGTCGATACTGTCCTGTTTGCCGTCGGCCGAGATCGTTCGATCGACGCGGATGTGTTTGACGTTTACGTGCGAGGACTCGCCAACACGCTGGCAGCCTTGTCACCGAAGACCCAGCAAGTGATCTACATCAGTTCAACCGGTGTGTATGGTGACTTCGAAGGCGGATGGGTCGACGAACAAGCGGCCACCGAACCGCGTCGTGACGGAGGCCGGGCGTGCTTGCAAGCCGAACAAACGCTCCAGCAATCCGAATTTGCCGATCGGTCGACGGTCCTTCGACTGGCTGGCATCTATGGACCAGACCGAGTTCCAACTCGTTCGACGGTTGAATCCGGAAATTGGCAAAAGCTGACTTCCGGTGGCTATCTGAATCTGATTCATGTCGCAGATGCGGCCGAGATCGTGAATCAATTCAGCAATCTGACACCCGCAGGGGAGACCGTTAACGTCAGCGATGGTCACCCGGTGCTAAGAAGAGACTACTATGCGGCGATGGCCGAGTTGTTGGGGATTACCGAGATCCCCTGGCAGCAAACGCAAGTCGATCCGGCAACGGCGCGGTCAGGCGCGAACAAGCGGATTGCCAACGACAAGTTGCAGCAGCTGCTGTCTTTTGAGTTTCTGTTTCCAGACTATCGAGCCGGGTTGGCTGACGCGATCGCCCGCGATCAAGGTTCGTAAGTGTGACCGAAAGTAGCTTGGGCCACTGGCCCGAGCCGGCAAGATCCTCGCCAGTTATTCGTTATCCCGCTGCGAACACGGCCGAATCGACCATGCGACAAACTGTCACCGAATACAAAGGGGATTCGAAAATATCACCCTCTGCGAACCTCAAAGTTCACCCACCGGTGCCGTTGAACGTTCCGCAGGTCAAACCTAGAATGATGAGCCTATGATCGAACGCAAGCCTGTCTTTCCCAACATCATCGAAGTCAACCACCAGCTCGGTTACGTGCTTGGATGCAATGTCTATATCGTCTATGACGGCGATCAATGGATGATGATTGACATCGGCTACGAGGAAGCCGTTGACGAAATCGTGCAGTTGATCCGTGAGATTGACTTTCCCTTTTCCGGTTGTCTGGGCCTGATCGCCACTCACGCCGACGTCGACCATATCCAGGGACTCAGCCAGGCGAAACAATTGCTACGTGCCAAAGTGCTGGCTCACCCCCGCGCAGCCAGTCTGCTGCAATCCGGTGATCGAACTCAGACCTTTGCCCTGATCAAAGCTCAAGGGATCGACATGCCGATGCCATCGGTCGAAGTCGATGAATTGATTGACGATGGCGATCGATTGAAAATTGGCAACCTCGAATTGGAAGTCTGGCTGACGCCCGGACATACTGACAGCCAATTGGCGTTTCGCATGGGTGATTTCCTGTTCAGTGGCGACAACATTTATCGTGACGGCTGCGTCGGCGCCATTGATGCGCACCACGGCAGCGACATTGTCGCCTTCGTCGAATCGTTGCAACGAATCCGTAACAGCGATGTTAAATGGCTGCTCCCCAGCCATGGTCCGATTTTTCGTAAAGACGATGCGGTACTCGACCAGACGATTGAACGACTACAAGGCTATTTGCGACTGGCGGATTTTGGCACCTGCGCCGTTGACTGGCCGTTGATGGACCAGTTCGAAGAAGAAATTGCCGCCGGCAAAATGCCCGAGTAACGTCAGCTTGTCAATTACTTCTCAGACGCCGCTGGTTGCGGGTAGTCCTTCCCATTGATGCTGTTGATGACCGACCGCATCCAGTCGTTCAACGCCTGCCGCATCTGTTTCACTCGTTCCTGCAAGTCCGCTTCACCGGACAGATCATTGGATTCCATCGGATCATCTGCCAAGTTGTATAACTCGTACTTTTGACCATCAAGGCGATGAAGTTTCCAGGGCCAGTCGGTCCAGGCAGCGTGTCCGGTTGCGGTATCGGCAGGGAATTGAGGGAACTGGTCAACATCCTTACGCATTCGGCTGGGATTATGAGGGGTCGGGTTTCCTGCCAGCTGCTGTTGGAAGATGGCTTTGAGAATTTGATCGCTACGGGTTGATTGGCCGGGTTGAAAATGATGCCAAAATCCCAGCGGCTTCGAACGCCGATCGGTTTTTCCGAACAGGATGTCACTGATATCAATTCCATCGAGTGGAACCGCCGGAGAAAATTCAACCCCAGCCATCGCCATGACCGTAGGATAGATATCGTACGTGCAGGCAGGCGCGGAAGTGCTGCCCTTCAGATTCTTTGCCGGCCACTCAACGATGCCGGGAATCCGCAAGCCACCCTCATAGACGCTGCCCTTTTTTTCTCGCCCTCCCGAGGTGGCCACATTCAGCCCACCATTATCACTGCAATACCAGAGAATCGTATTGTTCGCGATGTCGAGTTCTTTAAGCGTTTTTCGCAACCGCCCGACTTGCTGATCCAACAAAGTGATTTCGCGATAGTAACCGGCTTGTTGCTGACCATCGTATAACGCTGGTCCGTCCGGAACCTCCTGGTGAGGCAGATGGGGTGACGGAAACCAGACAACCATCAACATTGGTTTGGCGCCGGCGTGATGTCTATTGAGAAACTCAATCGCATCATCCATCGCCAACACAGTGCCTTTCCCCTGTCGATGCTCGATCTTGCCGTTTCGACTGAGATAGGGATCGTTGTCAAAAAAGTTCAGACCGATGACCCATTCATCAAACCCCATCCCACCAGGATTGCAGGGCGAACCGGGTTGCGCGGATCCGAGATGGAACTTGCCGAAGATTCCGGTGACGTACCCGGCCGCTTGCAAGGATTCGGCAATCGTCTGTTCCTGCGGTCGCATGTAACGACCATGGTTGGTCACCTTGCTGCGAATTGGATTTCGCCCCGTCATCACACTGGCGCGGGTTGGCGAACAAACCGGGGCCGCAGCATAAAACTGTTTCAATACCAAACCGTCGCGGGCCATCGCATCCAACTCGGGCGTCTGCACAAACGGATGCCCGTTGTATCCCACGTCCCCCCAACCCTGATCATCCGCCATGACCAGGATGATATTGGGCCGTTGGTTTTCTTCGGCCCAGGTACAGGTACAGGCCACGACCAGCAAAAATATCAGCGAACGAAATCCAGTTGTTATCTTTGACATCAGCTCTCTCCCGTTCAATCCCCAGCGCTGCTATTGATTGTAGCAGCCGAATATCCCAGGGAGGAATAGCTGGCGACAAAGCGAAGATGGCATCTCAAAAAACCACGATCGCAAACCAAAAACAGCGGAACCGTTACCGGCCCGCTGTGATGTTGTTTCAGGTTTCGCTGGATTGCTTAGAACACATCCAGAATAAACTGGTGACCCCAGTGATAACGTCGCGAGGTGGGGTAGTAGTTGTACCAGTCACGGTTGTAAACCGGAATTCGCATCTCAGCGGGATACCGGTAGTACAGGCTATCGGCGCTGCGATAGTAGTCCGAGCCCCAATAGTTTTGGGGATACGTGACATAGGGGTAGTGATAAAATCGATTCATGTTCCGCGGGCCCTGCTGGCCCCAGCTGGAAACAGCCGCCGGTTGAGGTGACTGAGCTTGGACGGTCGATGATTGGTTGATCGCAGCGAATGCAACAACGCAGACTGCGATCATGAAGAAACGACGGATCATGGAGTTTTTCCTCCTCGGCGTTGTGCACCGATTGGCAATGGGTCAACGAATGGTCGGTTGGTTGATATCAGCATCGGTCGGTGCGACAAGCGTAATTAAACGATTGTTCCACATTATCCCTACAAAGCTCACCCCGCGCCCGCAAAGTCAACGCAGGCTGACCAGTCAAACAATCCAAGAGCCAGCAATAGCAAGTCGAGAAGATGCAGTAGTCGTCTTTCGCTCGGCGAACGTTGCGGCGACACCCTCCTGTGGGAGGGTCGAGCCACAGCGAGGGGATGGCTTACAAACCCCTCTCTGATAGGCCGACTCGGCCGACTCTCCCGACTGGCGAAAGTGTTGCGGACTCGGGCCAATGGCCCAAGCTACTTCCGCACTTCCAGAACACTTCGAGACAACAATGCTGCATGACATCGCGGTGCGCGCATAAAAAGTCATGGCATGTCGCTCCATCGTCATGCCATGACTTTAATCCTGATGTGGGACAGTCCGTGTCCCAACCTCCCGGCGATTTGGATCCGTAACTAAGTATCGGCGCTGTCAAACGAAACATTGACACTTTTTGAAAAAAACTTTCCGCACCGGCTGTCGAATTGAAAAAGTGATCTCATTGTCAAGACTCCCATCAATCTGCCCTGATGTACAATTTGGCCATGACCGATGTTGCATTGACCACGCCTGACGATTCCCCCTCATTGGTTCGCAGACTGTCCCGCACGATTGGCTTGAGCGGCATGTTGCTGGCTTCGCTGCTAACCTTTCCGGCCGGAATCACCCTGATGGTCGCGAGCTGGTTGCTGTTGGCATCGCTGACTCTCATTGCCGGGCGGAGGCGGCAGACCGGAGCGATTCTGGTGACGCTGGGAATTCTATTATTGATCAAGCAGCCCGAGCATTCCGAACGATTCTACCTGTTGGTGACGGCCATCTTCTATTCGGCAGCAGCAGCCACCTGGCATCCCAACCCGCGTGCCCGAGCCATTGAGCTGGCCGTCCTTTGGCTGATCTTTGCCTGGTTTGGAGTCGGCCGTCATCTGGACGCCAGCGGCATCCCCTCTAAGGCAACGAAGGTAAATCCGGAAATCGTCTGTCTGGGTGATAGTCTGACCGAGTTTGGGTATCCCGAAGCGTTACAAACCATGGTCGGAGTTCCGGTCATCAACTTTGGGCGCAATGGCTACACCACCACCGAAGCGATTAAGGACCTGCTGCCACAAATCATCCAACGTCGCCCCCGTGTCGTGGTACTCGAACTTGGTGGCCACGACTATAAAAACGGCAAGCCCCGGCAGCACACCAAGCAACAGTTGACCCAGATCATTGAATCGATCCAGCGGTACGGAGGCGATGTCGTGATCGTTGAGATCCCTCGTGGATTCATCAACGATCCGTATTCGGGTTTGGAACGGGACCTGGCTCGGGAATATGATCTGGAGTTGATCAGCGATACGATCATTCGCCGCTTTATTTTCAGTGGCCCCAGTTTTCCGCCCGGCAGCTGGCTGGCTCCGGAGCAGCGGTTGAGCGATGACAACCTGCACCCCAACGAACTGGGCAATCGGGCATTCGCGGAATCGGTCAAGTCGGCGTTGGATCGGCTGTACACGGATTCGGCATGGTGGAAATAGCGGGCGATGCGCGTATGCAAAGAGGCTGAACTTTTTCGCGGACGATCCAGATACTCTCCCTTGGACCTTGGGAAAGTCGGCCTGTCAGGGCCGGAGAGGGAATCCAATCCCCTCCCCTCGCTGTGGCTCGACCCTCCCTGGGGAGGGTGTCGATGATACCAAAACTCTCACCGAGGAGAACGCTGTTCCTGCTAGCGGGGCTGCCGAACTTTTTGCAATTTCGCTGTTTACCGTCTAAACTGTCGCGGCATTTTTCAGGATGGAGGGCACTGCCAATCGGCACAGCCCGGGCAACGAACGGAATCAACTCAAATGACGAAACTGCTGGCAGGCGAGATCCCTGCATTTTCCGGATTCGGCCCTTCTCTGCTGGCTCAGCAAACTCGCGGCCGAATTCGACGTCATCGCTTGCCCGCCGACCGCATGGCTGGGCGAGCATTATTGCATGATCACTGCCCGCTCACCCCCGGCGTCTACGGATGGCTCGATGCCCGCAACCAGATTTGCTATGTCGGCAAAAGCAAATCGTTGCGAAAACGGCTGCTATCGTACTTCGCCAAAACGCCTTCGGACAGTAAAGCCGATCGCATTCGGCGGACCAGCCAGGCGCTGGTTTGGGAACCGATTTCGGATGAGTTATTGGCCCTGATTCGCGAGCAGGAACTGATCTACCGCTGGCGCCCGGAATACAACACCCAGGGCCAACCCGTCAAACGGCAACCGGCGTTTTTGTGCTTCAGCAAAGGCCTGGCCTCCAAGGCCTTTTTTACTCGCAAGATCACCGACAAAGCCGCTCAGGTTTTCGGACCGATTGCGGGGACAGGAAGATTGCGAGCGGCGATCGACAGCATCAACCAGGTTTTTCAGTTGCGAGACTGTCCCGACAAAACTGGTTTCCAATTCAATAACCAGGCCCAGCTGTTCGACAACCCGCTGTCGGCTCAATGTATCCGTTTCGAACTGGGAAGCTGCCCGGGCCCCTGCGCCGCCAAATGCAGTCGTGCCGATTATCAAT
>CAZJEK010000008.1:22458-28717 GCA_964545005.1 uncultured Pirellulaceae bacterium
GGAAACAGATCAGCTTCCCGCCAACATCATGGAAATGAATCTGCAAATGATCCTGATTTCCTGGTTCCGAAAAAACAAATCCCTGGTCGATCAGCTGGTTCCGTTCGAAGACGCAATTGAAGTTTGCGGGCGACGAGCGATTGGTGAAACCGTATCACTACTGCCTGCTGGAACGATGCTGGCCGCCGAACCGCAAGCCAACTACGAACAGGCGGGTTGAGCGAAGGTGTTCATCTCAAATCTCAAATCTGATGATTTCAGATCTATTTTCAATCACCCGATCAATTCCTTGATCGGCTCGGCACCTTCGACTCCGACCAATCGCTGATCCAACCCACCGAAGAAATAGGTCAAATGATTGGGGTCCAGCCCCAACTGATGCAAGATGGTGGCGTGGATCCGGCGGACATGCATCCGATCTTCGATGGCATTGGCTCCCAGTTCGTCCGTCTTACCCAGGCTGACACCGCCTTTGATGCCGCCTCCGGCCATCCACATCGTGAAACCGTACGCATTATGATCGCGCCCTGAACCTTTGGCATATTCGGCCGTTGGTTGGCGACCAAACTCGCCGCCCCACACGACCAGTGTTTCATCCAACAGCCCACGTTGTTTCAAGTCGGCCAGCAGCGCGGCCACGGGCTGATCCGTTTCGCCAGCGTGCAAGTTGTGATTGTGTTCGAGATCGCCATGGGCGTCCCAGTTATCATCATTGTGGGCGCCGCCCGAATATACCTGAATGAATCGGACTCCTCGTTCCACCAGCCGCCGCGCCATCAAGCACTGCCGGCCAAAATAATCGGTCGGTTGTTTGCCAACCCCGTACAGATCCAGGGTGGCCTGAGTTTCCTGTTTCAAGTCAACGGCTTCCGGAGCAGTGGATTGCATTTTGTACGCCAGTTCGTAGCTGGCAATTCGCGCCGCCAATTCAGAATTCCCGCCCCGGGTCGATTCATGTTCCTGGTTGTACTTTCGAATCGCATCGAGCATCCGACGCTGACTGGGATCACTCATTCGAGCAGGCCGCTTTAAATCCAGAATCGGTGTACCTTGGCTGCGAACGACAGTCCCCTGGTATGTCGCTGGCATGTAACCCGATGACCAGTTTTTCGCTCCACTGATCGGTCCTCCCTTGTCGTCGAGCATAACGACAAAGCCAGGCAGATTTTCGTTTTCAGACCCCAGCCCGTAATTGACCCACGAACCCAGGCAAGGACTGCCGCTTTGCACTTTCCCGGAATTCATCTGCAGCATGGCGGAACCATGAATGGGAGAATCCGCCGTCATCGAATGCACAAACGCAATGTCGTCGACATGCTGAGCAACGTTGGGGAACAGATCGGAAACCCATTTGCCGCATTCTCCGTACTGCTTGAACTTCCAACGCGGTTCAACAATGCGACCCTGATTCTTATGGCCTCCCCGCCCGAAGGTTTTCACTTCGACCGTTTTGCCGTCCATGCCGTACATGTTGGGCTTGTAATCGAAGGTGTCGATATGGCTAGGGCCGCCATACATGAACAGGAAGATCACGGACTTGGCTTGCGGTGCAAAATGAGGCGATTTGGGAGCCAGCGGATTGACCCATTTCGTCCCATCAGCCTGGGTTTCCTGGGCTGCCAGAAACTTGCGATCCATGAGTCCCGCCAGCGCGACACCAGCAAATCCGCCACCGGCTTGCCAGAGAAACTCACGCCGAGTGCGACGACAAAAATTTCGATGTTGATCCATGACTCTATCGTTAGTCGAGGTAAACAAACTCATTTAAATTCAGGGCCAGCAGGCAGAAGTATTCCAACGCCTGTTCAGCGCTGACACCGTCCTGTTGCTGCCATTGACTGATCAACTGCACGCCCCGCTCCACCTCCGCCGGAGTCGGCTTCCGCTGCATCACACGCTGCAAGGTCAGGGCCACCTGTTGATCGACCGAATCCAGCTTTTGCTGGGCAATGTACGCCGCGAACTGCCGAGCCTGATCATTGGTAAATTCACTGTTGATCATTCCCAATGCCTGAGTCGGTTGGGTCGTGATAAACCGCACCGGGCAGGTCGTGTCGGTATCGGCGGCGTCGTGAGTCGACAAAATCGGCAACTTCAACGATCGCTTGACGTGCACGTAAACGCTGCGTCGATTCTGATCTTCCAAGGAAGAATTCCCCCACCCTTTGCCCGGCTGAGACTGTCCGGCCAAAACCTCGGGAGGCATTTTGGGGAACACGCTGGGACCATACTGTTTGTCCAAATTCAACTGACCGGAAACAGCCAAAATGGAGTCCCGGATTTCTTCGGCGGTCAGTCGTCGAAGATTGAATCGCCAGAACAGATCATTGTCTGGATCCTGAGCATAGGCTGATTCATCAAACTGGCTGCTCATTTGATAGGTCGCCGAATTCATCATCAGGCGATGCATCTGCTTGATACTCCAACCTTGACTGACAAACTCTGCTGCCAACCAATCCAGCAGTTGCGGATGCGTTGGCGGCGAGCCCTGAAAACCAAAATCGCTGGTGGTTCTTACCAGACCACGCCCAAAGTGGTATTGCCAGATTCGGTTGGCCATCACGCGAGCAGTCAGCGGATGCTGCGGGTCAACCAACCATTGAGCCAAGGCTTTTCGACGCCCCAGTGAATCGCCATGTTCCGGTTGCTCAATCTCGGGTTCGGGTGGGGAGAGCACGGAAATGAATCCTGGCTCAACCTGGTCACCGGTCACATGCGGGTTCCCCCGCAAGCGGACAAAACTCTCCGGCGACTCAGTGCCCTGCTCTTTCACGCACAGCACTTTGATGCTGCCAGGAGGTGACTCAAACAATCGTTTTCGTTGTGCGACCAGACGATTGAATTGATTGAACTGCTGTTCGGTAATTTGATCGCCGACCCGTTTTTTGAGGATCCGGGCCTGGTTCATTTCGTATTGAAAGTCCTCGTGATCCACCGGCTCGAAACCAGGCTTGGCCTGTTCAACGATCTGCTGAATTTTCGCTTCCAGCAGATTCAATTTGATCTGATAGTCCTTTGCTTCTGCCGGGGAGGGATCACCCAGCAGCGTCTTCACGGATGCCTGATAAACCGACTCATCCGACCGGACTCCGTAATGCCGGATGTTTTCAAATAGCGCCGTCATCCGATAATAATCGGCCTGGGGAATCGGATCGATTTTATGATCGTGGCAACGAGCACAATCAACCGTCAGCCCCATGAATGTTTTGCTGGTCGTGCCAACGATGTCGTCCAACCCGTCGTACCGTGCTTGCAACGGATCGGCCGGCTCATCATCCCAGGCACCCAGTCGGTAGTAGCCGGTCGCAATGACCGAATCGTGCGTGACATTGTCCAGTTCATCACCGGCCAACTGTTCGATGATGAATTGGTCGTAAGGTTTGTCGTCGTTGAAAGCGCGAATTACATAGTCGCGATAGCGCCAGACAAATGGTTTCGTTCCGTCCCGCTCAAAGCTGTTTGATTCGGCGTACCTCACCAGGTCCAACCAGTGGCGGCCCCATTTTTCACCGTAGTGTGGCGATTCCAGCAATTGATCAACCAGTTTTTCGAACGCCCGGGGGTCCTGATCATTGACAAAGGCTTCCACCTGCTGCGGAGTCGGCGGAAGGCCCAACAAGTCGTAATACGCGCGGCGAACCAGTGTTTGCTTGCTGGCCTGTGGCGCGGGTTTCAGGCCAGCGTCGGCCAGCCGTTTCAGGACAAACCGATCGATCGGACTGCGAGCCCAATCTTGATCACTGACCTCTGGTAACTCAGGACGAGCGACGGGTTGAAAGGACCACCACCGCTTCGTCTCTTCATTGACTTGCGGTTCGCTGGAATGTTCGCCTGCTGCAGTCAAGTCGCGTTCGTCGGCCGGATCGAAGGGCAGACCCAACTTGACCCATTTCGTCAGCACATCAATTTCCTGCGCCGACATTTTGCCTGAAGGAGGCATTTCCCAAATGTCGTAGTTGATCGCTTTCAACAGAATGCTCTCGGGAACATCCTGCAGATCGACCGCCGCGCCGGAATCACCGCCCCTCACGATTGACGCGTGCGAGGTAATGGCAAATCCGCCTTGCAGATCCTCGGGGTCATCGGCATGGCACTCATAGCAGTGCTGTTTGATGATCGGTTTGACTTGCTGCCGATAGAATTCAATCGCCTGGGCTTCGGTCAACGTCGGAGTTGACGGCGTCGGCGATTCCTGCTTTTCCTGTGCCGGGGCAAAGCCGACGAAACACAACACCGTCAACAGGGCCGCAGCCCAACTGACGATCTGCGGACTGGTGGCTCGATTCAACTGGGAAAACAAACCAATCTTATTCATAAAACCTTCCGCGGGGCAAAGTCGTTTTGCTGACGCCGTCAACCACGATTCTACTCCACAAGCCCGCCTGACTCCAACGGAAGGATTCCATTCTGCGTTTCGAATTCCGCGATCGACGCAATGTTTAAGCCAGGCTGATCGAGGATTGAAGCTTGTGACCGCGGGACGCAGCTTGGGCCATTGGCCCGAGCCCGCAAGGATTTCGCTCAACGTTCAGTGTTTCATTGAGATCACGGCCGAATCGGCCATGCTACAAAATGGGGCCACCATATTTACTCGTGGCGCAACGCTTCGATCGGGTCCATTTGCGCGGCGCGGTAGGCGGGGTAGAGCCCAAAGAATACACCGACGATCACCGAAATACAGAACGCCACCGGGATTGAAGCCGGAACAATCACGGGCGTCATGACTTTCGCGTCGTCCGGCAACCCGGAATACAACTTGGGCGCCAGAAACTCAACGCCCTCGCGCGCTCCGACCACCAAAATCGGACACAGCAATCCGACCAGGATGCCGACAATACCACCAACAACCGACAGTGAAATCGTTTCCACGAGAAACTGTAGGACGATATCCGATCGGCGAGCCCCCAGTGCACGACGAATCCCGATCTCCCGGGTTCGCTCGGTCACCGTGGCCAACATGATGTTCATGATTCCGATACCGCCGACGACCAGCGAAATGGTTGCAATCAACCCCATGAACAACATGAACATCAAGCGAGTCACTTTGGCTTGCTCCAACAATTCGTAAGGCACGACCACCGCAATGTCCTGGCGATTGGGATCGTTGGCCATGAAGGTTGCCGTAACCAACTCCGCCGTTCGAGGAACATCATCGACGTTCTTGACCTGGATCGTAATCTGCGAAAGTTCGAAACTCTTGACCGAGAACGAACCGCCAGCTCGTTTGACTTCCTGGTCACCCATCCGCTGCCGCATGGTGGTAATCGGAATGTAAACGTCCAGCGAGAAATCCTGCGCGGCCAGCGAACCACCGATGGCTGCGGTCGCATTACGCGGTTTCAGCACACCAACGATTTTGAAATATTCTTTCTTTTCAGGCAGGTAGATTTGCTTTCCCAACGGGTCTTCCGAAGGAAACAACCGACGCGACAATTCGGCTGCGATCACGCACACCGATTTGGATTGGGCGACTTCCACCGGAGTCAGAAAGTGCCCTCGATTGACCTCCAGCCGCGTGACTTCTTCGTATCCGTTGGTGCAACCGACCAACCGTCCATCAATGGGCTGGGCATTGGGGTTGCCGGTGTACGTAAACCGCTGCACGATTTCGCGAATCGGCAGCACGCGTTCCACGGTGGGTATCGTCCGCTGGACCATCTGAAATTCAGCGCGGGTGACACCGAACGCATTGATCTGGCGAAAGTTGCCGCCACTTTGATCCGGCGGCTTGACGCTGCGGACGATGATATTTTCAGCACCCAGATCTTCGATACGACGCTGAGCTTCCTGGCTAATCCCTTCACCGATGGCCAGCAACCAGATCACGCTGGTCACGCCGATCAAAATCCCGAGTACCGTCAATGCTGAGCGCATCGGGTGCAGCAGCAGGCTCTTCAGCCCCAGCTTCCAGGTTCGCGGCCGCAGGAAGGCGGCAATGTTTTTTGTAACGCTCATCAGTATTGTTCAATTGCGCGGCGATTGGAGCTAAGCATCCCTGGCAGCAGGATTGGCACTAACTATTCCCGTTAGCATGCGGATGACTGGGTTGGGAAAAATCATCGGGCTTGGCTGCCGGGCCTGGGCCCTGAGGATTGGCATTCTGAGAGATCTCCCGGATCTGTTGCTCAGTAAATACGACTCGGTTTTTAACCCGCTCGTCGACCTGAATCATGCCGTCTTTCAACCGAATGATTCGCTTGGCGTGCTCCGAAACTTCGTCTTCGTGCGTCACCATGATGATCGTCCGACCTTCATCATT
>CAZJEK010000008.1:28756-42214 GCA_964545005.1 uncultured Pirellulaceae bacterium
CCGAATCGAGGTTACCGGTGGCTTCGTCGGCAAGGATAAAGTACGGGTCGTTGACTAGAGACCTAGCGATCGCAACACGCTGTTGCTGACCACCGGAAAGCTGGGGCGGGCGGTGGTCGAGTCGTTCTCCCAATCCGACCATCTTGGCCAGTTCAATGCTTCGTTTGCGAGATTCCGAATTCAGTTTACCGGTGTAATACAACGGTACTTCAATGTTTTCGACGACCGACAGTTGTGCGATCAGGTTGTACGCCTGAAACACGAAACCAATTCGCGATGCGCGAATGTAGGAAAGCGAATCGTCATCCAAGTTGGCAACGTCATCGTCGCCCAGCATGAACGAACCATGCGTTGGTTTGTCCAGGCAACCGAGCAGGTTCAAGAGGGTACTTTTGCCAGAACCGGAAGGTCCCATGATCGCAACGTAGTCCCCCTGCGGAACGTCAAACGAAACACCGCGCAACGCGCGAACGGTCTCGCTTTTGAGCACAAAGTGTTTCTTCAAGTCGCGAATTGACGCGGCCAGGTTATTTTCCTGGACGGGTTCGACTGACGCTGGTGCCGTACTCACTCCTGCCGTCCTCCTCCACGACCAAAGCCGCCACCACCGCCGCCTCCGCCGCGATTTTGCATCATCTGTTTCATCCGCTTGATGGATGCATCGGCTTCGGTCTCGGAAAGAAATCCGTCACCATCGGTGTCGACGCGATCAAAGAAAAACGAAAACGGCTCTCCGGCTTCGTCTTTGGTCAATTTTCCGTCGCCATCGCTGTCTTTTTCGCTGATCAGAGCGGCACCGCTTTCGGGAACCTGCATGCCTCCCATGCCACCGCCGCCACCGCCACCGGGCCCACGTCGCCCTCCGCCAGCACCATCGCTGGGGCCGTCTTCTCCCCCGCCACCGGGGGCACGTTCTTTCACAGCGACTTGCTCACCCTCGGGAATCTCAATTTTCTTTTCCAGTTCCATTTCCGGTAGGTCCATCACTTCCTTGTAGCCACCGGGATTCATGACCAGTTGCTCGCCTTCTTCGACGCCCTCGGTGATGTAGACCATCTGCGAGTTGTCACCGCCGGTTTTGACTTCCCGAGTTTCCCAACCTTCGCCGTCACGCAACAGCACAAACTTCTTGTCCTGCACTGCATATACTGCTTGCAAAGGAGTCAACAATACGTCCGGCTTGTACTGGACCTGAATCGTCACCGAGGCGTTCATCCCCGGTTTCAATGCTTTGGGTGGATCGAGAATCTTGACAAACACCGCGTACTTGCGAACCGACGTGCTCATCCAACCGCTGGACTCGGCATACTGGTTGACTTTGGTCACCACACCTTTCAGCGTCGTGTCATTGAGTGCATCGACTTTGATCGTGCAGGGCATGTTCGGTTCGACTTGCGTGATCGACTGCTCGTTGATCAACGCCTTGACTTCCATCTTGTCGGGGTTGGGCAGTCGAATCAGAACCTGGTTTTGGCGAACCGTCGTTCCTTCTTCCAGCACCCAATCATTGCCACCTCGGGATGACTCTTTGGCGTAGACCACCTGCCCGGACACACCCTCGGGAACCTTGATTTCACACTTGGCGATCATCTTTTCGACTTCAGCCAGGGTTTCCTGCTCAACCTTAAGTGCTTTCTGCTCACTGTCCAGCTGGACCTTGGCGGCTTCGATGTCGGCCTGATATTGAATCTCATTTTTACGGAAAGTGATATTTTCCAGCACTTCCAATTTCTTTTTGGCCAATGCCAGCGAGTTTTCGCCTTTGGCTTTGTCGATCTCAGCCCGCTCCAATTCGAACCGGGCGGTCTCCAAAGACTGACGGGTCAAGTATCCCTTGGCCTGCAATTTTTCGCTAAAGCCCAACGTCTCCTGAGATTGTTCAATCTTCTGCTCGGCTGCAACAATTGCGCCTTCGGCGTCGGCAATTTCATTCTTGATTGAAAGCTTTTCCTGTTCGAACGTCCCTTTGATGTACTCTTCCAAAGTGGCCTCAGCTGATTCCAGGGTGGACTTGGCCTGGATCACACGGGTCTGAGCATTGACGAGCGCGACTTGTTGCGCTTCGAGCTCTTTTTCAAATGCCGTCGAGTCCAGTTGCACCAGGAAGTCGCCCGGTTTGACCATGGTTCCTTCCGGAACCACCGTCAACACGCTCAGCTCACCGTTTCGGGCGCGGACTTCGCAGCGGATTTCGACGTTCTCGCTACTTTGGACTTCGCCCTGATCGAGCACTTGAGAGACGAACTCACCACGTTCAACAGGAACAAAAATGGGTTCAATGATGTCGGAATCTTCGCTGGACGTCATCAACATGTAACCGCCGGCGGCAACCAGCAGCACAGCTACGAGTCCCATCAGGATGAAGGGGAGAGCCGATCCGGTTCGGGAACGCAATTGTCGATATTTCATGGTTTTTTGCTTTTTGGAGAGAATCGACGCGGCAAAAAAAATGTGCGTGTTCGATTGTTCGACCAGACGGGCCACGTGCCCCGCGGTCGAACTGAATCTGAGATCCAATCGGAGAAAACAGGATAATTGGACATTGGTACCGGGAAACCCGGCGTTTTGTCACAAATCAGCAGGCAGAAAACCTGCTTTCGAGCTTCCCCAACCTCGAAAGACCTCAGATTCAACTCAAATTAAACCATGAAATACTCAAAAAGTTCTGTATCAACCGGCACCGGGTCTCGATTTTGGCACGAATCGAGTCAATGACGGGCTTTTCGACAGCACCGGGCTAATTTCGGCGTTGATCGCAGCGGGACGCTGAGATTTAATGAAACCCCCGCCGACTCGGGCCAATGGCCCAAGCTACGTAGCATGGCCGATTCGGCCGTGATCGCAACTTGGACCCTGATCCCAACCGTTAACCCAGAGTTGAGCACCGACTCGGCCAACGGCGCCAATGGCCCAAGCTACGTAGCATGGCCGATTCGGCCGTGATCGCAACAGCCCCAATCCGAAAGTCCAGCGATACCCCTACTCGGGCCAATGGCCCAAGCTACCTTCACCGATTCGGCTCCAAACTACTTGAAACGGTTCAATAACCCACCAAACGAGTCGTTTTCGGCCCATCGCGGACTGGGTTGATCCGGTTTTTCTGGAGCCGAAGGTTGGGAAGCGGCCGTTTTTGGATCACTGTTGGCCAACTTGGAGTCGACCAGGCCTGGACTCGAAGAATCCGTAGCCCCCTGGATCGGAGGAGGCAACGTGACAGCCGTTTCATTGCGAGCGACAACTGTCAGCTTGCCGTCCTTCGAAGGGACTTTTTCGGCCGATTCCGTCAATACCAGCACGCTGCGGTCTGGAACTGACTGGGCCGGGACCGAATTTGACTTGTGCGTTTCAGGCTGTGGACTCGCGGTTTCAGCAGCCAGCTGTTCCGATGAATCGCTGGATACAGGTGGTTGCTCAACCGCTGGTTCAAGCGTCGACTGCTGTTGGGGCGTCAATTGGACGCCAGCTGTGACGGGATCTGGCATTTGCGTTGGCGTCGCAATGGCTTCGCTGTCAACGCTTACCCGAGTCAGCGACTCGGCCTTAGCTGCCGACACCTCGCTCGGCTGGGACAGCTTGGAATCCGACAGCTCGGGAAGCTTGGAAATCGGCGCTACGATTGGCTGCGAAAACGTGTCGGATGGCTCAGGTTGACTGGAGGCTCCATCACCCGGATTGGCCGGATCGATTCCGTCGGGCCCCGGCAACAACTCCAGCTGACGACGTTGCCGCAGTAACTCCTCTTCCATTCGCAACCGTTGCAACTGCAATTCGATTTGCCGCTGCTGGGGTGTCAATTCCGGCGTGTCAGCGTTGTTCAGCAAGTCGCTACGAGACTTATATTCGAAGGGACTGCCTCCAGCTTTGATTGGCCCCGGGGCATCCAGAACACTCTCGCCGTTTTCGTCAGATACTTCTTCTAACGGTGGAAGATAGGAAGTACCAATGCTCTCACAGAATTGGCAATCCAGTTCGATCCCCATCATTGCGGCGGCACGGACACCAATCGATTCATCGATTTTCCCCGGGTCCAGCCATTGTCCAAACTCGTCTAACTGCATGGTGCCCAAGTCGTAGTCCAGGTTGCGACGCAAGACTTCGTAATTCAACCAGGCCCCAATAAAATCATCTTGGGCACGGTTCAAACTATTAATTGCGTTGATCAAGTTTTGCGCGGTGGTCGGCCCCAACGATCGACTGGCCTCACCTACCGCAATCGGACGTTCCAGATTCAGACGGTTAATCTCCAGCTGATCGATACTGATCTGCACGATAATTCGGTTAAGTTCAAACTGGACCTTGTTCTGGTTGATGAAGCGGATCAGGTTTCGCAAGTTCGCTTTGATCGAATCCTCAAATTGATAGAAGTTTCGGCGAGCCTGCTGGTAGTCGATCAATGCCTGCCGATACTGGTTTCGCTCAGCCAGTCGGGTAATCGGAGCATCGAAGCGGAAACCAGCTCGCAACTGTCCGGTTTCGTATCGCAGCTTGAACGGATTATCTCCGGTGTTGCCGATGTCTCCCTGGAAGACCAGGTCAACACCCGCCTCCAGTTGATCGGCCACAAATTCAATATTGCGATATTGATCAACCAGACTGGCCCGGGCATTCATCCAGTCTCGCCGCAGGCAGCGTGCGATTCGAATGGCCTGCTCAGCATCCAGTTGCACATCGGTGATTTGAATGGAGTTCGAACGGGCAAAGGCCTGCAGACGGGACATTTCCAGCGGCAGGTTGTTCAGTTCGGTCAGCAGCCCGGGAATTTGCAACACAAATCGTTGCTTGAGGAACTCGAACCGGTCGGCAGATTTGGCCTCGGCTGCGAGCTCCGCATAGTCTTGCACATCTTGCTGAGCCTGTTTGATTTCGTCGAGCAACAATTCGGCCCGACGGAGAATCGACTTGGGTGCTGGCCGTTCCTGCCCGTCAACGATAACCACATCTTTGGCGTCCATTTCCGGATTTCGCAAATCCAATCGCAACTTGTCCGCCTTCGGAATCGTATCGGCGTCGAACAAACCAGGGTCAACATCGGAAATAATTCGGCCGGCTTCAATCTCGGCCCTTACGCTGTTCAAGTGGGCAATTCGTTGGTCACGATTCGATTCCAACTTGTCCAGGTCGGCTCGAACTTGCTCGGCGTCGTCGTCGATCACTTTTTGCAACAGCCGCTCGGCGATTACCAGGAACGGTTGCAATTCAACGACAACTTTATCGATGTTTTCGGGCCACTCGAACGCGTCAGGCTGTTCGGGATTGAAATCCTGGATCTGGGCCTGGATCCGCCCCAGCACGCTTCCGGTGTTTTCCCTCAACACGCTAATGTCGACCAAACGATCATTGATCTGGTCACTGATCAATTTAAATTGGTCCAACAATGGATCCTCAACGATCACCTCCAATTCCGGCGGAAGCCCCAATTGAATCTTGTATTGATCAACCGAGTTCTGGTATCCGGCTTTGGCTCTTAAAAGTCCAGCTTGATTGCTATAGTAGGTTTGCTGAAACTGCTTCAATTGAATTGCATCGATCCGCTCGTTGTCAAACAGCTCTTCAAATTGCTTCAACACACCTTCCAGCTGGCGAACATTGAGTTCCTGGTTGCGCAGGGTCTGTTGCTGACTGAGCAGATTGAAATACCCTCCAGGGTTGAAGTTAGCCGAACCCGGATTCCCCAAAAAGTTGCCGCTCAAGTTAGGACCGGCACCGGTGCCTCGCCCGATGATCGTATTCAGGAAAAACCCGCGCTTGTAACGTTCCATCTGACGCACGTTGGCCAGCAAGGTACGTTCGGCTTGAGTCAGCGATTCCATGATTCGCTCGCGACCGGCACCTCGCAACAACGGCTGGATCACCGAGAAATCGATCAACGAACTGGCTGATTGAGTGTTGTTCCCGGCAAAGCTGAACAGGATCGTGTTCGCCAGTCCGACCGCAAAATTGGTCCCCGTGATTCCCAGTCGCTGCAGATTGGCCCCGCCACCGTTGGCACCGATCTGCGATTGCAGGGTTGTGCTGGAGGAGCCCGATCCGTTTCTCAGCCTCCCCTGAGTCGTCAGAAATGAGTTAAACCCGCTGAACAGCTGAGAATCAAATCCAAATCGTTCCAGGCTGACGTTCAGCGCCGAACGATAAAGTGTCTCCCGCTGTTGCTGGTAGTCCGGTGAATGAATCAACGCCAGCCGATAGGCTTGTTCCAGATTCAAGACCACCTGCCCTTTTTCGTTCGTGGGCAGATACGACTTCCAGACCGGGTTTTCCACCGCATCGGTGTCCCCATTGGCGTGCCAGTGGGGAAAACCTTCCTTGCCGTCGACCATGTGCATCAGCTGGTGCGAGGTCGCATCATCCGGTGGAATGGGGGGATGATCCTTGGAGAATGGATTGAACATCCTCGATTGAGGGTCAATCTCGATCGATCCGTCCGAGGAACTCCAACGGGGATCGACGGCTTTTTCGAGCACCAGTCGCTGGGCCTCAGCATCAGCCTGACGACGGTAATAACTACGGTGACATCCGATGATGACACACAAATTGAACAACACGACTACGATCAGTAGCCGGTTCAGCTGGGTCTGAAACACCAAATTTCTCCTTAAGGTGTCACTTTGGGAGCGGGATTCCCGTGACAAAAGGTTGCGGAAGCGCCGAATCCCCGAAAAGTGCGGGATGTACGGGTAATGCCGGCGCATCGATCTGGAAGGATTTTCGGACCTGACCGGGTTGTAACTTGAGAGATTGTCGTCAGGCCGGTATTCATACCGAAAGTGGCAAGCGAATCGAAGCCGAAGCGGGTGATCCGTCGATACCAAAGGTTGACGGAAAAAAAGCCCGATTTATTATCCAATTAGCCGGTTTTTGAACCATAATCCAACAGACACACGCGGACCTTCGGACCTTCCTTGGCAAGCTGAATAATGCTCAACGATTACGTAAACTTTGCATCCCTGCTTGGAAACCACTTCGCACCCCTGGGCCAGGGGCAAATGGACATGATTTCAGTCGGGATCATGGGCCTGGTCTGCCTGTTGGTTTTGGTCTTTGCCATCATGGCCACCAAGACCTGGCACTGGGTCAACGTGGTGTTCCTGGTCTTGACGATGATCTCGGGCGTGTTGGCTGCGATGGCGATGAGCAAAATCAGGGAACAGCGTGTCAGTGACCTGACCGATTATGCGAAGGCTGAGAAACGGCTGCAGCTGGCCGAAGAAAGCCTCGAAAAAATCACCATCGGAGACCCGCTGGCGACCAGTTACGAACCTGGCACCTTGCGGTACGCCGACGAACAATTGTCCAAAGCCCTGGTCGGCCAAGGCCGTGTCTGGTCTGGCGGCACGGTGACCGCCGACGGTGCCAATCGCAAGTTCACATTTGCCGCAGAACGGAATGTTGAGTCCGAAGGTGAATTGCAAGACTTCATTCTGCACGTCTTTCAAGATCGCCAAGTTCAAAATCAGGACTACCCTGCTCGATACGTAGGTTCGGTCCGTGTCGTTGCTGAAAGTGGTCAGGACCTGACCCTCGAAGCCGTCGACATCGTTGACCAGCAATTGTTCGCTCAACCAGAAGGAACCTGGACGCTGTTTGAGAAAACACCTCAGGACCAGCACGGGATCTTCAAGCGAGCCATTCTGACGCTTGTCGAAAACGCCGAATCGGATCCGACCAACGCTGCTCAGGTTCCCGAAGCCTACAAACAGTTTGCCGCTTCGGTAAAAGAGGCCGAACAGAATCGCGATTTGACTTACGACATCTCGCTGTTCCGTCAGATCCTGATGAACAACTATCTACCTGCCCAAGCGATGGGTTACGACCCGAACTCAGCCGAATACGAGAACCTGATCGATCGCTTCAGCTTCGATGGCTTGCCGCTGGGAAAAATCCAGGCCTGGATTGATGAAAATTCGGGATCGCGAATTTCGCCCCGCTTTGAGCCTGATCCAGAAGAAACGTTCTACGTCTTGCGTTTCAATTCGAAGTCCAAGCAATCTTACCCGGTCGACTCAACCGGTAGCCTGGAAAACGACGGGCACTTCACGCTTAACGGTGGTGCCGTGGTTCCCCAACTGCAAAACAAGGCCGACGTCGAATTCGAAGCCGGCGATGAAGTCTGGGTTGATTCCCTCTCAGCCGAAGGCTACGCACGGGGTCAAGACTCAAGCTTCAAAGGAATTCTGGCCACCGAAGATGTTGAAAAAATCAACGACATCTATGTCCGTGAGCTGAAAGACTATCCCTACGAATTTTCCGAATTGAACCGCCAGGCAGCGTCTTTGATTCGCGAGATCAAGCGTGTTGAAATTGCGTCGGCGATTCAGGATAAAGCTTACGCCGATGCCCAAAAACAAATCGCGGCTCGCAACACGTTGATCAACGACCTGCAAGCTGACCAGGAAAAACTGCAAGCCGACGTCAACGAAATCACCAGCGTCGCCAACGAAAAGGAAGCCACTTCCCTAGCCAATGCCGAGCAAATCGAATCGCTGAAGCAAAACATCGATCAGCTGTACCAGCAGATCCGCAAATCAGCCTTGGAAATGGCTCGTCGAGCGTTCACCAAGCCCTAGTCAGCCTCAGGCGCCTCAGGCTCCCCATCTGAAATCTAAAATCTGCTGACTGTAACGTTTTGCATTTAGTGATTCCCGCTACGAGCAGCGATTTGTTCGCAGTTAAAGGTCGGCGAACTTGCCTGACCAGTGGACTGCAGTGAAACGCAAAGACACGAAGTCGCAAAGACGCAAAGATCTTCCAAGAGTGCCCAAGCGGCAAGTGGTTGTGAAATACGAAGCTTGGCGAATTACAGGACTTAGTGAAGGAATCGAATCACACTTTGCGACTTTGCGTCTCGGCGACTTTGCGTTCATCCAATGCAACCTTACCTCTGATTTCGAAATACGTCCATTCCGGTAGAGTCAGGAAATGTAAAATTTCCAGCTTCAAGCTTCAAGCCTCAAGCTCACTTTCTCTGTTTGCGAATCTGGTTGCTGTACTTTTTCAGCGTCCGCCGCTCCTTGCCGGTCAAACTGCTTTCTCCCTGTTCGGCAATCTTGGCCAGGATTCGGTCGGCATCCTGCTGCAATCGTTCATCGATCGCGGCGGGCTGATGGATTTTCAGTTTGCTTTTGCGACGCGACAAATCTGGTAACGGCACGCCACTGAAATTCCAATTCATGCGGTAAGCGGCCAAACCAAACGCGCCGCCTGCCAGGTGAGCTTGCCAGGCAATGCCGGAATTGCCAATCGCATACGACAGGTTGGCCAGCAGAAACAGCACCCCGACGATCCAGGCTGGCATGGGAATCAACCCCATGAGTAACAGTTCAGCCCGCGGATTAAGGAAAATGAAGTAAATCACGACCGCTGATACCGCACCCGAGGCACCCAGACAGTACCCGGATTCGCCAAACACGGTTACCCACAAGTACCAGACCAAACCGGAAAATATGATTGCCAGCAGATAAAACACCAGGAATCCGTTTCGACCGAGCTTGGATTCAACCGGTGGTCCCAGGAAAAACAGCGTCAGCATATTCATGATGATATGCGTGATCCCGCCCGGATCGACGACCGACGTGTGGACAAACCCGTAAGTCAAAAAAGTCCAGACTTGCCAGGCACGATCCGATTTAAGCGACAATTGAAATGCCAGCCATTGGGTCGTTGACTGGATCTTGTCGACGGGCACCTGCACGCCATCGATCGCGGCTACCGGAACAGAACCATCTGCACCACGCTCGGATGCCGGTAGCATGTCATACATCGACAGCCGTGGCGAAAACATGTCGATCACGAATAACACGACATTGATCACGATCAAGCTGACAATGACGCTCTGCCGGTCAAACCGAAATCCCGGAATCCCGCCGTTTGTCTTATCTTGATACTCGTCTCGGTAGTATTCCCGGTCCTCGAATCCCATGGTCAGCGACGGCTTAGCTCAAACTGTGTTGATTGGCGGCGAATGAATCCTCCGCGGTGCTTGTTCCAGCCGGCGAAGGTGCCTTCAGATTGTACGGTTCAGACCGTCCCAAGGCGATAGCGACTAGTAGTTGATCAATGTTGGAACACTAGCGTGAAGAGATCCAGACAAACGCGGTTCCGCGTTCGTCAATCCGCAGTTCATGCCCCATTTTCGGCCGGGATTGCCGGAGCAGTTCGGACATTAGCCGCGAGATCGTGATGTTGTCATCAACGACCGTGACTGTGACTTCACTTAACTCGATCCCTTTGCTGGCCAGCGTATTGCGGTCAATTAGAAACGGCACTTTGGCTTTTTTCTGGACGGCAACGAGAACTTTGTCGAGAGCAAAGTTCTTGATCTGAATCGGCATCCGTTCAAACATCTTCGGCTCGGTTTTGACCGGCACCTGTTTGGAAGGCCACCCGACAGGCCAGTGTTCCTGGCTGGACTGCACGCCTTTGATGTGCAGTTCGATTTCGTTGGCTTGCTTACGGACCGGTTCCAGTACCAACCCCAGGGGGCGTAGTGTGGCGGCCAACGCGGTGCCGGCGGTCAACCCTTTGTATTCCTCAGCAACGACGTCAGTGCCTGCCAAGGCATTGGCAGCGGTCTGATCTTTGACAATCGTCAGACCGGTGGCGGCACCCAACCGATCCACAACCTGTCCGGCCGACTGTCCCTTGGTTTCAGCTTCCACCACGGCTGACAACTTGCCGTGGACCCAGACCAATTGTTTGGCGGTCAGCCCAAACGCTTTTTTTTCCGACAGCGTGACTTCGGCGCCGTCCTTGCGAAAACTATCCAGCAACGCGCGGATGCGGGCCTTGTCGCTGATTGAAAACTTGCCGCCGGGCAATTCGAGCTTGTTCTTGGACAGAAAACCGCGAACGCGAATCGTGATTCCCGAACCAATTTCCTGCTCCTCGATGGATGCTTCCCCGCGCCCACCAACGGTCCGCACCCGATCGGCACCGACTTCATGCAATACCTTCATCCACCGCTGCTGGGAACCGATCTGTGCTTGCGGATCAGGCGAAATTTCCAGCGTCAGGGTGATCGGCTTGTCATCCTGAGCGACGACCGGAGCGGCAATCAACAGGCCCCAGACTAACAAGGCCAACAGGTAGCGCGTGCTACCGGGGCTCAACACACTCGACACGGCGATAGGCAACTTCATCAATCAGTGATCCCGTAACGTCCAATACAATAAATGGCGTTGATCAAATCCTTGAACCCGATTTTCTTTCCTTCATCATACCCGCGACTGTCGTAGGAGATCGGCACTTCGGTAAACCGATAGCCACGCCGGGCCAGTTTAGCCGTTAACTCAGGCTCAATCCCGAACCGATCCTGTTCAATCGTGATGTCCTTGAGCACCTCTCGATTGAATGCCTTGTAGCAGGTTTCCATATCGGTCAGTCGCAAACCTGAAAACAGATTCGACGCCCCAGTCAACACCGCATTCCCCGCGCGATGAATCCAGGATTCATCCTGTTGCTCTTCGCCGATGAAGCGTGAACCGTAGACCACATCGGCTTCGCCCTTGAGCAAGGGTTGGATCAGTATCGGAATGTCGGATGGATTGTATTCCAGGTCGGCATCTTGAATGACGACGAAATCGCCCTGGGCGTGCTCAAACCCGGTTCGCAAGGCGGCCCCCTTACCGGCGTTTTTTTCTTTCAAGATAACCGTGACTCGAGGCAGATCCTGAATCTGCTTCAGCACGTCGCGGGTGCCGTCGGTACTGCAATCGTCGACGATGACCAGTTCCAGGTTCAGTTTCAACGAAGCGACCCGACTGAGGATCCGGCCAATCGTCTTGATTTCGTTGAACACGGGGATCACGACCGACAGCAGATAGTCGGTTCGCTGGCTGGGATCAGCCCCAAAGTTCGCTTCGCGGTATTGGTCCAGTTCGCCACGAACGAGTTCGACGCAGCTGTCCAGCCGGTCGATCATCTCGTCAAACCGAGCTTCATCGGCGGGTTCAGGTTGGTGATTCATGGGCACCAGGGGCGGGTGGGATAAGGGCGAGATGGACGGCGCGACAGGATTTTGAGAAATTGAGTTGGAATCGTTCACGATAAACCTGATCGGAAAACAGGGAATGTCACATCCTTTTCTTCGGCGTTTTGGCGGACAAGCCTGCCCTTATCTGGAATCAACGCATTTTTCCGATTGGTTTTAGTGTAATCCGGAGATCGAGAATGCGGACAACGGCTGTAAAGGTTATGTAAGGTTTGCCGACACTCGGTCGTCGTCAGGATTCAATGCCTTGAAGAATCACGGCAGTTGAGCTAGAAAAGTCATCGATTTTTCCCAAATATCCCGCAACTTTTAACCATACCGAGGTATTCCCATGTCCTTCATTGGCCAACCCGCTCCGCAATGGCAAGGTGTCGCTTACGTCAACGGCGAACAGAAATCCATTTCGTCGGATGATTACAAGGGCAAATGGCACTTGTTGTACTGGTACCCACTGGACTTTACCTTTGTCTGCCCCACTGAAATCAAAGGCTTTCAGGAACTGCTGGGCGACTTTGAAGACGACGGCATTTCCGTGATTGGCTGCAGTACTGATTCGTTTTACAGCCACCAGGCCTGGTTTGCCGATCGCGAGACATTTCCTCAGGAAATTACTCACCCGGTTCTGGCCGACACCAACCACGCCATCAGTCGCGCCTTTGACGTGCTGAAAGAAGATCTGGGCGTTGGCTTCCGCGCCACCATCATCATCGACGACGAAGGCATCGTTCGCTCCTACAGCGTCAACGACCTGTCGGTCGGTCGCAGTCCTGCCGAATCACTGCGAACCGCACAAGCGTTGATCAGCGGTGGCCTGTGCGGCGCCGACTGGTCCAAAGGCGAAGAGTTTGTCGCGTAACCACCCACAGCCGTGACAACTACCAGCCCGCGGTCGACGACCGCGGGCTTTTTTGTCTCAAATCGCAAGTCTCAAATCTCAAGTCTCAAAATGCCCATCCAAACGCTGACTGCCGACAACCTGGCCGCTTTTGAATCCCAACCCAACCGAGTCCTGATTCTTGGCAAATCAACTTGTGATAACTGCCATCGCTGGGAAGCCGAACTCAACCAGGCCATCGAAGCAGACGAATTCCAGCCCGAGATTCCTGTCGGCAAACTCAATCTCGACCAACGCGGTTTGGGTGACTTCAAGAAAGGCAACCCCTGGCTGGTCGACGTCAAAGATCTTCCCTTCAACGTGATTTACAAAGGCAACGAGATTGAGAAATCGTACGCCGGTGGCGGTTTGGACCGATTGGTCAACCGTTTGAAACGATTAGAGCTGATTTGAAATCTGGATTGTGAAATTTCAAATCTCCTGACTCTAACGTTTTGTATGTAGGAGAATTTGGGTTGTTGTTTGGCGGCTGCAACATGATCATCGCCCCGGAGGGGCCGTCTATCATAGCTTGGGGCGGAAGCCCTTGTCGTTACCCACAAATCATGCTTGTTTTTCGTTGTCTTTGCATGATTCT
>CAZJEK010000009.1:0-3345 GCA_964545005.1 uncultured Pirellulaceae bacterium
TGAACTAACCTAAACCGGTTGCGATGTCGACCGCTGTTCGCTGTAGGAACACGATGACTCCGCACGGACGCCTCCCTTCCCAGTCGCCGGGAGCCAACTCCGGCCGCGGCCGCGGCCGCGCCTGGTTGCAGTTGATGCGGATCGCAAATCTGCCATCGGCCTGGGCCAACATCCTGATGGGGTTCTTGTGGGCTCACCAAGCCTGGACCCCGTTACCTGAGTTGGTATGTCTGCTATTGGCCAGCACCGGGTTCTATCTCGGTGGCATGGTCTTGAACGATGTGTTTGACGTCGAGGTCGATCGGCAACAGCGGCCCGACCGTCCGTTGCCGGCGGGGCAGATACCGTTGACCCAGGCCAAGCTGGCGGGGTGGGGCTTGATTGTCAGCGGGATCCTGTTTTCCGGTTTGGCGGCGGTCTTGTCGGCTGGGTTTGGCAGTGTCGTTTTCGAACGGGTTATTTCAGTCGCGCTCCTGTTGGGATTGAGCGTCGTGTTGTACGACGGACCGCTGAAGCGAACCTGGTTGGCGCCCGTTTTGATGGGCGGTTGCCGGCTGCTGAATATTCTGCTGGGGGCCAGTACGATGCCGATCGAGTCGCCGTTGGCGGAACCGTTCCTGGGGTATCCGGTCGAAGCCGTTTGGGCTGCGGCCAGCATTGGAGTCCTGATCTGGGGGATCACGTTACTGGGACGTAAGGAAGCGGTCGCTGAGCAACCCCGGTCACCGTTGGTGATGGCGGCAGTGCTGGTCGTGATCGGTCTGGTCGGAGTCGGCTATTTGCCCTTTGTTCCCGGCGGGGCCGTGTTCAACGAGACCGCCAACATTGCGTTTCCGTTGTTCATTCTGCTGATCGCAGTGCCGATTGTGCGGCGAGTATTGACGGCGGTCTTCACGATCCAGCCGAAAGACATTCAAAGCGCAGTCGTTTCCGTTTTGCGTAGTCTGATCGTGCTTGATGCCGCAATCTGTTTTCTCGCCGCTCCCCAGCAGCCCTGGTACGCGTTAGCCGTGTTAAGCTTGCTGGTGCCCGGATTTCTATTGAGCCGCATCGTCAGGCAAACGTGATGGTATGATGGAAGAGGCCCAGCGGGTGGTGAAATCGCAACCCGTCAACTGGACCGCAAGTATCCATTCTTCAATCGCAATTGACTATTCATGTTACTCGGCTATCACACCAATGGACTGGCCCATCATTCGTTGACCGGCGGCCTGGAATTATTGGCGTCCATCGGCTATCGCTCGGTTGCCCTGTCAATCGATCATGGTTGGTTGGCACCGACCGATGAGGACCATCTGGTCAAAACGCAGCAAGCCAAGTCACTGCTGCAACAACACCATTTAGGTTGCGTTGTTGAAGTCGAAGCCCCGTTTCTGTTGGACGGCTTGGTCAAAGATGGTCCTTCGCTGGTTGACCCTGATCCGGCCAAGTCGAGCCGACGAGCAGACTTGCTGCGATATGCGATCGATCTGGCAGTCGAGCTCAACGCTCCCTGTGTCTCGTTTCACTCCGGCCCCAAGCCCACCGGGCTGGCCTATTCCAGCGCATTGGAAGTGTTTGAAACCAACCTCCGCGAAGTCGTTGGCTACGCCCAGGAAAAAAATATCTTGTTGGCATTGGAACCTCGTCCCGACATGTTGATCGACAACCTGGGGCGGTTCGAGCGGTTGTTCCACCTGATCAATTCACCGCATTTGAAATTGACGCTGGATATCGGCCAGCTGTTTTGTCTTAACGAGGTCCCGATCGCCAATTTCATTGAACGTTGGCGTGACGAATTGGTCAACGTCCACATTTGCGATGCCCGTGTCGGCCAGAATCAGCACTTGATGTTTGGCGAGGGGCAGATTTATTTTCCACCCATTTTTGAGTCATTGATGGAGATCAATTATCAGCATGCGGTGCAAGTTGATTTGAATCTGCACAGTCACGATGCCGTTCGCGCGGCGAGACAATCCTGGGCAATTCTCAACCCGATCATGGAAGACGTGCGCGAAGCGTTGGAGAATGCATGAGTCAGCGGGTTTGCATTATCAATGTGGTTGGCTTGACACCCAGGCTGCTCTCGTATGCGCCCTACCTGTCTCAGTTGGGCCAGCCGGTTGCCTGGCAGTCACCTGTGCCGGCAGTCACCAGTACTTCGCAAGCCACCATGATGACGGGTACCTTGCCTCGCGAGCACGGCATTGTCGCCAACGGTTGGTATTTTCGAGACACGCAGGAGATCCGCTTTTGGCAGCAAGCCAACAGTCTGGTTGAAGGCGAAAAGTTTTACGACGGTTACGAAACGGCGAAGATGTTCTGGTGGTACAACCAGTCTTCTTCCGCCCGTTACAGTGCAACGCCCAAGCCTCATTACGGAAGTGATGGATCGAAGGTATTTGACATCCTTGACCACACCGGTTGTCAGTTGGTGAAACGGTTGGGGCCGTTTCCATTTTTCAGTTTCTGGGGCCCGGCCGCGGGCTTGCCCAGCAGCGAATGGATTGCGGCTGCCACAGCGTTGGTGATGCGGGAAAAACAGCCGCAGTTGACGATGGTCTATTTGCCCCATCTGGATTACGACTATCAACGATTTTCAGAACAGGATCCGCAGCGGGTTGTCGAAGTGGATCAATGTGCCTCGCAGGTGATCGCCGCCGCAGCAGAGATTGACGCCCAGGTCGTGGTGGTGTCCGAGTATGGGCTGGTGCCTGTTCAGCGTCCGGTTCACATCAATCGAGTGCTGAGGCAGCAGGGGTGGCTGCAGCTGCGGGATGGTCCGTTCGGCGAGATGCTGATCCCGGGAGAATCGTCGGCCTTTGCCGTCGCAGACCATCAGGTAGCGCATGTGTATGTTCGTCGATCCGAAGAGATTCCTACGGTTCGACAACAGCTGGAGCAGCAACCCGGCATTGCCGCCGTCGTGCCTCCGGGCGACTTGGGCCTGGACCATGCTCGCAGCGGTGAGCTGATCGCGTTGGCAGAACCGGATAGCTGGTTCACCTATTACTATTGGTTGGATGATGCTCGGGCCCCCGATTTTGCCCGCTGTGTTGATATCCATCGCAAGCCGGGGTACGACCCTTGCGAATTATTCATGACGTCGAAGGCCAGGGCGATCAAGAACGTAATGAAAAAGAAGCTCGGTTTTCGCTACCGAATGGATGTCATTCCGCTCGATGCCACGTTGGTCAAAGGCAGCCATGGGCTGGATACGACTGGTGAGGACGGGCCGTTGATCATCGGTCCCGGTGAGTTGCCTGAATCGATGTTGGGTTTCAAGCAATACATCCGCGGATTGCTCGCGGGTTGAGGGTGTTATCGGGGGCTGTTCACGCCGCGAGAGTAGCATGGCCGATTCGG
>CAZJEK010000009.1:3445-42186 GCA_964545005.1 uncultured Pirellulaceae bacterium
CCGTGATCGCAACGGGCAAGCCAAGGTTGGGCGAAGAATTTTGCCAACTCGGGCCAATGGCCCAAGCTACTGCCAGTTGTGCAGTAAACAAGTGCTGGTAATCCACTCGCTGACGCCGGGCTTTTATTCAGGAGCGTCGCTGCGAGAGTAGCATGGCCGATTCGGCCGTGATCGCAACGGGCAAGCCAAGGTTGGGCGAAGAATTTTGCCAACTCGGGCCCTTGGCCCAAGCTACTGCCAGGTTTGGCTTACTTCTCCACCACGATCAGCAGGTATCGTTTCCGCTGATCGGGTTCGGCCAAGCCGAACCACGCATCCAGGCTGTCAACTTCTGCTGGATCAACATCGACCGAATCTTCGGCATACAACCGAACGGACTGTAGCGGCTTGCTGTTGGAAGATTCGCTATCACCGGCCCCGACAACCTGAGCCAAAGAGATGGCGTCAACGATCCCGTCCAGTTGACTGCCTGCCTGTTTCAAAGCAGCTTTGAATTGGGTCGGGGTCGCGGTGATGTACCAGGCCGGTGCACGGAGAAAACTGTTCTCTGGTTGCAACTCCAGTTCGTTGACTCGAATTCCGGATCGAGCCAAGGCTTGAGAAACTTGTTGTCGGGTTTCCTCTGGCTTGCCAGCGGCGACCTGCAATGAGACGACTTCATCGACCCAGGAATTGAGGACCGCCGGTACCGGGGGAGCC
The DNA here is from genome assembly GCA_964545005.1 of uncultured Pirellulaceae bacterium. GTDB lineage: Bacteria > Planctomycetota > Planctomycetia > Pirellulales > Pirellulaceae > Mariniblastus. Next base: position 4,145 of record CAZJEK010000009.1, read on the forward strand.
GAGTCCGGCTCCTTGAGCGTCATCGCCAATGCCGGACTGGTAATTTCTGGTCGATCAGTTGGCTGGGCCGGAACGCCAGGATCGGCCGATGGGTTCTCGGAATCAACCGCGGCCGTGTTCGGAGTACCTTGATCCAGATTGAAGCCAACCAGTAACGTGACGATCACCAGTGCCGCCAACGCGGCAATCATCGCCAGTGCACCACCAGCTGATTCTCGCTGCCCCGGAGAAACGGAACCGGGGAGATTCAGTCGGGATTCCGGAAGAGCCGCCAGCACCCGTAGATTGAAGTTGGTCGGTAGTCGATAGCGTGGCAATTCGGCCAGCTCACGGCCTTGATTTTTCCACTGTTCCAGCAGTGCCGCCAGTTCCGGATCCCGCTGTAAACTCGCTTCGACTTGCGCACGCTCATCGGCTGCCAGCTCGTTATCGAGGTAGGCGGACAACAAGTCCAGCGTGGCGGGATCGAATGGCATGGTCGGTTAACTATTGGGTGATTTCAACAACGGTGACGGTTTGATGATCGGGACGGAGGTAAGTTCCCTCGGGGCGGCAAATCGACGAATTTCCTTGGAAAAATAAATGCTATCGCGGTTTCTCCTGCTGCATCAGGGCTTCCAGGTGCTCTTTAAGCTGGTTTCTGGCCCGGTGGAGCCGACTCCTGACCGTCCCGATGGGCAAATCAAGGATCTCGGAAATGGACTCATATTCCAGGCCATCCATCTCCCGTAACACCAGGATCGAGCGATGCTCGACCGACAGCTTGTTCATGGCGATTCGGAGCTGATCAATCGATTCTTGCCGGTCGAGGCGGTCCTCAGGACTGGGGCCGGAATCGGGCAACGGAAATTCAGACTGATCGGCACGTGTGTCCAGCGATACGGCGTTTCGGCGGCGACGCATCATGTTGATCGCCACGTTGTACGCGATACGGTACAGCCAGGTGTAGAGTCGGCTGTTGCCTTTGAACGAATCCAGCTTGGTAAACGCGAGTACAAATGCATCTTGCACAACGTCTTCGGCGTCGGATTCACTGCGCAGGATCTGAACCATGCTGTTATACAGTCGATCCTGGTAGCGACTGACCAATTGCCCGAACGCACTCACATCTCCACCGAGGGTGAGGCGGATCAATTGCTGATCATCAATGTCGGGTTTGCGGTCGGTCATGCAATTTCGGTTCGGCCACGCCAGTCCAGCTTAATTGTAGTTTGCCCGATCCAGACATGCTAAACCTTTACCGGAGCCTGGTCGTTTGCTGCCGGACGAAAACTGGCAAATGCCCACAGGCTAAACCCTAAAATCAGCATGATCATGCTGACCCACTGCGAGATGGTAAAGGAAGTCCCAAACTGCCCTGCTTCGTCCTGCCGGATCAGCTCCAGTAAGAAACGCGCGATGGCATACAAAATCAACATCAGGGCAAATACCTGCCCGTCGCGGTGGGGCATGGTCCAGAAAAACCACAACACCAGGCACAGCAGGAACGCATTGATGGCGCTGTAAATCTGAGTTGGATGCGTGGACCGTGACCGGGTTGGCAGGTCCCGCAGCGGGAACGAAAGAACGCCCCGCTGTTGGCTGTAAACCTGAACTGGAAGCGTCGCAACGTCCTGTTGGTCGGGATACTGTTGGTGGAATCGGAGCACATCGCTGGATGGTGGTTGAATCGATATCAGGTCACCTGCACTCAACCCCAGTCCGTCTGCAATGCTGCTCGGTTGAACCGATTCCACTTGCCGTTGAAAAGGGACCTCCGGGTCGGTTACCGGGATCGACCTGATTCCCATCAAGTCACCATTGATCAGTTGTTGCATGTAAGGGGGCGAGCCTGGCGGAAAAGCGATTCCCGGCAAATCGGTTTCGCAAACACCCCCGTAACAACACCCATTCATCAAGCAACCCAAACGACCGATCGCCAGTCCGATCGCCATGGCAGGAGCGATCAAGTCACCGACTTGCAGCGCTGGCAATCGTCGGATGATCAAGAATGCGGCCGCCCCGATCATCCCGCCAACCAGGCTGCCGTAAACGACCAATCCGCCCTTGGTCATGTCGACCATGTCGATCAATGTTTGCCAGGAAAACGCCTGCATTGAAAATGAGTCTGATTTCTGGATCACGTAAAACAGCCTGGCCCCGACAACGCCGGAGACGATCATCCAGAATCCCAGCTGTAAGATCTGATCAGGTTCGACGCCGATCCGTTGGCAACGGCGGATGGCCAAAACCACACCCGTCACGATCGCCAGCAGCAAAAAGATTCCGTATCCGCGAATCGCCAATCCCGACTTGATCATCGGGCCCAGCGGATCGGCAGGGTCCAGGCCCATGATTTCGACACGTGGCAGGACAAACTGAATCACGCCGGCCACGATCAAGTACAACGGCAGGAAACTCCAGGTATCGCTGGAATTCCCATGCTTCCAGAACAGCCACCCCAGCACCAACGCACCGATTACCAGCCAGGCCACCAACAACGGGCCTTCGAACACCCAGTGAGGAATCACAAACAGCGTTTGTAGCATCGAACCCAGTCCAGAGGGAAAAAACGTCAGCAGTCAAAAACCAGGCGGCAATGAACTTGTTAGCCTGGCGGCAGAATCAGTCGGTTGTCGATCAAGCGGGTCGTTCCGACACGCGCTGCGATCAACGCCACGGCAGGTAGCCGAATCGGGTCCATCGTCTCCAGTGAATCCGGGTCAGCGACAACGGCGTAGTCCACCGCATCCACGCCGCCATCGATTAATGCCTGCCGCATTTCAGTGATCGCTTCGAAACCATCGCGCAGTCCACTTTGAATCTGATCTTCGATCAACGACAGGGTGCGAGTCAACGTCAAGGCGACTTCCCGTTGTTGATCGGAAAGGTAAGCGTTGCGAGAACTCAGCGCCAGGCCATCGTCGTCACGTACAATCGGACAGACTTGAATCGTGATCGGGACGTTCAAGTCTTTGACCATTTGACGAATCACGGCGACTTGTTGGTAGTCCTTTTGTCCGAAAAATGCAACGTCAGCTTGCGCCAGGTTGAACAACTTAAGCACGACGGTCACGACACCGCCGAAATGATCGGGGCGAAATTCTCCTTCGAGCACCTTGGCAATCGCGGGTGGTCGAATCCGAGTCGTAAAGTCAGACGGGTAGATTTCCGATTCCGGTGGAGCGAAGACCACGATTGACTGGCTGCCCTCGAGCGACTCCAGTTGGGCCAAGTCCGAATCGAGGGTCCGCGGGTAGTTTCCCAGATCTTCATTGGCAGCAAACTGGGTCGGGTTGACGAACACGGACACCAAGGTAGTGTCGGTGGATTCCAGCGATGCGCGAACCAGGCTCAAGTGTCCTTCATGCAGGGCTCCCATAGTGGGAACCAGCCCGATACGTTGTTGCTGCTGTTTGCAGGCGGAAACGACCTCGTCCAGCTGGTCGATTTGAGTCACGGTTTGAATTGCCAATGAACTGTCTCGGTTATGGGTTTGAGCAATCGTTGCCAGATGGGGCGGCGTATCGTGCCTGCGAAAAGAGCTATTATGCCGACTTATCCGAATAATTCATCCCACGACGGCAGAGTTTAATTTTTCCGCTGTACGGTTAGAATAGAGAGATACACCGACCGCTGATCAGGAACGAGATATCATGAGTCAGGTTTCGATGCCACCCGCCAACGATCCTCAGGCTGCCCAGGCTTCTGCTTCGGGGAAGTTTCAAGAGGACGAATTGGAAGTCGGCAGCCGATTCGTGCTGTTCAACGTGATGCCCAGCTGGTTGGTCAGTTTCTTGACCCACATCGCTTTGATTATTGTCCTGGCGTTGATGTACCTGCCTGAATTGACCGATCCGGTGATCAGGATCGAATCCGGTCAGGGAAGCCCGGAACAGCTGGACGACATTTCGCTGGACATGTCGGATTTGCAGCTGGAAACCAGCGATGACATTCTGGAACAGCCAGAAATGTTTCAACAGTCCGCCGCGCCTGAGATCAGCCAGGAACTGGATTTGGCGTTGCCCGATCCAACCGTCGATCTGGGTAACGTAATGGGTTCGCTGGAGGATACCTTCACCTCAGCCGAAAGTATCGGTGAGCTTTCGTTGTCTAACGAAACAAGTGCCCGAACCGGGGCCGGTAAACAGCGGGCGTTGCTGGAAAACGGTGGGACTCAGGGGTCGGAAGATGCCGTCCAGTTGGCGCTACAGTGGATCGTCAAGCACCAACTGGAGGACGGTGGTTGGAATATGGACCACACGATCGGTCCGGGGAATTTTCGCAACAGTCCAGACCCGGGCCTGATCACCGAAGCTCGCAATGGTGCCACCGCATTGGCCTTGTTGCCATTGCTGGGAGCCGGAAACACGCACATCACCGGCAAGTACAAGGAAGAGGTTCGAAACGGGTTGGAGTTTCTGAAGAAACGAGCCCAACGTAGCCGCGGTAAAGGGGTCGCGTTCTGGGAGAAACAGGGCACGATGTACTCCCACGGTTTGGTCGCGATCGTATTTAACGAAGCCTACGCGATGACCAATGATCCTGAGTTGGCTCGGTTTGCTCAAGGCAGCTTGTGGTTTATCGAAGAAGCCCAGGATCCTATCGGCGGAGGGTGGCGGTATGAGCCGCGCGATCGAGGAGACACCTCGGCGGTAGGCTGGCAATTGATGGCCCTCAAAAGTGGCAAAATCATGGGGCTGAATATCAACCCGCGAACCTACAAACGAGCCTCCAAATTTCTCGACAGTGTCTCCACCAGTAACGGCAGTTTCTACGGTTACATGAATCCGCCTCGGGGGGAACCGGCCAATGCTCGCACCGCCGTCGGCTTGCTGTGCCGGATGTATATGGGCTGGGATCGGGATGTGCCCGGTTTGGTCGATGGCGTCGAAGCGTTGGCTGCCGAGGGGCCCAGCGTCGGTGCTGAAGCCGACATGTATTACAACTACTACGCCACCCAGGTGATCAAGCATTACTACGACGGCCAGTCGGAATGGAAAGACTGGAATGTCAAAATGCGTGACTTCCTGATTGAAAGCCAAGCCAAGCAAGGCGATGCAGCCGGTAGTTGGCATTTTGGCAACAAGGATCACGCTTCGCGAGTGGGCGGCCGGCTATATAACACCTCGATGGCCGCGATGACCCTGGAGGTCTATTACCGATTCTTGCCGCTCTACGGCGACAAAGCTGCCAGTGAGCCGTTCGAACTCATTGATTAGGGCAGTTTTTTTTTTCGAACTTCCCTTTGAAAAGAAGTTCCTGAGCAGAATCACTTAGAAAAAACCGCAGAGGCGCAGAGAACGGGCAGCTTTGCGCGTCCTCAGCGAACTCTGCGTCTCTGCGGTTGGATCTTTGCGTCGGATGCAATGACCTCTCGAATATGTCCCCACGCAATCAGACGCCAAATCCTGGCAATGACACGCCGCCCGATCTTGCTAGCACAAAACCAGCTAGGTCGTTTTTTTCTGAACTGATAAACTTCGGCCACGTAGTTGCGTTTAAGTAGCGTCGCTGCGCGACCCAGGAACCCCGAAGTATCAAGGAAGATCGATGCCCGCAGTTCAATTCCTCCGTTCTAATCATTTATTCCTTCGTAGCTGGTTGGCTGGTCTGGTGTTCGCCGTTGTATTTGCTGCCGGCGCTTCTGCCCAGCAGCCTGGAGCCAATCAGGCAAATGAACCAGGGCAACGCAGTCGGACTGGTGCCGGACCCGCTCGAGTGGAAGGAATGATTGCGGGGCAATCGCCGGTCGGACTTGGTGCGCTTGGTGGCCAACAGCGCCAAGTTGACATTCAGCAACCGCCAGGATTCCCGTTAACCCAGGAAATGGACGACTACGTTGGTCAACTGCTGGATCACTGGCAAAAGATGTCCGATCAGGTCAAAGCTTACCGCTGTGACTTTACGCGTTGGGACTACGATGCGTCGCAGGTCGACTATCGCGATGCCCAAAATCGGCCAGCGGCTTACATGATCGCGCAAGGGCAGGTTCGTTATGCCGCCAAAGATCGTGCGATGTTTGAAACCAATAAAATGTGGCGGTTTGCGGGGCCCCCTGAGCAGCCGGGCGGGGAAGCGAAGTACGATCCAATCGAAGGCTACCCCTACTTCGGCAAAACCATGCACGAGCGTTGGAGCTGCGACGGGCAGGCGATCTACGAATACGATTTTGAAAACAAGCGGATCAACCAAACCAACATTCCGCCGGAGATGCAAGGCAATGTCGTGGAAAGCCCACTGCCGTTTTTGTTCGGTGCCAACAAACAGGATATTCTGACCCGCTACTGGGTCCGCTATGTTCCCAAGTACAAAGCCGATGCCAATGGTCAACAGGAACTGGTTCGCGACGAGTATTGGTTGGAAGCGTTTCCCAAGACCGTAAAAGACGCTCGGATGTATTCCAAGCTGGAGATAATTTTGGCCGCCGATACGTTCATGCCCAAAGCGATCCACATGTACGATCCAAATTACGATCCTTCGAAGAACAATCTGAGCAGTCGGAATTTCTATTTTGAAAATCGTGAAGTCAACGGTCAGCTGGATCGTTTCAAGGACTTCATGAAGGTATTCGTTAAACCTCGACCGGCTCCGGGTTGGAAGATTATCGAGAACATGGGATCGGCCGGACCGAATACCGCGACTGCGCCAGAGCAAGGGACTCGCCTGAAGTAGTTAACGCAAAAGCGGTGTCGTTGGCTTTTGTGCTGAGGCTGATGTGCAGAGAAGCCTCCACGGATTTGATTCGTTTTAGCAACGGACTATTTTCACCACAGAGGCACAGGGAACAAGGAGTTCTGAAAGCAGGATCTCCGTGCCCTCTGTGTCTCTGTGGTTTTTTCTTGATTGAACCCTGACGAGATCGGCTTGGGGTTGCTGTCGCAGGCTGCGCTTCGACTTGGCGGTCGAATGGCCTAGAATGGTAACATCCATTTTCCGCCAGGATCTGCCATGTCTCACTTGTCCGAAAACACGCTTTCCCGTCGTCGGTGGTTGAAACACACTGCGGCTGTTTCGGCTGTGGCCTGGCTGGCTCCAAGCGGTATGCTGCCTGCGGCGATACCTGCCGACAAACAACGCTGGCAACAATCGATCGACAAAGGGTTGGGCTGGCTGGCCGAGCAACAGAAGCGCAGTGGTGGCTGGCAGAATCCGACTTACCCGGTTGCAATTACTGCCCTGTCTGCGATCGCGTTGACTTGTTCCGGTTCCACCACCACTCAGGGACCGTACGCCAAGAACATTCGACGCGCCGTCGATTACCTGCTGACCCATACCCAGGCCAATGGGTTGATTGGTGATCCGCAACGGGACAGCCGGTACACGTACGGTCATGGTTTTGCCATGCTGTTTCTTTCTCAAGTGTTGGGCGAAGAGGAAGATATCGATCGCCGCGAGGAATTGATTGAAGTGCTCCGCCGGGCGGTCGAGTTCAGCGTGTCGGCTCAAACCAAAGCCGGTGGCTGGGGCTATGTCAGTTCCAAGTCCAGTTCATTCGATGAAGGCTCGACGACGGTAACCCAAGTCCAGGGATTGCGTGGCTGTCGGAATGCCGGGATCGTGGTACCCAAACAAGCGATCGAAGACGCCAAGCAATACATTTACCGTTGCCAAAATGATGATGGCGGAATCTCTTACAGCTCCAAATCGATGGGATCGTCACGACCAGCGATTACCGCGGCTGCCTTGGCTGCGCTGTACAACGCGGGTGATTACGATTCCAAGTATGTGCCGCCGATGTGGGCCTACAGTAAGAAACACTTGCACAATTTAGACCACGATCGCTACGGTCACTGGCACTACACGTATCTGTACTATTCCCAGGTGGTTTACCGGCAAGGAGCCGAAAGCTGGCAGCCCTATCGCGATCGGATCTACAATCGATTGGTCGAATCGCAGTTGGAAGACGGCAATTGGAAGGGGAACAACGTTGGCGGAGTTTATACCACCGCAATCAACTTGACGATCTTGCAACTGGATGCCGGATTTTTGCCAATTTACCAGCGGTGATGGTTGGTGATCTCAAATTTCAAATGTGAGATTTGAGATTTCACATTTGAGATATGAAATTTGAGATTCCTTACCCCCACTCAAACCTGCGAAACCACCACCGAGATATTCTGGCCGCCGAATCCAAAGCTGTTGGTCAGTGCCACCGAACAGTCGACTTCACGGGCTTCGTTGGGGATGTAGTCGAGATCGCAAAGTGGGTCGGGGTTTTCGTAGTTGATCGTTGGCGGCAAAACGTTGTCGCGAATCGCCATCAGGCAGACGATCAGTTCGGTGGCCCCGGCGGCAGCGATCAAGTGTCCCATCATGCTTTTGGTGCTGGAGATCGGGACTCGAGCCGCCTTGTCGCCGAAGACTTCCCGGCAGGCCCGGGTTTCGACTTTGTCGTTAACCGTGGTGCTGGTTCCGTGAGCGTTGACATAGTCGATCTGGTCTGGAGAAACTCCGGCGTCCTGCAGTGCCATCTGCATGCAACCGATCGCTCCTCGTCCTTCCGGGTGAATATCGGTAACGCGATAGGCATCGGCGGTTGAGCCGTAGCCCAAAATCTCGCCCCAGATATGAGCGCCGCGGGCTTTGGCAAATTCATACTCTTCCAAAACCACCATCGCTGCGCCTTCGCCCAATACGAATCCATCCCGCAGTCGATCGAAGGGGCGGGAGGCACCGGTCGGATCGTCGTTGTTGGTCGACAAGGCCGTCAACAAGTTGAACCCGGTGACGCCGAAGGGATGGATCATGCTGTGGGTGCCACCGGACAGCATGACGTCCGCTTCGCCGCGACGGATGATTTCCGCAGCCTCACCGACGGCTTGATTGCTGGCCGCACAAGCCGTCAAACAATTGGCATTGGGGCCCTGAGCATTGAACATGCTGGCGATGTGGCCGACGGGCATGTTCGGTTCCTGTTCCAGTTCGACGACCGGGTTAAGGATGTCCAATCCGGCGCGGGTGAATTTGACCAGGTCCAGATTGCCTTCGGCGTCCAGCGATGTGGCCATCATTTTGGCGAAGGACATGAAATCCTGATTGCCTTCGCCACTTCCCATGTACACGCCGAAGCGGCGGCGATCGGTGATGTGGTCGCCGACTCCTGAACTGTCAAAGGCCTGCTTGGCCGCACCGGCGGCGAATTTGGAATGCCGCCCACGCAGCTTCCAGAGTTCCGGGTTGTCGACGGAATCGGCGATGTCCCAGTTTTTGATCTCGGCCGAAATCCGGGTCGGAAAATTGCTGGCATCGAAGATCGTGGTATAGCCGACTCCAGACTTGCCTTCTTTCAAGGCACTCCAGACGGTTTCAATGTCATTTCCAAGCGGATTGATGACGCCGACACCCGTAACGACAACACGACGACGTGAATTTTTGGCAATCATGGCAAGTTAGCGTCTAAACGGAATCGGAATAAACTCGGCGGAATCGGGATAAACTCGGAATCGAGATGGGGTGTGCGGAATCAAGCGGATGGCTTTGTGACATTCCCAGTTGTCACACGTCAAGTGCCAATGTGCAAGAACGCTTTCTCGGCGTCGACCATGTGCTGGGGCACTTGGATGGGCGTTCCATCTGGGTTGACGCCGACTTCAAAAATCCGCAACAGTCGAATCATACGACAGAACTCAGCTGGCTCAAATAGTTCGACTTGTTTAAACCGTTCGTCATCCAGCCGAGCGAACATCAATTCGATATCGCAAAGTTTTTCTTCGCCGATGTGAGCAGTACCTGTTGCGACGGCCCCAATTCCCTCCTGGCTGCCAAGTTCAACCCGGTAGGTTAACGTGTCGCCGGGATAGGCTTCCCGAAAAAACTGGCATTTGGATATTTTCGCCAACACGATCCGGTCGTGAAAATCGCTCATTTGACCGATCAGCAAGCCGCCAGTTTGAGCGAGCCCTTCGACGATCAATGATGAGGGGCAATAGGTTCGGCCAGGAGCATATTCTTCAACCGATTCCTCGCTCAGGCTGACGCTTTTGACCGCAGTCGCCGATTGTCCGGACACGAATTCCGTGAACCGATCGACCCAAAACCAACGCATGGGATGTACCTTTCAAACAGGTGCAACTGGAAAGCCCGATTTGTGAACCAGCTTCAAGCCGACATCGACGGCCAATGCAAGCGCTTTGTCAAACCTGAAGTCAGGAGTCACAAGGCACTTAACGAATCGGGCTTTTGGTCAACCGGCAGCCGGGCAATGCCGCTTTCGGTTGCCAGTTAGCTTGTTCAGGCCGCTTGCTTTTTCGCTGCGACGTAATTGCACAAGTCCTTGACGGTCAGTTGATTACCGAAATTCTGCACTTGTGGATCTTGCTTGAATTTTTCCAGGTCGGCAAACGGCATGCGTTCCTCGAGCTTAGCCATTCCTTCATCAGTCAGCTTGCCATCGACCACGTATTCGGCGTTGGTCAAAATGTCGTCGGGGAACAATTCTTCCCGGGGAATGCTGATGTCGAAAGCTTTTTCCAGCTTGAAAACGATATCCAGAAAGTCGATTGATTCGGCACCCAGATCGCCGACCATCGTCGCTTCTTCGGTTACTTCATCATCATCAACGCCCAGGGCATCAATCAGTTCTTCTTTGACCTTGTCGAAGATCGCCGGGTCTACGGACATTAAACTTGCTCTCTAAGAATGGAAATTAATCGGTAGATTATGCTATTTTTGGCCGGAGTTCGCCACCGTTAATCATCAGATTAACGGGGTTGGCTTAATTTGGCGATGGGGATTCTCTGGATCCAGCTGGTTGCAAAGTCTGCGAAATACCAAACGTTGCTGGTGATTCATATATCGGTCAATGGCGGGGTCGACGCCTTCGCGATCCGCCAAGTTGAAGGTGTCCACAACCAGCCTGCCACTGGTGGCGGTGGCACCATTAATCGTGCCACTGACCTTCAAGTTGTACATCGAATCGGATTGAGATTTGATTTCGGCGACGACTTCCAGTGAGTCGCCAGGCTGCACAAATCCCTGAAATTTCATGCTTTTTGATTCTCTCAGCACCACGCTGGAGTGGGCGAAGTCGTTGGAGGCCCGGACCAGCCAGCCGCTGGCCTGGAACATTGCTTCGAGCATTAACACGCCGGGCATGACCGGGAAACGGGGGAAATGGTCCTGCAAGTACTCTTCCGACAATGCCAGGCATTTTACGGCGCGGATCGTTTTGCCTTTTTCCAGCGAGATAATTCTGTCAAGTTGGGAAAAACGCATGGGATCGCGATCGCCGGGAGGTATTACAGTTGAAAATCGTCGATTCCAACCAATTCGGGAACCAAATTCGCTTGGCAACTCCGGAATCGCCGATTTTTTGAAGCCACAACTGTAACCAAACCCCCATTTTTACTCAATAACGAAGCCCGTCGATTGTCGAAATTCCCCGGGTAGTGGGAAACGTCTGCGATTCAGACGACGCGAATTTCGACTTTTGCCGAGGGCATCTCGATCAGGAAGAAATGGGGAAGGGAAAACCACAGAGTTCACAGAGAACACAGAGTATTTGCGGTTCAATGAAACGGCACCTCGGTTAATTGAATCTCCGGTTCGTCGATTTTAGCTGAGCACGTTTGCCGAACTGAACCAGTCAGCCCCATCTTGTCGAAAAACCGACATTTTTGCTACGCTACGCGGGACTTTCAGGCCCTGTCGGCCATCCTGAAGCCCGTCTGCTGGTAAAATGGCCCCACGTCAAACCCCCATTTTACGGCCCGATCAACTCATGAGACGAGGCATTGCCGTTTCTCCAGGCGTTGCGGTTGGCACCGCGTACGTCATTCACCAGATTTTCGTCAACCCCGACACGAAAAAGCTGGAAGATTCGGAAGTCACCGCTGAACTGGCGAACTACGAAACGGCTCGCGATAAAGCCGGTGAAGACCTCCGTGCTCTGGAACGCAAAGTCGCTTCCCAAGTCGGCGCTGAAGAAGCCGCGATCTTTTCGATCCACCGGGCGATCCTCCGTGATGCGGCATTCACCAACAAGATCCGCCACTGGATCGTTGAAGACCGGATGACCTCCGCCGCGGCGCTCCACCGGTTGCTGGGCGAGTACACCGAAATCTTTACCAGGACCAACGACGCCTATCTGCAAGAACGACTAAATGATGTTCGCGACGTGATCATTCGGGTTAGCGGTTTTCTATCCGAAGTGCTCAACCCGGACCAGGAACTGATTCAGGGGCCCTTGATCGTCGTGGCCGACGAACTGCTGCCCTCCCAAGTCGTCGCGCTGGGCGATATCGATGTCCATGGAATCATCACCCAGCGTGGTTCGCAAACCAGTCACGCTGCGATTGTGGCTCGATCCCGTGGGATTCCGGCCGTATCTGGCGTCACGGGGATTGTGCGAAAAATCAACACCGGCGACACGGTGATTGTCGATGGGCGGGATGGCCACATCGAAATCAATCCGAATTCGGAAACGATCAGTGCGTTTAAAAAGCTGGAGCGCGAATTTGTCGACCTGAAAGACAAGCTCGCGACCAACCGTGATCTTCCGGCCATCACGTCGGATGGCGTTTCGTTGAAACTTCAAGGCAACATCAACAGCGTGGCCGATGCCAAAGCCGCCTGCGCGATGGGTGCCACCGGCGTTGGACTGTACCGAACCGAATACCTGTATCTGACTCATCCCAACGTTCCCGACGAAGACGAGCAATATGAAAACTATCGGGACATTGTTGCCGCCGCTCCCAACCATAACGTGACAATCCGGACGCTGGACATTGGCGGCGACAAAACGGTTGCCTATCTTGGCCATGACCATCACGAAGCCAACCCGTTTATGGGCTGGCGAAGTATCCGCTTGTCCTTCGAGCATCCCGAGTTTTTTCGGACTCAGATTCGAGCGATCGTACGGGCGGCCAGCGAATTCCCCCAGGGCAACGTGCGGTTGATGTTTCCGATGGTCACGACGGTCGAGGAAGTTCGCCGGCTTCGCAGCATGGTTCGTCGGGCGTACAAGACGTTGAACTCCCGCGGGATTAAGACCAAGGAAGTTCCCATCGGGATGATGCTGGAGGTGCCCGCCGCCGCAATTTCAATTCGGACCATGGTGGACCTGGTTGATTTCGTTTCGATTGGCTCCAACGATCTGGTGCAATATCTGATGGCGGCAGACCGGGACAATCCCAAGGTTGCTCATCTGTGCCAACCTTTGGCCCCACCCGTGTTATCCGTGTTGAAAATGGTGATCGACGTTTGCAACGAAGCCCATAAACCGGTCACCGTCTGTGGCGAAATGGCTGGCACTCCACGGGCTTTCGTGATGCTGTTGGGTATGGGACTGCGGCGGTTCAGCATGAGCCCGGCTTTCGTGCCTTCGATCAAACAGCTGGCCAGTCAGATTTCAATTGACGAAGCCGAGCAGATTGTGCAGTCGGTGATGCGGTTCAAGACGACGTCTCAAGTTAAAAAGTTTCTCTCGCGAGCGATCGAACAAATTGCGCCGGACTTGAAAATCCTGTCCAGCGACTGAGGACTTGGCGGACCGATATAACATGGATGGCTCAATCGAAGACTCCCCTGCCCTCGTCGACGCGAAACACCCGGACCCGACTGCCAGGATGGCTTGGTGGCCATGGCTGGTCCCGATCATAGTCGCAGTTCTGATTGTGGTGGCCTCACCCAACTATCGGCTGGCTCCACCCCAGTCGGACGGTCAGCCGGCGGTTCGCCAGACGCCGTTGGGTGCCGACTTCGTGCAGGAGTATGTTGGCGGCAGCATTTATGCTTCGGATCAGCGGGAGCGGTTGTACGAGTTTGATCATTTCAACGCCCGCGAGCATGATCCGGAGCTAACCGGATTTCGGTGGCCGGAGGAAGACTATTTTCCGATGGTTTATCCGCCATTTTATTACGCGGCGATGTCGTCTTGGAGCTGGCTGGACTACCGCGCGGCGATGGTCGCCTGGGCGGTACTGATTGGAATCGCCGTTTCGATGTCCGGTTGGCTGCTGTCACGGTTGTATCCACCGTGTCGCAACAACATCGGTCTGTTGATGGTCGGCTCGATCCTGTTCGTGCCGATCATCAGCAACCTCACGATGGGCCAGAAAGGCAACTTCCTGCTGTTGATCCTGGCCGCCACGTTTGGTTTGCTGTACCAGAAACGTTCGCTGGCGGCCGGTGCAGTGTTTGGGCTGATCGCATTCAAGCCTCACCTGGGGCTGGTGATCGGGCTGGCGATGCTGGTGCAGCGACGGTGGTGGTTCGTTGCCGGTTCGCTGGCGACCGTCGGCGTGCTGGTCGGATCCTCGTGGTGGCTGACTCCCCAGTTATGGTCCGACTACCTGGGCGTGGTTGGCGGGATGAGTGATTACGTTCAAACCGGGGGCTACCAGTTGCAGGATTCGCATAGCTTGTGGGGCGCGATGCAGCTGACGTTCGGCGGACTGGGACCGACCACCGTCAAGACAATTACGATTGTTCTCAGTCTGATCCTGATCGGCGTCCTTGGCTGGGCGATCATGCGGCCGGAACCGTTGACGAGCCCCAAGTTTGCTTGGCAGTTTTCAGCGATGGTGTTGGCGACCATCGTGTTGAGTCCGCATTTTCATGGCTACGATCTGGCCATTCTGGGCGTACCGATCATCGTATTTACCAGTACCGCCGCACAGCTGCCCAATCGGTACCGCAAACCAATCTTGTATCTGATGTTGGGGATCGTCGCACTAGCAGGTTTGTTTCCCCAGTTGGCAACAATCAGCAGATTCCAGGCCAGCGTGTTGCTGTTGAGCGTGTGGCTGGTCCTGATTGGTTGCAGCGTGAATGACAAATTAAAGCGTTGACGGCGATCGAAAACAAAAAAAACCGCAGAGTCCACAGAGTTTCAAAACCGGTTGCGGGGACCCTCGCGCTGGTCGGCGGATTGACCTTGCGCTGGTGCTCTCTGCGTCTCTGCGGTATCAAAATTTTATGCCCCGGCGGCGGTCTTTATCGCCAGGCGACAATAAAAAAACCGGCTGCCAAAATCGGGAACAGCCGGTTCTTTCGTCAGATCCGTTTGCCAGAAAAGTACTGGCAATGGAATGTGTGGTTGGTGGTTACGCCGAGGTATCCAACAACGCCTGCAGTTGACCTTTGTCATGGTAGCCTTGCAATCGTTCAACAACTTCACCGTTTTTGAACAACAGGATGGTTGGGACGACGGAGATTCCGTATTCGCCAGCCAGTTCCATGTTTTGACCAACGTTGACTTTTCCCACAACCGACTTGCCTTCGTTTTCGGAAGCCAGTTCTTCGATCACCGGTGCCAACCGCTTGCAAGGCGGGCAACCATCCGACCAGAAGTCGATCAATACAGGCTTGTCAGAATCAAGTGCAGATTTCAATGTTTCAGTTGTGTACTCAGTTGCCATTTCAGCATCTCCTTGTTATTCCCTCCTGATACCAACGATCAGGCAGAGTTTCATGTTTGGCGGTTGTTTTCGGATTCTAACCCGTGGTCAAACCCAGTCAACAACGACTCAGATAAGTCGATCGAGCGAAAATTACCCAATTGATTGTGTATTTTTTCGACTCCACCGCATTCGGACTATTTGACAAAGCCCGTCGTAAATCCTTACACCAACCTCAGGATTTTTCGATTTTCGGCGGCTTGGGTGTCCCAAAGGGTAATTTGAGGGCATCTTAGTATCTATCGCCGACCCAAGTTGGCTTTTAGAGGTTGCACAAATGCGGTTTTTGCTTGGGAATGGAAACCCGACGCGTGAGCGGGGGCTGCACCGATCCGAGTTTTTCCCTCGCTTACGCGTCGGGTTACCAAAAAAGTGCAACTTCTAAAGATTGGCTCCATTAGAAATCGAACAACTTCACAAAGACGGTATTTGACATGCAACGAAGATCTTCTATCTCGACTTTCAAGTTTCTCTGCGCAGCTGTTGCCGTTGGCTTGACGCTGCCGGCATTGACCCAAGCCCAGGATGACAACAAGGCTTTGATTGACGAATGCGTTCAGGCTCAAAAAGAGAAGTTCGAGCCGTTGCAGACCAAATCAACGAATCTGTACGGTGTCCACTCGGCGCGGTCTTCGGTGTATTACGAGATCATCCGTTGGTTGGAAGCGAATCCTGAGGATGCGGAAGCAAATCGACAGCATGAAATTGAAAAAGCCGAGGCTCGTTTGGAAGAATTGAAAGCCGCACAAAACTTGACCTCGGGAGATGCTGTCAGCGAGGACAAGGTTGCCAAAACGATCGAAGAAGCTCACGTTAAGATTGAAGATATCGGCGACGATCGAACCGTTGCCATGCGTCCGCTCGATCGTGAAAAATCCGCTTTGCAACGCGAGTTCAGCGACCAGGAAGACAAGCTGGAGCCGTTCATGGAATCGCTGTTCCCTGAGCAGGGATCGGGAGAGCTGACGTCCGACCTGGCACGTTCCTACGCTTCGTTCAGCTACTCGACCGCCCAAGCCAGCGGTCAGTACAAGCGTGATGGCAAGACGCTGGCTTGCTCATTGCGTATTTATCTGGTTGCGCCTCAACGGGCTCAAAAAGACCTTGGCAAAGTCGCTGACAAATACACGATCGTCAGCAAGAGCACCAACCAGCTGGATGTGTTGGTGGGCAATGGAATGGTCAACATCTATACCAGCGACCGCAAACTCAATGGCGATAGCCTGGAAAAGGTCCTGTTGGAACTGTTGGATCTGGAAAAACTGGCTGAGCTGATGAAGTAATTGGCGGATGGAACGGTCAGAAAACTTCTAGGAGAATCCTAAAGAAAAAACCGCAGAGGCGCGGAGAACCGGAAGCTTGTAGAAATAGACGGGAACCGTGGGCGTCCTCAGCGAACTCTGCGGTTAGTCGCCTTCGCCAAGAAAATTTTGCTGAGAGGCTAACGTTTTTTGTCCAGTTGAACTGGATTGCGCTCATGTTGAATTGTCGATTGGCTCGTTTTCTGCACAACTTATCTTGTTGATCATGTTAATCTTGTCCATCCTGTTCCTTTTTTCGCCACTTGCTCAGAAGGGACAGCATACGACGCAACTCGCCTGGAAGTTTGACAGGATGTTCAGAATCAACAAGATTGGCGAGATGCTCCCTGGTCATCGATCTCTGAGGCCACGGACCAAGTAAACTAAAAAAGTAATTCGCGGCTCACATGAAGCCACTCAACGCTCGTCTAGCCGGGTTGCATACCAACGGCATTCATGACGTCGACCACGATCGACTCCAGTCTCGGCGCCGCCACTTCGGCGGCGTCAATGACTTCCTGCCCCGAGGTCGCTTCGAGAACATCGGGCTTGGCGACGTTGGTTACCACCGACAAACCAAGCACGCGCAGTCCGCGTTTGGCGGCGACGGCGACTTCAGGGACGGTTGACATGCCGGCGACATCGGCACCGATTTGACGCAGGAAACGATATTCGGCGCGGGTTTCGTAATTCGGACCCAACAATGCTCCATAGGCTCCCCGATGCACGGGGAAATCGTGTCGCCGTGCCGCTTGGGTTGCCAATTCGATCAGCGCAGAATCATACGCTCGGTCGCTGAGGAACGACGGCCGCTGGCATGTCGTCGACGGGCTGAGGTGAATGGTCGTTCTCCACATCAGGTCGATGTGACTGTCGATCAGCATGATATCGCCGCTGGCAAACTTGGGATTGATGCCCCCCGAAGCGTTGCTGATAAACAGGATTTCGACTCCCAGTCGGTGCATCACGTGGATTGGCAACGTAGCTTGGTCGACCGGATACCCTTCGTACAAATGAAACCGGCCTTGCATGGCAATGACAGGTTGCCCATCCAGAGTGCCGAGCACAAACTGGCCTTTGTGCCCCAGTGCGGTGCTGACTGGAAAATGCGGGACCTCGTGGTAGGGCAAGGTGACTTCGGCCTCGATGGCTTCAGCCAACCGCCCTGCCCCTGTTCCCAGCACGATGCCAAACCGCGGCGTCGACGACCAGCGTTGACGGATCGATGCTGCCGCCGCATCGATTTGCTGCTCGAGTTCGAGTTCGCTGATCGGCTGGCCGGTGTTCATGTCAGGCCGTTTCTTCTGCGAGCACGCCCATTACCAGGCTGGACAATCGTGGTTCCGCCTCGTTGGCAATCCTGATGATTTCTTGGACGTTGGCAGGTTCCAACGCATCGGGGAAGCACAGATCGGTGATGACCGAGAATCCCACGATCCGCATTCCCGCATGCACTGCGACAATCACTTCAGGTACCGTTGACATCCCGACCACGTCAGCCCCGATCTGTCTCAGGAATCGGTATTCGGCACGGGTTTCCAGATTTGGGCCGGCGACGGCAACCAGGACTCCCTTGTGGGCTACAATGTCCTGGGCACGGGCGATCCGCATCGCACGATCGATCAGGGCCTGCGAATAGGGTTCGCACATGTCCGGGAACCGGGGTCCCAGGCGATCATCGTTGACTCCGATCAGCGGATTGTCGCCCATCAGGTTGATGTGATCTTCAATCAACATGATGTCGCCCTTGCGGTAGTAGGGGTTCAATCCACCAACGGCATTGGAGCAGACCAGCAGGTCGGCTCCCAGGGCTTTCATCACGCGAATCGGCAGCGTGATTTCTTTTAACGGGTAGCCTTCGTACATGTGGATGCGACCTTCCATCGCCACCACAGGGAGTCCGTTCAGAGTACCACAGACTAGCCGACCCGCATGGGAGATGGCGGTCGAGCGAGGGAAATTGGGGATATCCCCATAGTCGATCGTCGCGCCGACCTCGATTTTTTCGACCAGCGGCCCCAGCCCTGTTCCCAGGATGATGCCAGCTTTGGGCGTCTCGCTCCACTGTTGCTGGATGTAAGCGACCGATTCCTGGACCTTTTGAAACAGTTCAAGCATGAGGGCTCCTTGCAAGTCAGAACGTCGGAAGTCGACGAATTTCAGACCGCTACCGTAGCCAAAGCCTCAGCAGTTTCAAGTGGCCCCCTATCGCTTTGATGGGCTCTTGCTGGCCGCCACGCTCGATTTGCGTTCGGTAAACCGAAATTCATCGACCAGTTGGTTGGCCACGCCCTTGACTCGACCGGCAACCGATTCAGCCAAGGTAAACACGAATGTCAGCTGTCGGCCCTCGTCATTGGAAACGTGATAGTAGAACCAGTTGACTGGCAATCCGTCTTCTTCTCCGGCAACAACAACCTGCAAGGCGTTGAGCCCCGTGGAAGTCGTATTCTGCCCGGAAGTAAGCAGAGTGGCTTGCGAGTTGGCATCAATTGCCTTGGCGATTTCTTTTTTGAAAACATCCAGTGTCAGTGGTTTGTCGGCAGGCCGTGCCGGCAGCAGCACCACCGAGCATTGAGTCAGCAATTGGCCGCCGTCAATGAAACGCAATAGTGCAGTATCCTGCTCACCAGCGATCAGCTTCCAGCGAGGGTCATAGATAATGCAGAAACCGCCTTGCTGGGCTTCGTATTTCAGTCGTTGCTGGATTTTTTTGGAACGAACAATCTTCGCCAACGCTTCGTTGGATAATTGGTCCGTTTCTTTGCCGTGCTGGAAACCGATATCGATCCGGGTCCGACCATCAAACCCCGGTTCAATTTGCCCGATCGGACGCTGCTCATCAATTCCCAGTTTCAGGTTGAGAATCTGGTGTTGCTCATGGTCGATAACGGCGATTCCGGAGATCGACATCTCGGTGGTGACGTCGTTGATGTCGGCGATAACGGAGCCTGACAGAAAGATGCGAGCCTGTTTGCCTGATTTGCTTTTGACGCGTAGCTGGACGTCGGAACTGACGATTTCATCAACACCCAGAAACTGGGATAGTGCCGTCAAATCCGGATCCCAGGGTTTGCCAATTTCGACCTTGTTGCGGCTGAAGACTTTCTCCAGCGATAGTGGGTCGGCAGGATTCTGGATCAACTCCAATTCTTGTTGCTCAAGAATGTTGGCGATCGACGCCATTTCTGGACGCCCCCCCTTTCCGGTCTTGATACGTGCGATGACGACTCGGTTGTCGTCTGCCAATTCCGGTTCCGATTTTCCCTGCTCAAGCTTGATGCTGGCAGTAGCCTGTTCGAAATATCGAATCGCCTGGCTCCCGCTGGTGGTGCGCTGGAAGTACTTGAGCTTGCCGGTCACTTTCAGTGGCAGGGACTTGGTCCGGTCCTGGTCATTTTCCGGGTTTACCAAAACCTGGCCGTCGTGTTCCACTTCGGTCAGGATTCGGCACTGGCTGTTTTTGGCGAATTCAACCTTCAAATCGAAAACTTCGTCGTTCCCAATCGCCGACTGCAGCGTCAACGATGTCAAAAACAAACAGTAAAACAGGCGTCGAGTGACCATGGAATATCGCATTGTTAACGGGGCTACGATTGTCGTTGAGCGAACTGAAACGGGAAATTGAGAAGAAGTTTTGGCAGCGGCGAAAAAAAATTTTTTCGGCTCCCAGTTGTTCAATTTCGGCCAGTTGCCTGTATCAAATCGAATCAGATCGTCTCAATCCTAAATCTTTACCATGCCAAACCGTCAGTGGGGCTTGATGAGCGATAGCACGTTTTTTCCCGGGAAAAACCTTATAATCGACGAAAACGAGTCTCTTTCGATGAACTTGGAACGCATTTTGCAACTCCTACGGACAGCTAGTTTCGAGATTTGTGTTCGATTTGACGTAGATCACGGCTCTCGAAACCAAAACGGCTACTTACCGAGGTAAGTTTGCGCAAACTCGCAACGTCTTGTTGAAAGTGGCTGGATTTAACGTTTTTCGACCAAATGAACCCACTGTCCATTTCGTCGTAAAAACAACCGTTGGAACAACGAAGTTCAATCGGTTAGTTGATCAGGAGGATCGTTGAGGTTTTACCCCCCGTGAATGCGAAGCTGGTCTGGAAGCAGGCTGGCGGGAAGCCGGGGGCCAGGAAAGAAGGTTGTCCATGCATTCCGATTATCGTTGTGACTCAATTCGCGAGCTTCGTGATCAACAAGTTCGATTCGCTCCCCGCGAAAAGAAAATCGAGCAGGTTGATGGCGCCGAAAAGCTGCTGCGCGATATCAAGACCGATCGGACCTACAACTTCGAATTCGTTTGTTTTCGAATCACCGGGTTCCGACCGGATTCGCCCATTGTCAAAATCAGCGGTGAAGATCTGATGCACGATCTACACCGGTTTATCGAAGATCTTTCCGACGCCGCTAATGTCGCCGCGGAAGAGTTCGGTCAGCCCGTCCACACAGTGGATGATCTGACTCGAATGTTCAACGTTTCCAGCAAAACAATTTCGCGCTGGCGTCAACAGGGACTGGTCAGCCGCAAATTCATCTTTGACGGTGGACGCAAGCGGGTCGGTTTTCTGCATTCCAGCGTGGACCAATTCGTCAAGCGGAATCGGGATAAGGTCAGTCGGGGCCGACGTTTCAGCCAGCTGACCCAGTCCGATAAGAACGAAATCATTGAACGGGCTCGCCGGTTGTCGAAAGCGGGCGGCTGTCCTGCTGAGATCACCCGGCGGATCGCCAAGCATATGGATCGCAGTATTGAAACGATCCGCTACACGATCAAGCAGTTCGACGAGGAAAATCCGAATATCGCGGTCTTCCCCGATCAGACCGGCCCGCTGAACCTGGAGATGAAGGAGCGGATTTACGCTGACTTCATGGCTGGTAAGACGGCCGATTCAATTGCCAAACGCTACTGTCGCAACAAAACCACGGTCTACCGCGTGATCAATGAGGTCCGCGCCCACATGATCATGGAGTTGCCGCTGGACTACATGGATAATCCGGAGTTCCACCGCAAATCGGCTGACAAGAAAATCGTTGAAGCCGGAATGCCGGAACCGGAAACCAAGACTCGTCGCACCAAGCCGCCAGCTGGGCTGCCCCGCTACCTGGCATCCTTGTACGAAGTTGCGTTACTGACTCGTGAGCAGGAACAATACTTGTTCCGAAAGTACAACTATCTGAAGTACAAGGCCAACCGCTTGCGGGAGCAACTGGACCCCGCCAAGGCTCGATCCGCCGATATGGACCAGATCGAAGAACTGTACGATCAGGCGGTGGCAATCAAAAATCGCATTGTGCAGTCCAACTTGCGACTGGTGGTCTCGATTGCCAAGCGACACGTTGGTGCCAACGAAGACTTCTTCCAACTGGTCAGTGATGGAAATATGTCGCTGATTCGCGCGGTTGAAAAATTTGACTACGCTCGTGGTAACAAGTTTAGTACCTACGCCAGCTGGGCGATCATGAAGAACTTCGCCCGGACGATTCCGAACGAGTTCAAGCAACGCGATCGCTTCCGACCGACCTCCGAGGAAGTGTTCCTGGCCAAAGCCGACCAGCGCACCGACCGTTACGCCTTGGAGTCGGAGCAGGAGCGTCGTGAGCAGCAGGTCAACCGGATCCTGGAGCGACTGGATGAACGCGAACAGCAGATTATCATCAGCCGTTTTGGGCTCGATTACAGCGAAGAACCGCAGACGTTAAAAGAAGTCGGTGCCAAGATGGGCGTCACCAAAGAGCGGATTCGTCAAATTGAGGCTCGGGCGTTGAACAAGCTGCGAATCGCTGCTCGTGATTTCAATATTGATCTGCCCGAAGGGTTGAGCGGGGAAATCGCAGAGTAGGTTGGGCAATTGCCTGACAGCCAATTCGGTTGTCAGGCAGACGTTAGCGTGTCGCGAGGCCGGGAGGAAAGTAGCTTGGGCCATTGGCCCGAGTCCGCAACTTTTCGCAGTTCACTCAGTGTGCTGCTGCGATCACGGCCGAATCGGCCATGCTACGATCTTCGTCTACAACCGACACTGCTACTCGGCGGCGATGGTCGCCAGTTGTTTTAAGGCGTCCAGCATTCCCAGCAGGTCTTCGAGGCTGACTTCTTCCCAGCCAGTGGCCTTGTGTTTGATGATCGCGATCTTGAACGCGTTGGCGGCATCCATCACATCGTCGGGCAAGTTGTCAAACGATTCGAATGGGCGGATCGCATGGGGTTGAATGGATTCGTCGGGCTGGTCCAAGGTAGCTACCGCGCCGTCTGCGGTCGATTTTTCACGTTCGGCGTTGGATCCACTGCCGGGCGAATCTTCGTCTCCCCAATCAGGGCCTTCGTGGACCGGGCCTTCGATGTAATCTCGATCGTTGTTGCGCGGGTTTTCCGACAAAGACAACGACTGGGTTTCCTCCGTCAACTCGGTGGCGACAACATCGGCGTCGGACGGTTCCTGACCGACTTTCCCCAGTGTCTCCCAGCGTTGCTTCCGCATTCCCGATACGGACCATTTACTTTGCACGGCACCTTCGAGCCACATTTCGGCGTCGTCCCAATCCAGGGCGGCATAAAAATGGCTCCAGTAAACCCCATCATATTCCTGGTACACGTGCCCAAAGCGATCGAAAGTGCGTCGCAAACGTCCAACGTGTTGGGGCGTGACACCTCCGACAAGTTGGCTCCACGCTTCATCTGAGTACTCAGCTGCAGCAACGCCTTTGTCTTCCAGTGACTTTCGCCATTTGGAAATGATCTCACCTTTCTCCCAGTTGGTCGTGGAAACCAACTGATTCCACTGACCGACGAACGGCCGTGAATCGGTTGTCGTTTGATCACTGATGGCAACGGGGGCAGAAGTCGTATTGGAAGCCATGGACGTCCTGATGGTCGAAGCAGGGTTGGGAAGTCATGCCACTGCATTGAAAAACGCAGTCGACCGCAATCGGGTTGCAGTGCCTCAAGGGTACCGGGATCGCTGGAACATGAAAGGTACAAATCGACCGGGATCAGCCTGAATTGAAAACCGGCTGCGGTAGAAAACAAACAGCCCTGAAACTTCAACATTTCGATAAGGTTGAACAACTAAAAAAAAGTTGTCAACGGTTGGGTTGAAATGCCCGGCCAGCGATTTCAGGCGTGGAAAACCTGTCGATAGCCACGACGGTTAGTAGAATCGTGAAGGAAAAACCGCAGAGTCGCAGAGAACGGAGAGCTTGCAAAGTAGCTTGGGCCAGTGGCCCGAGTCGTCAAAGCTTCACCCACCTTTGATTATTCCAATTGCGATCACGGCCGAATCGGCCATGCTACCAACCCTTACAGCGCCCGGCGGTAGCGTTTTTTAGGTTTGGAATCAGCGGCACGGGGTTCGTAATTTTCCCAAACTTCTTCGATCCAGTCCTGCATCGGATCTTCTTTCAGCTTGACCGAAATCTTTTCTTCGATCCGTGCCAGTTCGCTTTTTTGGGCAGGGGTGACAAACGAAAACGCGATACCCTGCTTGCCCATCCGGCCGGTGCGACCAACACGGTGCACGTAGTCATCGCTTAGTTCAGGGATATCAAAGTTGATGATATGCGAAATGTTGGTGACATCGATTCCCCGCCCGACGACGTCGGTGGCCACCAGGCATTCCAGTTTTCCTGATCGAAACTTTTTCATCACCGCATCGCGGGAGCTTTGCGTCATGTCACCGTGCAGCGAACCCATCACAATCCCGGAATTGGCTTTGTGCAGTTTTCGGTATAGCTTGGCGGTGCCGAGTTTCGTCCGGCAGAACACGATGGACTGTTCGGGTTGTTCGCGGTCGAGCAATTTCAGCAAGACGTCGAACTTCATCGATGCGGGCATGCGCAGTACGAATTGTTCAATCGTTTTGCCAGCCACGCTGTCTTTGGAAAAATTGATAACCTTGGGTTGGTACATGTACCGTTTAGCCAGTCTTCGAATCGGGTCCGGCAACGTGGCGCTCAACAGCAACGTTTGTCGTTCATTCGGGCAGCGTTTCAAGATCCGTTCAATGTCCGGTCGAAACCCGATATCCAGCATGCGGTCGGCTTCATCCAGAACGACGAACCACAATTGGTCGATGTTCAGCGTACCGCGGTTCAAGTGATCAATCACGCGGCCTGGGGTTCCGACGACGACGTGGGCTCCCTGTTTCAGCTGCCGGATCTGGGTGCTGATTGGGCGTCCGCCGTAAACGCAAACACATTTGACCTGTTCCGGGTCAGCCATGCGGCGAAACTCGTTTTCAACCTGGACGGCAAGTTCGCGGGTGGGGGTCAGAATCAATGCCTGCGGTTTGGCCTGTCGAACTTTCAGGTCCAATTGTTCCAGGATGGGAATTGCGAAAGCAGCCGTTTTTCCCGTTCCGGTGCGAGCTTGGCCAATCACGTCGTATTCGTCCAGCACCAGCGGAATCACACCCGCTTGAACCGGCGAGGGCTTTTCATAGCCAATTTCCTGCAACTTTTTGAGCATCTTTTTTGACAAGCCCATGTGCTCAAATGACAGTCGCTGTTTGCGTTTCTTGGCTTGTTGGCTCACGGAAATCCGGCAAAAGAAGGGTGAAATGGAGGGATCCGACCGATGAAATTCCGATCGCGATTGCTGGCGAAACATAAAGCCCGCGAAATTCCGGACGGTCGCCCTGTTTTACGACAACGATTGAAGTATTTTAGCGGACAACGGTTTTCATAGTGGTTCTACCTGAATAGGCTATCGCCGCAACGGTGGTTGGTCAACGTGAAATACAACCAAACCATCATTGCCAACGCATTTCGCGCGTCGATTCAGTCAAAACCTGGCTGGCCCGTTTGGACTACGACCCCTGCAGCAGGACGGATTTCTGTCGATGATTGATCAAATCGAAGAAGCGCTCACGCTGGCTCAACAAGACCGATCTCAGGTAATGCGGATCGCGACGTTAGCCAAGTCGATCCCCGCCTTTGACGATCAGGAGGTCGACCAGTTGTTGGATCGCTTGCTTGATTTCTCCGATGAGCTGCGGTCGTCCCCGCCGACCGATGGATCATTTGCCATGGATCAATTGATTCAGCCGTTGGTCAACCAGTTGGTGCAACGTGAGGTCAACGGCCGGAGTTCGACCGATCGCTCCGAATTCGATCGCACGGATCGAGTCATTCATGTTGTCCGTCTCTACCGGTTAACCCATCCCCAAAGTGATCTGCGTAATCATTTGTTGCGGTGGCTGGCAACGATGGGCACCGAGCCCGCGTTGCAGGCCTGGTGTGAACTGATTTGCAATGAACCGCCAGAGCATCGGACCAGCATCATGCTGGCTTTTTCTCCCGTCATGCAGTCCGACTTTCAGCCGCCTGAATGGCTCCCTGAGACATTGCTGCAGCGGGCGACGGCACACTCTCAAATTGCACCGGCGGTTTATGATTTGCTGAATTACTATTACCGTGAAAGGATCGTTGACCAGCATCCGGCGGTCGATCGAGTTCAACCGCTGGCGGTTTTGCTGGAACAGATGACCGCTGAACTGGCCAAAATTGAATCGGGCAATCTTCCCGACAATGCCAGTGTTAACCAGGTCAACCAGCTGGTTTCCGATTCGGTGGCTTTAATGGTTTCGTTGTGCGACACCTTCGCGCTGGTCAACTACCAAGCCGCGCAACCGGTCTTGCGTCAGGCTTTGGAGCTAAGTCATCGCCGGGTGCAAACGGAAGCTGCGGCGGCTTTGGCAAGGATGGGCGATGATCAAGGCAAAGCAGCCTTGGTAAGGTTGGCGAACCAGCCAATCGCCAGGTTGCGAGTCCTGGCCTACGCCGAAGAGCTCGGTTTTCGCGACGAAATCTCGCTGGAATTGCAGGGCGAAATTGCGATTGCCGAAAGTCATCTGGCAATCTGGCTGGCCGAACCAGCCCAAATGGGCTTGGCCCCCAGCCGGATCGAGTTTCTGGACAGCCAGGAACTGTACTGGCCCGGCTACGAGCACCCGGTCCAGTGCTACTTGTTTCGGTACGAATATGGCTCAGGGCCTCAAACGCATAGCAACATCGGAATTTGTGGTCCGATGACCCACGCGTTTCCGGCTGATTTGCAGCATTTGCCAACCGAGCTGGTCTACGCCGCTTTTGCCGGTTGGCAGACGGTGCACGATGAGATCTTCCAGGTTCCGATGGGCCGAGCGCAATCGCTGTTTCCCAATCAATGGCGCAGTTTGTGCGGAGATCTGGATGCTGAAGCGTTTGAGCACGCGGAACCAAAAATGGCAGCCAGCTTTTTTGGGCAGCTGGTCCTGATTGCGGACGCGCAACGCGATGGACAGCAAGGTACCGCGATCCTGGACGGCCAGGGAATGGAGTGGTTTGACATTGGCAATCCCCAGGCACCAATCGATTGGCAGATGGCCTACACGATTTGGCGAGGTCACCAGCTGTTGAAAGGCTTCAACCCACAGGATACTCGGTGAATGCTGCCTGAAGCGGCTTGCCCCGCTTCCCTGGTGACGCGACCGGGTTACAATTTTTGCATGGACATGAACCAAGACTCAAACAGACAGTATCGGATTCTGATTGCCGACGACAACGTCGCCAATCGTGAGCTACTGGAAGCCTATCTTTCCGAAATCGATTGCGTCGTCGACATTGCCGAAGATGGTCAGGAAACGATCGACAAGGCGCAGTCCTTTCAGCCGGACCTGATTCTGCTGGACGTGATGATGCCCAAGCTGTCGGGCTTCGAAGTTTGCGAAAAAATCAAATCAGATGCTCAGCTGAAAAAGATCATGGTGTTGATGGTCACCGCGCTGAACGAATTGGGCGATGTGGAACGGGCCGTGGATGCTGGGACCAATGATTTTCTTTCCAAACCGGTCAATCGGTTGACGCTGATCAAGAGGGTCGAGAATTTGCTGGCTCTCAAAGACGTCACCGATGAGAATGAACGACTTCGGCAGTACATTCAACGTGTCGAAGAATCGTAATCTGAATTCTGCGTCCATCCCGTATGTCTCAATCCCATTCCCCTGCTCCGCCCCGTCGCATGACGATCTGGGATTGGTCGGGAATCTTGTTTCTGCTGGCGATGGGAGTGATTACCGCGTTGGGGTTATCCCGGATCAAGTCCAATGCGGAGGATGTGCTGCAATGGTTGCCGGATCAGTCAGCTGCCCGCCAGGACTATGACTTTTTTGTTCGCAACTTCAATTCGGACGATTTTGTATTTCTCACCTGGCCGGGGTGCACGACGGCCGATCCGCGATTAAGAGAATTCGCCCAACGTCTCCGCGAACGCGATCAAGAGCAATTGTTGGCGCAAGTCACTACCGGATATGACTTGACCCTCGAGCTGGGCCAGCAGTTGGGGATTTCGCGAAGCTCGATTATTCGTCGGATGCAGGGCGTGTTCTTTGGATTGACCGACAGCGAACGCACCTGCGCGACGATCGAATTGTCTCACGAAGGCACGTCGCGGCGGGGTGACGTGATGCAGATGGTTGACGATGTGATCGACGAAACGGACGGGCTGGACCGCGATCAGATTTCGATGGCTGGCTATCCTTACCTGGCCACCGCCATCGATGATGAATTGAAGGGATCCTATCGCCGCCTGTTGCTGCCGTCGGTTGCGTTGGCAACGCTGCTTGCACTGTATTGCTTGAGAAATTTTCGCCTCGGTGTGGTTGTGTTTTTGACGTCCACCGGTGCCGCGGCGGTCAGTGCATCCATCGCTCCGTTGTGCGGGGTCGAACAAGGGGGCCTGATGGTGATCATTCCTGCCCTCGTATTTGTGCTGGCGACGTCGGGCTCGATTCACCTGATTCGCTACAGTCTGGATCGGATTGGCGACCCCAAACACTTGCTGGCTGTTGGCTGGAAGCCATGTGTGATCTCGACTTTGACCACCGCTGTCGGCATGTTGTCGTTGTTGCGAAGCGAATTTCCGGCGATACGGAATTTTGGTCTGTTTTGTGCCGTCGGGGTGGTGGCGGCGTTGGCGTTTCAACTGATTGTGGTGCCCTGGTTGTTAATGCGGATTGGCCAGCCGGGTTTACAACAGTTGGCTCGGACCAAAGAACAGACAAACACCTGGGATCGTGTGGCCGACTTCGTCCGAGGGCAACGTTGGTTGTTGGCGACACTGTTCCTGGCATTGATTGTGGGTGGATCAGTCGGGCTGCTACGACTGCGGGCCGAAGTTGAGTTGGAAAAACTGTTCCGCGACGATTCTGAAATCCTGGTTTCGTTGCGAGAACTGGAGACCCGGTTTTCACCGATGGATCAAATCGAGGTGCTGCTGGTTTTCGACCATGTTGATCGAGAGGGGATGTATCGGCGAGCCGATTATACTCAGCGTGTCCAACAGCAAATGCAGCGGGTCGATGATGTGGGAGTCGCTTTTTCGCTCGTCAACTTCCTGCCCTCCAATCCAACCATTCGCCGCCCCCGGGATTTGATTCGGCGGAATGCCTATCGTGAGTATCTGGAAAAACATCGCGATGATTTGGCCGACGGAAATTTTCTCGCCATCGATGAATCGACCGGCCAGGAAATTTGGCGGATCAGTGTCCGGGTTCCATTTACTGAGCCCGTGAATTTCGATCAATTGAAACAGGATTTGGCCACAGCGGCTCAGGCTGCCGTTGCCAAAATGGAAGCTGCGCCCGGTGAGTCTGACGACCCCGATGCATCGCCGATCGATCCGCCCCAGTTTGTATTTTCGGGGCATACCTATCTGTTTCACCATGCACAGGTCACACTGCTGGAAGACCTGTTGCAGAACTTCCTGTTAGCGTTTGCCATTATCGCGCCGTTGCTGATGCTGGTGCTACGGTCCGTTGCCATTGGTGTGATCGCGATGCTACCGAACATCTTTCCCAGCGTAGTTGTCTTTGGCGGATTGGGCTGGGTGGGGTACCCGGTCGACCTGGCGTTGGCGATGACCGCGAGTGTGGCACTGGGGATTGCGGTCGACGATACCACCCATTTTTTGATCCGCTTTCGTGACCATGGCGGCAGCTTGCGAAATGTGAATGGACCCGTCCAACAGACGATCCATCAATGTGGACCGGCCATGTTTCACACGACGTTGATTGCCAGTGCGAGTTTGATGACGTATTACTTCAGCGAAATGCTGGTAGTGACTCGCTTTGCCTGGGCGATTTCATTGTTGTTGGTCGTCGCGCTGATCGCTGACGTGTTGCTGCTGCCAGCCGTCCTGTTTTTGCTGGATCGGCTTGTCTTTTTTTCACCGCAGAAACGCAGAGGACGCTGAGTCTCTGCGGCTCTGCGGTTTTTTGCTGCGAAATTTAGGAACGCAAAATTGGCCACCAGTGGGCACCAGCAGGCCGGTCCAGATATAATGATCGCTGGCAAATTTCCCGGCTCTCTAATTGGAAAGCAATTGCGATGAGTGACCTGTCGAATCTGACCACTGATGAATTGTTGCAACGTCTCAAGTCGATGCGAAACGTTCAGCTGATCGTCAGTTTGATATTCGCCGTGATTCTGGCGGCGTGGGTCATTCTGGGATATTGGAAAACCAATATGCCCGTGTTTATCATCACGATGGTGATGGCGTTCCTGATGATCGTCATCACCAATACACGTTCGCAAAAACTGAAAGCCGTGCTGGCCGAACGCAATCAGGATTGAGGTTAACTTACGAAAGCTTGATGGTGGCCATCGGCGTGTAACTGGGGCCGCGACGATCAAGGTAGCTTGCGAAAACCGTGACTTCCTGAATGTGGCAGCTGCCGCCATCATGGTTTCTCAGGCGATGCATCTGTTCCAGTAGTTTCTCATTCCACCGACCGCTCCGAGCGAGTCTTCCCAGCGTCATGTGGGGAACGTATTCATTGCGATCCTTGTTGACTCCCCATCGTGACAGCGTGTCAGCGATCGCTTGATTCAATTCCTGCAACTGGCTGGTCCCTTCGGAAACCCCTGCCCACACGATCCGTGGTTGTTGGGGATTGGGGAAGCCGCTGACGCCATGGACCGAGAGATCGAAGGACGAAAAGGGTTCGACGGTTTGGCGAATCCACTTGCACAATTCGTGGGTTTCCACGTCCGGAACATCCCCCACAAAATTCAATGTGACATGCAGGTTTTCAGCTTCAACCCAGCGATAGTTCGCTTCGCTGGATTCCAATCGGGTGACGACACGAGCGATGTTGGCGGTCACTCGTGCCGAAGCTTTGATGCCGATGAAGGTGCGTATGGTTGCCATCTCATTCCTGAATGTCGATTTCGATCAAGGACCCGTCCGATTGCAGTCCGGGCCGTTTGCGGAATAATGGTAGCTTTGCTGAATTTCACCTCAACCCGCAGGGAAGTCTGTGTCGGATAAAAAGTACGATGTATTTGGCGTTGGTAACGCCATTGTGGATACGCTGGTCCAGGTCGACGACTCGTTTGTCACTCAGATGAAATTGAACAAGGGCGGCATGGCGTTGATGGATACCGAACATCAGGCAAGAGTGCTGCACGAACTGGAACATCACAGTCTGCAATTGGCTTCCGGCGGATCGGCAGCCAATACCATGGTCGCGATCGCCCAGAGCGGTGGTTCAGGCGTGTATTGTGGCAAAGTCGCCCACGATACCAACGGCGAATTTTACCAACAGGACATGGAAGAAGTCGGCATCGTTTTTCCTGTTACACCAGCACCCGAAACCGGATTGCCGACCGGGACCTGCGTGGTGCTGACGACCCCCGACGCTGAGCGCACGATGTGCACCCATTTGGGCGTGTCCACGACGCTAAGCAAAACGGACATCGATCTCGATTTGCTGGCGCAGTGCCAGTGCACTTATGTCGAAGGATACTTGTGGGACGCCGAGCAGCCTCGGCAGGCGTGCGTTGAAACATTCGAACAAGCGCGGCGGTTGGGCGTGAAAACGGCGTTTACATTTTCGGACGCGTTTCTGATCGATCGCTTTGCTGACGACTTCCATCGCGTCGTCGACCAGTACTGCGACATTGTATTTTGCAATGCCGACGAGGCTCGTCAGTTTTTCGGGGAAACAACGCTCGAGCCGTGTGTTGAAAAGATGGCAGCGATCTGCGACCTGGCGTTCATGACCGACAGCGCTGAAGGTTGTTACGTTGTGGAGCGGGGAAACGTTACCAAGGTTGATGGGTTTCCCGTCAAGGCGGTGGATACCGTCGGTGCCGGAGACGCGTTTGCCGGCGGTGTGTTATATGGGCTGACTCATCAAAAGTCGGCCGTGGAAGCGGCTCGCTGGGGCAACTTTTTTGCTTCGCGAATTGTTGCCCAGATCGGAGCCCGCACGGAGTCCGACATGAAAAGCCAATTGGCTGACGTGATTGGGTAGGGTGTAACAAGAAAAACCGCAGAGTGGCAGAGGGAAGAAAATTTTTCTCCCCGTCCTCTGCGCCTCTGCGGTGGTCAGCACCGTTGGCTTAAGTTGACGCCAGCCGTCTACGAATTCTCGGTTTCGGATTCTTTATCGATGTCGTCCAGGACTTCGCTGATATCTTCCACGTAGCCGCCGGCGGCGAGAACTTTTTGGCGGATTTCTTCGCAGACTTCGGGGTTTTCGACCAGGTAATTGCGGGCTTTTTCTTTCCCCTGCCCCAGGTGAACTGAACCGTATTTGAACCACGAGCCGCTTTGCTGGATGATCTTGTGGGCTTTGCCCAGGTCCAGCACGTCGCCCTCGTAGCTGATGCCGTTGGTGTGCATCATGTCGAATTCGGCGATCCGGAACGGCGGCGCGACTTTGTTTTTGACAATCTTGGCTTTGACACGTTGTCCGACTTGAACATCGCCGTCCTTAAGAGCGCCGATCCGGCGAACGTCGATCCGCACCGAGCAGTAGAACTTCAGTGCCCGACCGCCAGGAGTCGTTTCCGGGCTGCCGAACATGACTCCGACTTTTTCGCGAATCTGGTTGATGAAGATTGTGCAGGTTTTGCTGCGAGCGATCGCACCAGTCAGTTTCCGCATCGACTGGCTCATCAAACGAGCTTGCAGGCCAACATGCGAGTCACCGATTTCACCTTCGAGTTCCTTTTTGGGGACCAGGGCGGCGACCGAGTCAATGACGATCACATCGACGGCGTTGGATTTGACCAGCATTTCGACGATTTGCATCGCTTCTTCGCCACTGCTGGGTTGAGAAACCAGCAGCGTGTCCAATGAAACGCCCAGTTTCTTGGCCCAGGTCGGGTCAAACGCGTGTTCGGCATCGACGATGGCGGCGATCCCGCCCTTTTTCTGGGCTTCGGCAATCGTATGCAACGCGAGTGTCGTTTTACCGCTGGATTCCGGGCCGTAGATTTCGATAATTCGGCCTTCTGGCAATCCGCTGCCGCCCAGGGCCATGTCCAACGAGAGGCTGCCGGTCGAAATCCCGCGGATTGTCTGGTTGCTGTCGTTGCCCAGGGCCATGATTGAGCCGCTGCCGAATTGGGCTTCAATCTGTTGGACCGCAGTTTTCAGGTTCTCGTTTTCGGCCAACATTTTGTCGACAGGCGTCGTCTCTTTTTTCTTGGCGGTGGCGCTGGGGCGTCGTTTCGCGGGCGACTTGCTGGCGGACTTGGTTTTTGCCATCGGTTGGGCCTCTTTCGATGTTCGAGAAGAAGTTGCTGTAATGTTCTTGGCCACACCATTGGTGGAGGGCTTGGGAGTTTGGGTGGTCATGGAATGGCTCCGAAACGAATCGTTGACACCCTATTCTTCGACCGTCGCCGGACACGTTAGGTCCCTGCCAATCAAATTCGCCAAAAAAAGTTGACGAGTCTGCGAACATCCCAAGCTGCCGGGTGACTTGAACGTTTATACACTAAATGCGATTCGCCTTTCAAGCATGCTTTCACCTAATTTTGGGGAATCTCAGGTGCAGAAAGGTTGTCAGCCATCTTACGCTGGTCCCCAATCCATGGCCAAGAGTGTCAGTTGAGCTCAGCCCAAACTTCAACTTGACCTTAAACCTGAACTTCAACTTGAACTTTCCGACGAGCATTCCGGCCGAAGGCAAAATTGGCCTGGGAGTGATCGATCAGCCTGGGACGAGGACAAACCACAGAGCACACAGAGGCGAGGAGACAGAGGCGAGGACAAACCACAGAGGACACAGAGCCCCGGCCGAAGGCCAGTTGAAGCGTCAACTTTGGAAAGTCGGTGGCTAGTGCCAAAACCGTCGGAAGTTGCCGCCTATCGCCGTAACTTTCACGGAGAATGCTTCAGCCCAACTTTCCCTCGTCGACTTCAAACGAGGTCAGGGATATATTGTTCCCTTGGTCCGTTTACGGCTGGAAACAACATGAAAACCAACGAACTTCGCGAAAAATACCTCGACTTCTTCCACTCCAAGGGACACACCGTGTGCCCCAGCGATGTGATGGTCCCCAAGTGGGATAAGACGGTGCTGTTCACGCCCGCCGGAATGAATCAGTTCAAAGACCATTTTTTGGGCAAAGTCGAACTGGAGTTCACCCGCGCCACGACGTCCCAAAAATGTCTCCGGACCGGTGATATCGAAAACGTTGGCCGCACCGCCTATCACCACACTTTCTTCGAGATGCTGGGTAACTTCAGTTTCGGGGACTATTTCAAGCGGGACGCCATCCACTGGGCCTGGGAGTTTCTCACGGACAAAAAATGGCTGGGCCTGAATCCGGATAAACTCTCGGCAACCGTCTACCTCGATGACGATGAAGCTTACAGGATCTGGAATGAAGAAGTTGGTTTGACGCCAGCTCAAATCAAACGGCTGGATGAGGCTGATAATTTCTGGCCAGCCAGCGCTCCGTCGCAAGGGCCGGACGGTGTCTGCGGTCCCTGCAGCGAGATCTTTTACCATCCCGACAACGGGCCCGAATGCGAAATCTGGAACCTGGTGTTCACCCAGTTCAACCGCATCGGCGATCCACCGGATAATTTGCATCCGCTGCCATCGAAAAACATTGATACGGGCATGGGATTGGAACGCGCTGCGGCAACGCTGCAGGGTGTGCCGACCAATTACCATATCGATACGTTGCTGCCGATCGTGCTGGCAGCGGCCGAAGTTTGCCAGGTCAAGTACGACCCGGAATCCGACAACGGCCGCCGCCTGCGTCGGATCACGGATCATATCCGAGCCGTTTCGCTGGCGATCCATGAAAACGTCTATCCTGGTTCCCAAAAAGAAGAGTCAGTGGTTCGGTTGCTGTTGCGCCGCGCCGTATTGCAAGGTTACGAAATGGGTTTACGAGATCCCTTTCTGTACCGACTGGTTCCCGAAGTCGTCAATCAGCTGAAGCAGCCCTATCCGGAACTGACCGAATCCGTCGACCGAGTGAGTTCGGTGATCAAGGCTCAGGAGGAGAGCTTTTATTCGCTGGTTGATCGGGCTCTGCCCCGCCTGGAAAAAATGGCGCAGCAAGCAATTTCTTCCAATCAATCAGCGATGGACGCCCGCGAGGTGGCTGAGCTGTATCAAACTCATGGTTTGCCCGCCACGATTGCCGAAATGGTTGGCGAACAACATGGGCTGAGTTTCGATTGGCACGAATTTGAAGCGGCCATGAAAGAGCATGGCGACAAATCGGGCGGCGACGACACCGGGGTCATGGGGGACTCGGGGCCGATTGACGACCTGAAACGCGAATTGAAATCGACTCAGTTCCTGGGCTACGAACAGACTGCTTGTCAGTCAACGGTCAAAGGCCTCGTCCAGGAACAAACCGAACAGGTAGAAACTGACGACGGCCAGGCTGACGTTGTGACCCAGCTCCGCCGCGACGTACTGAAACCGACCGACAGTCAGTCGCACGACGATCTGCAAATCGTGCTGCTGGACCAGACGCCATTCTACGCCGAATCGGGAGGTCAAGTCGGCGACACCGGATTCCTGGTCGGACCGCAGGGCAAGTTTAGAGTCACTGATACCCGGAAAGACGGTGATGTCTTTCTCCATTTTGGTCACGTCATTGAAGGTCAAATAAAGGTCGGCGATACGCTTGAAGCGAACATCGACCAGCAGCGTCGTGATGGAATCCGGCGGGCCCATACCGCCACGCACATCCTGCATTACGCCCTGCAAAAGAATCTGGGCCAGCACGCGCAACAACGTGGTTCGCGCGTGGCCGATGATGACTTGCGATTCGATTTTGCCAACATGGATCCGGTCGCCGAACCCGTGTTGCTGGCGATTGAAGAAGAAACCATTTCGCGGATCAAGGAAGCGTCACCCGTGAAAGCAGAAACCCTGCCCCTGGAGAACGCTCGGCAACAGGGGGCGATGATGCTGTTTGGGGAAAAGTATCCTGACCCGGTCCGGATGATCTCGGTTGGCAGCTTTAGCAAAGAGTTGTGTGGTGGTACGCATGTCGACAACTCCAGCCAAATCGAGTCCTTCGAAATCGTGGTGGAAGAGAATCTGTCCGAGGGAACCCGCCGGATTCAGGCGTTGACCGGTACCAAAGCCAACCAACAGCGCAATCAAAACCTCGCTGCAGCTCAAGCGATGGCCAAGCAACTGAATGTTACGCTGGCTGAGCTTCCTCAGACGGTGTTGGGCCAGCATCATGAAATCAAGGAGCTTCGCAAGCAGATCAAATCCGGCAAACGGTCCGGAAGTACGTCCGCAGCGCCTGAACTGCCCGCGATCACGCTGGATGATCCGCCGACTTATTTTCAAGTCCGAGGCATCCTCCGCACCATCGCCCACGGCTTGAACTGCTCGATTCACGATGTTCAGGCACGGGTCGAACAAATGGCCGGAGACATCGAATCCTTCAACGCAGAATTGGATCGGTTGGCGGCCTCCAGCGAAATCGATCCGCAAACGTTGATCGATCAAGCTGAAAATGTCGATGGCATCCGGCTGGTCGTGACTCAATTGCCGGGAGCCAACTCGGGTGTGATGCGCAAGTTGATCGACCAGTTGCGCAAGAAAGCCTCTCCTGTGGCGATCCTGTTTGTTTCCCAGGTGGCTGATGACAAACTGCTGTTGGCAACCGGGCTTAGTCGCGATCTGGTTGACCGCGGCTTGCACGCGGGTAACTGGATTAAGGAAATTGCGCCGATCGTTGGCGGCCGCGGTGGCGGGAAACCAGATATGGCTCAAGCCGGCGGGACAGATGTGACGCAAATACCGCAAGCCATGACTGCTGCTGTGGAATCTTTCAAATCCATGGTTTAATCGGCTTGCGCCGTCAAAATGATTGTTTTCGCGGTTTTGGCGAGTTTCTGCCGAATCGTGAAACAAACGGGGGCAAACCATCGTAAATCCGGTGGAAGAACCTCGTTTTTGGTGTTCCGGGATTGCAGGCTGATTGAATTCGGGCTGTCGGTCCGTCAGAATTCCGGCATTGCAGGTCTCTTAATCAAAGTAATCAGACCGCCCAACCCATTTTTTGGAGAGTTAATTAGATGCGTTTACTGGGAATATCCTGTTGCCTGCTGTTGTCGTTGGTGGCCTCACCCCTGTTGGCTCAGTCCGACACGGCGGCTAAAGCGGCCATCGTGTTTGATGTCAGAATGGAGAAAGTCACTAATTCTCCGTTGGGCAAAGCACTGGCATTGAAAGAGCAAATGGCTTCGATGCCACGAGATCCGGATGGTCCGGACATGTCGAAACTGGTTCGCATTTATGCGGCCACGACGGCTCCCGAAGGCATGGAAGAACTGCAACAAGTCCAGATGGGCCAAATGCCGCTGGATTTTTTCGTGCGGTTTGAATTTGATTCCGCCGAAGCTGCCGAGTCGATGATGGTCAAGCCGAAAGAGAAAAACGGCGGCTCGTTCGAGAAAAATGGGGTGACCGTCTACAAGGCGCCCGAGGGTGGTGACATGCCCGCTAACATTGTGATCTATTCGCCCAGCGACAAGACCGTTGAAATGGGTACCGAATCGTTCGCGTTCCGTGCCGACAGCAAACCGTTTACCGATGGCGCCAAGGCTGCCTGGGGGAAAGCTGCTGATGAAGCTGTCCGGTTGGCGATCGACATGGAGTCAGCCAAGAATTTGATCGAACAGGTGGTTGCTCAAGGCAAGCAGTCGGCTCCTCCCATGGCAGCGCCTTACCTGGAACTGCTGAAGAAGATGAAGTCGCTGACGCTGACGTTGGACTTGTCCGGTAAAAACCTCGTCACGTTGCAGGCGACTGGCAAGTCGGCCAGCGAAGCAACTGAAATCAAGGAAGCTCTGGATTCCCTGATCGGTTTGGCCAAAATGGGTGGCAAAGAGCAAGCCAAAATGATGGCCGAAAGCGACCCCGAAGGCGCCAAGATTGTCAACGCTCTGTTGGATGGAATGAACGCTGCGGCTGATGGCGAAAACGTCACATTCAGCATTCCCAAACCTGAAGGTTATGAAGCCGTGGTCACCAAAATGGTCCAGGGCATGATGGGTGGCATGAACGGCAATTTCTAGTGCTTCAAGTTT
>CAZJEK010000010.1:0-39838 GCA_964545005.1 uncultured Pirellulaceae bacterium
GTGTCAAACCGAACTTTTCTATCAGCGAGGAATTCATGAGGACGCTGCTGATTATTGCCTGGCTATTCGCTGGACTGGCCGGGGTCATTTTTCACTACGGGCCGGGGCTGGAATACCTCGAAGTGGACCGAGTGAATGCCGTGCTCCAACAAGCCCGGGCCAACGTTGCCAAGGGTGAACCGGCGGACTACGCGAAGGCCCTGGAACAGTTTGACCAGGTCATGTCCGAACTTCCGGCGGACAAAGCCGACGTAGCTCAACGCGTGTTGCTGGAAAAGGCCAAAACTCAAATGATGGCGGCGCAACTGCCTGACGCGCGAGCCAACCTGGAATCGCTGCTGACCGACCTGGAAGCCGATGAAGATGCTGACCCAGACTTCGTTGCCGACGTTCGATCGACGCTCGCCAATTCTCAGTACTACATGACCTGGCTGATGCGAGTCGAAGGACTCCCCGAAGAAGAATGGATGCCGGAAATCGAAGCCGCCCGCCAGCATTACACCGTCCTGAATGCAGACGCTGAAAAACGGGGCGATTCAAAACTGCTTACCCGGTCGGCGGAAGACCTGGAATCGGCAATCCGATTGGCTCGAATGGATCTGTCTGACCTGCAGGGGTTGCCACTGCCCTCCCAATGACAGGGTACGTGAAGTGGCAAACGCCCCTCTCGCGGTCGCGGGAAAAAGAATCAAAAACCAAACACTGGTGCCAGCGAAATGGACGTACCTGAAGGTTACGGATCCTGATTTTGACTGCTAACGAAAGCCGGCGGGAATCAAATTCCTGCCGGCTTTTTTTTGTACCAGTAGCTTTCCAATCTACAATATAGGAATCTTCGTTCCTGATTGAGACCCAATAATGACGTTCTACCAGCTTGCTCTTCCTCGAACCTTTCAAACAACCAGTTTTACTAGTTTTGGCGTGGTCTTTCTGACGTTGATCGTTTTCGGCATTGGGTCCGCCGTCGGCCAATCGGTGCCCGCATTACGCCTCAGCCGCCCGGCGACGCTAACGCCAACGGTAACCGCGACCGAAACGAATCAGGAACCGGAATCGGCAGCTGTGACCACCGCTGCCACAGCCGATCCAGACGGCGAGGCAACCACCACGCCGCAAACGTATGAGCAGAAGAAAGTCGCCGCGCTGCTGGCAGCGACCTTCGATCGTACTCCGGCGGGGATTTTGAAAGCTTGGAAAAATAGTCAGATCGCCAAACAGGAACCCGATCGTTCCGAAACGGAAGATCGGTCCAACGGCACGCCAGCAACGGTCAACAGTCTATTCAAGGATTTCCTGGTCCTGGAAATCAAACAATCCGGCGACCTCAAGATCGGCCAGTCAATCCAACTCTTTCTCGATGACGAATTGATCGGCACCGCCAGCGTCTTGGAGATCAACGGAACCGAGGTCACGACTCGACTGCAAACTGACCAGCCGAAGGACGAGTCGAACGAATCGGCTCAGCCGTCGGAAGAGTCCTCGAGCCAGCGTTCATCCGAGCCGGAGGCGACCGAACCCAAGACGACCCCATCTGACAATCAGCCGGAAAAAGCTGCCCCTTCGCCAACCGCCGCCGACGCACCGAAAGCCTCGGCAGCCGACATCGAAACGAACGAGAAATCAGAGGAAGAAGCCAACACGACCGCCCCAGACCAGGATTCAGCGGAACCTGCCACTGCTGACTCGCAAGAATCAAATCAAGAAAAGCCGGAACAACAACCACAGGATGACGCGCTGGCAAAACTCAAACCCGGCGACGCCCTGTCGGTGCGTTCCCCGGCTGCCGAACAAGCGGCAAAGGAGCAAGCGGAAGCCGAGCGCCTGCAGCTCGAAATCAAGCAATTCGAACAAGACTTTTCGCTCGGTCGTTGGGACCAGGTCAGAAAATACGTGAACACGATCGAAGACAAGAACGCCGCGAATCAGGTGTTCAGCAAGATTTTGTCTGAGCTGGTCAAAGCCATGCCGAATGTTGACGATAGCCAGGCCGTTCAGCAAAAATCGCAAATGCAACAACGCGGCGAAACGCCACCGTCCAGCTTTTTGACGCCGTCGGATATCCTCCAGATCGCCGACATTTCTCCTCAACCGATTTCGATCGTTGAGCCTGAAAAATCCGAGGAACCAGCCGACCCTCACCCCACCGAAACGCCTACCGACAATGCCGCTGCGGGTGTTTTATTACCCAGTGGATCGACAGCCGTCCAAGGCGTTCCGGTTCAACGCCTGGTGACTTCCGGCGGTATCACCAGGGCAGTTACCACGATGCAAATGGTTCCCCTTAATAACGCTGCTGCCTTGGCCACGAACTCGGCCGCTGCGGTGACGACATCCAACTCGGGCAAACAACATTTGGCCAAGCTTGCTCAATTGATCCGAAACGCTCGCGATGCAGGTTACGACTTTTCCGGTTTTCTGGAACAGCTCAAGACCGGCACCCGTCACTTTGGTGGTCAAGAACACGCGAAACGATTGACGGCCGCCAGTTTACTAATGTCGGCGGGAATGTACGAGGAAGCCGAACCCTACCTGCCCAAACTTGATGACGACAACTACCAGGACGACATCGACAGCCTCAAACTATGGGCTCAACAAACGCAGCAGCGTTATGCCAAGGACAAAGTTGCCCAATGGCTTGATCGTTCCTGGCTGGTCAACCAGCGAATTCTGGCTTGCGATGACGCCACCGATGCCGACGAGAACGCGGCATTGACTCGCTTGATCGAACTTTCGACCGCCGTCGAGGAAGAGGTTGGCGAGAAATGGTTGTCTGATAGTTTCACCAGTTCACCCGAACGCGGCCTCGCTATCCTGGCCAACCTGGGAACTCAATCAGCCGAAATGGCTCGCAAGGCAAATCAAACGTCGGAACAGCAACGCCTGAAAATGTTGCGTTTGCAAAACGAGGCCGTCAATCGGCTGCTTGATGTCAGCCCGGAATTGGCCGCACAGATGCAACAGACGTTGACGTTGTTGGCTCAAAACTGGATCGCTGAATCCAACATTTCCGTCAAGAACTCGGTGCAGACCAGTCGTGGCGGCTACATGTCAATTGACATGTATGGAAACTATTATTGGCGCGACCCCAATCAGGGGCGAACCAACTCGCGGCAGCAACCGATCAAGATCGGCGACGTGCTGGAACTGGTTCCAGGGGCGACCTGGCAGCAGAATATTTCATCGTCGCTGTTGCTGGAAATCAAAAAAGTGCAGGCTCAACTTCACCTGCAGATTAATGAAGAAGATCAAGCGTTTCCGTTTATCGAAGACATCGCCAGCGAACACCCGGACGTGGCCCAACAATTGGTTCACAACTTCCTGAAAACCTGGACCCAGAACCACGACCCCAACACCAACCGCCGGCAAACCAACCCCTACATCTACATGTACGGGTTTGACCAAAAGGCTCAGTCGATTCCGCTGACTCGGTCGAAACAGGAACGGAATCTGGAAGAGCTGTCCGAATGGGTTGCGCGAATTCGCCAAATGCCGATCGATGATATCGATGAAGATTTGCTGGCCAATGCGTTTACAACTTGTCACTCTTCGGCCGAAGTTTATGAACTGCGAAAGGTCAAAAAGGTTTTCGGTGATTTGACCAAACTGAAACCGGAAACGATCGCCGCCTTGGCTCAAAAGATGCGCGGAAACCTGTCCGAAGCGTGGCGATCAGTCAAGTTGCAGGAATCCAAACAAACGAAACGCAAGCTACCGGAAATCCAACAGGAAGTGCTCGCAGGTTACCGGACGGCCAAGGCGTTGGTGGATGAGGCGCTGGCCGCGGCACCGGGGAACTGGGAGTTGCAACTGGCGTTGGCTTGCATCCAATTCGATGCCAACGCTTACCAGCAGTCAGTCGAAAAGTCTTCCGAGTTTGTCGATCGTCGCGATGCAGCGTTTGAACAGTTTGCCTTGGCCGCCAAGCAGTTTCACGAAGTTGTTGCGGAGTTGGAGGCCGACGAGCAAACGACTGAAGTTTTTGATCGCTGGTTTTACGCCGCGTTGGGTGCCGTTGACCTGGGAAAAATTGACGCGAAGACCGTTCCAGCAATTAACGAATTTGCCAAGATCAAGGCTGCGATCCAATCGCTGCCTGGACCGTTGGCCAAGGACCTGATGTCCAAGTTTGCCAACAACCTGTTTACTCGAATGAGCCCCATTAAACCCGAGCTCAAGTTTCGTTACTTGAAAGCTGGCTTTGAAATTGTTGGTGAACACCCTCGGGCCTGGGAAGCCAAGAACTTGTACGAATACTATCGCGATCTGGTTTCGGAGATCCAGCTGGACGTCGAACTGGATGGCAGCGCCGTCGTCGGCACCGAACCATTCGGCATGTACGTCAACCTGAAGCATACTCGTGAGATCGAACGCGAGGCTGGTGGGTTCTCCAAATACGTTCAAAATCAAAACAGCATGATTTACGCGTACAACTATGGCCGGCCGACGGAAGACTACCGTGACAAGTTCCGGGACGGCGTTGATCTGGCGTTGGGAGAACACTTCGAGGTCATCAATGTAACCTTTGTTGGTGTCGAAGAGATGAAGTCGCGTCCATCTGCCGACGGGATGCGACTGACGCCTTACTGTTACGTGCTGCTGAAATCCAAAGGCCCCGAAGTTGACCGGGTTCCTCCGCTGCAACTCGACCTCGATTTCCTCGACACCTCCGGCTACGTCGTGATTCCAATCGAATCCGCAGCCCTGGCGATCGA
Organism: uncultured Pirellulaceae bacterium; assembly: GCA_964545005.1. Lineage (GTDB taxonomy): Bacteria > Planctomycetota > Planctomycetia > Pirellulales > Pirellulaceae > Mariniblastus. The sequence goes on from CAZJEK010000010.1 coordinate 4,713, forward strand.
CTCGATGAATGCTGCCGAAACACGTCCGATCAAGGACCTGAAGGTTACCCAGACGCTGGACGAACGGCAGTCCGCAGAAGGAAAGTTGATCGTCGAAGTGTCAGCAACCGGAAAAGGCCTGATTCCCGATATCGATGAGATCATCAAAGTTGAGCAGGATGAATTTGAAGTCGTCGAAATTGATGACCAGGGTTCCTTGCCCACCACATTTGATCCTGAAGGCAATGAGATCCAGATCCTTTCCGATCGCAGTTGGTCGATTGAATACCGGGTCCGCGAAGAGGCCGGCACGACGAAACGATTTGAGTTTGGCGAATCGCTTCGCAATGATGCTGACATCAAGTACCAACGTTACGAAGATGCCGACCTGGTCGCAGCCGAACCCGTGGTCCAACTGGAAACTGATTTTTCCGGATCGGGAAATCGAGTCTGGTATTGGCTGGGACCAGTGATGGCGTTGGCAGTTGTGGGATTGGGGGTTGCGATCTGGTACAGCCGGCCGGAACAGCAACAGCAGCACCATGCGTTTGAAGTGCCGCAGGACGTAAACCCGTTCACCGTGTTGTCATTGCTGAAAGACATCCGGCATCGCAACGGGATCGATTCCCGGCAACGCCAGTCATTGGATCAAACCATCAATCGGATCGAGTCCTATTACTTCGGTGAACGCAAAGACGAAACACCCGGTGACCTGGAAGAAACCGCTCGCGACTGGGTCCTGAAGACGCGGTAGTCTTTGCTGCCAGGCCGATCCTGTTTTGTTCGCTCGGCGAGAGTTGAGCATCGACACCCTCCGCTACCAATCAATTCTGAGGATTATGCCAATTCGCTTTAACAGCGCTAGTGCAGCGTCTAACTTAAGAATTGGGGTCGGCGAGTCAATCTTGCTCGAAAAACCAATCGCTAAATTGAAGTGCCAACCCCAAAATCAATACTTGACGCGGCGCTAGTGATCCCAAACCACTTCTCATTTGGGAAGAATCTGCGACAATCGAACGACTCTACCAAACGCCTTTCCCCAAGCTTCCACAGGGTAACGGCAACTGATTCATTTTCATGATCCCGCCAGGCGGTTAACAAAACCGTCCTGGCAACGAATTTTTCACTCTGCTTAAATTGACCCATGCGCCACTTTAACATCCTGCAGTATTGCCTGCTGCTCAGTCTCACCGTATTTGCCGGTAATCTGGTTGCTCAACAAGTCGACGAAGTCCTTGATACTCAGGCGATGGACAAGTCGGTTCGAATTCAGGACGACTTGTTCGGGCACGTCAATGGAACCTGGTTACGCGATACACCGATCCCGGAAGACAAATCAAATTACGGATCGTTTATCAAGCTGGCCGATTTGTCTCAAGCTCGCATTAGAAAGATCATTGATTCGGTCAGCGAGTCACAGCACCCCGAGGGCACTGACGAACAGAAGATCGCAGATTTTTATCGCAGCTTCATGGACGAAGCCCGCGTCAATGCACTCGGTGCCAAGCCGGCGATGGGAGAAGTCGAAGCCGTCGATGAGCTGGGCTCCAAGCAAGACATTGTTCGTCACTTTGGATACTTGAGCAAAATTGGGATCGGATCGCCGATCGGGTTTTTCGTGTCGCAGGATGCTGGCGACGCAACCCAATACATTTCGCAACTGATTCAGGCAGGCACGTCGCTTCCTGATCGAGATTATTACCTGCAAGACGACGAAGGCTCGACCAAGGCTCGCGAAGCGTTGGTCAAATACATCCAGACCCTGGGTGGGCTGGCCGGCGTGCCTGAGTTGACCGAACGGGCTGAGGCGATCCTGGAACTGGAAACCAAATTGGCACAAGCTTCCTGGCCACGCGTCAAGATTCGTGACGCTCAAGCTCGGTATAACAAGAAATCATTCGAAGAGCTGAACCAGTTGACCGCTGGTAAAGTCAACTGGGAAGCGTTTTTCGATGCCGCCGGCCTGGAGCAATCTCCCGCAAGCGTCAACGTGAACACCCCCAGCTACTTCGAGGAACTGGCGGGCTTGCTTGAATCGACGCCGCTGGAAACCTGGCAGGCTTATCTCAAATTCCGCGTGCTCGATGCCGCTGCTCCGTATTTGTCACAGCCATTTGTCGATGCGAATTTTGAGTTGTTTCGAAAACAACTGGCTGGTATCGAAGTCCAACTTCCACGTTGGAAACAAGCCGTTGATTTGATCTCCGGTGCCGGCGGAGGAGATTTTGGCACATTGGGAGAAGCCGTTGGTCAACTCTACGTTGCCGAACACTTCAAACCGGAATCCAAACAGGCTATGGAAACATTGGTCGATAATCTGTTGAAGGCCTTTGGCGAGTCCATTGATGATTTGAGCTGGATGACGGACGAAACCAAACAACGCGCTCAGGACAAACTTTCCAAGATCACGACCAAAATCGGATATCCCAACAAGTGGCGGGATTATTCCCAGCTTGTCGTTCGAGCCGATGACCTGTTTGGCAATGTTCGTCGATCCAATATTGTCGAACATTTCCGCAACGTTAACAAACTGGGCAAGCCAATTGACCGCGAGGAGTGGGGCATGACGCCGCAAACCGTCAACGCCTATTACAATCCTTCCAAAAACGAGATCGTTTTTCCCGCCTCCATTCTTCAACCGCCATTTTTTGACATCAACGCACCCGACCCGCTCAACTACGGCGGTATCGGAGCCGTGATTGGACATGAGATCAGCCATGCGTTTGATGACCAGGGAAGCCGTTACGATGGTGATGGCAATCTGAAAAACTGGTGGACCGAGGCGGATGCCAAAGCCTTTCAGGAATTGACCTCGCAGTTGGTAGAACAGTACAGTGCCTATGAACCGCTGGAAGGTAAGACGGTTGATGGCAACCTGACCCTGGGCGAAAACATCGCCGACCTGTCTGGGCTTTCGATTGCCTACAAAGCACTCAAAATCGCTCGCCAAGGCAAGCCGGAAGTAACCTTGGCCGGCTGGAATTCTGACCAGCTGTTTTTCGTTGGCTGGAGTCGTGTTTGGCAACGGAAGTATCGTGACAAGGAGATGGTCAAGCGATTGCTAACCGACCCACACTCTCCGTCACGGTATCGAGCCAACGGGCCGGTGACCAATATCGATGCGTTTTATCAGGCGTTCGACGTCAAAGAAGGAGATGCTCTGTACAAACCCGTTTCAGAGCGAATCCAAATCTGGTAGGGCAACATTGATATCAGAGAATTTCGAAACCGCAGAGCCGCAGGGTCCGGGGAGTCAGCAGTAGTCTGAGAACAACTCCCCGATGACTCAGCGTCTCTGCGGTTAGCTCCCGTGGCCGTTTGACGTGCCCGATTTCCGGTCAACCCGGGCCGGGCAACAGGCTTGTCGGACGCCGCAAGTTACCCGTTCAGGCGAATCCGCCCCTTGGAAATCTCGGGACCGGGTCTTGCCCGAAACGTCCTCTGGGCGATGATTGGACAGTTCGTCGCACCAACTGAACTTTCGATGATCACAATCGACCGTTAAACTGACGGCAAGTTCATTCTGTCAGGGGAAATCATGGCAACCGATATCGAGCCAGCAGCTGAAGCCAGACCGGACGTTTCGTCGACCACCAAGACCGATGAAATCGCCAAAGATATCCATGTCGAACAATCGGCCACGAAAAAAGTGCCGCGCCCAGAAGGCGTCACCAAAGACAGTAAGATCTTGTGGTCCTACGTGATCCCGGTGCTCGCCTTTCACTTGCTGATCCCGGTCGCGTTTATCTTCTATTTTTCCTGGTGGGGATTGCTGTTCCTGCCCATCGGAAACTACATCTTTACTTCGATGGGGATCGGTGCTGGCTATCACCGCTTACTTACTCACAAGGGATTCGACTGCCCAAAATGGTTTGAGTATCTGTTGACGACCTTGGGCGTCTGCAGCTTTCAGGATTCTCCTGCTCGCTGGGTTTTGGTTCACCGTGTCCACCACCAACACTCCGACCACCAGCCCGATCCGCACACGCCCAACGTGACCGCCTATTGGTCGCACATGGGATGGATGTTCGTTGAAAACAAGGACACCAGCACCGTCGCCGCGTACGACCGCTATTGCCGCGACTTGATGCGGGATCCCTATTATTTGTGGTTACAACGAAATCTGAACTGGGTCTGGGTCTATGTGGCCCACGCCCTGGTACTGGGCGCGATCGGATTCGGCCTGGCATTCTTGCTGGCGGAACCCGGCCAGGTTGTACATTTCGGAATCACGTTTTTCATGTGGACCGTAATCATGCGAACGGTTTACACCTGGCATGTCACCTGGGCGATTAATTCCGCCGCTCACATGTGGGGTTATCGCAATTATGAAACACGCGAAGACAGCCGCAACAATTGGCTGTTTGCATTGCTGACCAATGGCGAGGGCTGGCATAACAATCACCATGCCGACCCCCGTTCGGCGCGGCATGGTCATCGCTGGTGGGAATTGGACATCACTTACCTGACCTTGAAGGGCCTGGAGAAGATCGGGTTGATCAAGAACCTGGTCGGACCCAACTATCGCGGGTTGGAACGCAAAGCGCTGGAAAGCTAGCGCTTTGTCACACCTTAAGATTAGGGTTGGCAATTTCCACATCATTCCTGTTCTCAGGGTTTGCGTTCAGTGCCAACCCTATAGTTTAGAAGAAGTCACAAAGCACTAACTACCAACTGCAATCTCGCGACAGGTCGCGAAGATAGTCCAGAGCGTCTTCCAGTTCTGTGCAGGCAACCCCTGGTTCCCGTCCCCCGCGATCGCATTCGCCCAGCAAAACCAGTTCGTCATAGCTTTCGTGTTGCTGTAACCGCTTTTTAGCCCGAGCCCCGATCGTTCGATCGAACAACTTGTGCGCTTCCATATGGTGCTCAATCAACCAGGCCGTTCGCGAAGTGATAAACCCGTTTAGCGCTTCCAAGCCTGAACCGACATGGTCGTATCGATCAATTCCTTTGCCAACGTCGTGCAACAGTGCCGCCAACAGGAATTCCTCGTCGTAGGGCAACCGATCGCAGGCCAAATCAAAAACCTGCAGGCTGTGATACAACGCGTCGCCCTCGGGATGAAACGCCGGATTCTGCTTGACGTTTTCGAGGGGTAACAGCAGCGAATAATACAACTGGAAACGGTCGACTTGTTCAGCAGCGCTGGCAACCGCGTGTTCCAGATCAAGATCGGGATACTCCGCCGCCAGTATCGTCTTCAATTGAGCGATCGAAGCGCGTTCGATTGGCTTCCCGGTGATCGAGCTTTTAAAAACATGACGATGTTGAGCGATCGGATAAATGGTTAATTCAATTGGAAACCGATCTTCCACATGCACGTGCCGATAGACTTGGCGTTCCCCCTGCTTCACGATACGTTTGGTCTCGGTTTGATAAACAAAGCCGTGAAAGTCCAGTTCTCCGGTCACCGCCTCGACCGAGTCTGAAAACAGATGCAGATCGATATCCGAACCGGCTCGGATGTGCCCCGTCAAAACGCTGCCGATCAGACGAGGCCGATATTTTTCAAGGATCTGCATGACTCGCAATGCCTCGATTCGCATTTCACGCAGATTGCTGGAACGAGTTTCGCCTTCAAAAATCCGAGCCAGATTCTGGATCTCGTCGCGAATTTCAGCATTGCTTGGCAAGTCTTTGGGCTTCACCCAACCCTGGCAGACCCGTTTGGCAGCCTTCATTTTGGCGCGGTAATATTCAGACTCCTGCCGTTGATACATCAACACGGCAGCTTGATAGGCGATCTGTCGCCTCAGTTTTGAAATGGAATTCATCAAATCGCGAATCGAGTCGCGGATGACAGGACTGCTACGAAAGCCAACGGCGCTCAAGTGATACGCCTGATTAGCATTTTAACAAACCAGACACCGCAACCCAAATCTGGTTCGCCCTTCGGCAACGTAAAGAGCTAACCGCAGAGACGCAGGGTTCGCTGAGGACGAGCAAGATCCCGCTAAACGTCTGCAAACTCCCCGTACTCTGCGCCTCTGCGGTTTTTTCTTTAGAGGTCGGGCGAAAACCTTTTCGACTCGTGCCACTGGCCCATTCCAGTTACACTCGACACCCAACCCGCTATTATTTGGATTTACCCTGCAACAAGTACTCCCTTCGTTGCTGCAAAAACGCTCGCAGAGACGTACTTTCTGCATTCGGTTTGCCCAGGTAAGTCGCCTGCCGGAATGCCTCGGTAGTGTCCAGTTTTCGGGTATCCGTTGCGACTGCCTGCTCGATCAATTTGACCTGGTCAGTAACGAAAGGTTCCAACTGGTCCCAGTCCATTGATTGCTGGGCAATCTCCTTGATCGTAGCCAGGTATTGCTCTTGCAACTCCGGCACTGCCAGCAACTTGCTGTGTAGCGGCATCCGTGGATTATCAATTGCCACCAGTGGATCCAACGTGACACTTCCGTGGCCACCTGGGCCACCTGGACCACCTGGACCACCTGGACCACCGCGGCGGCGGCCGCCAGAACGACGTTGATCTTGGGGAGGACCACCTGCTCCTGGTTGCGAATTGTCAAACTGCCCAGGCTGGCCTGGAAACCGTCCGCGCGGACCATCACCCGGCGATCGACCAGTCTGATCTCGTTCCGGAGGCCCGCCAGCAGGAGGCCCACCCGGTGCTCCCGGAGGTGGCCCACCAAACCCGAACAATCCACGCGGCGGCGGTCCGCCTGGTCCGCCCGGTCCACCTGGTCCACGACTGCCGCTGAAAGCCTCGTTCATGTCGTGCGGAAAAATGTGAAATTGCTTATCGCTGTCAAGGAACAAACTGTAGTCGCTGGCTCTGGTCCAATAACCGTCGCTGTTAACCAGTGCGACATCGAGCGCGAGAAACTTGATGGCCTGGTCAATATCCAACTTCGATGCAAGTTCAGACTTGAGATTTTCGGTTGGCGTTTCATTCAAAGTCTGGCACAGGTCGACCAGCGATTTCCAGGCTTTTTTGCCATCGCCGGACTTCATTTCAAAACGCTGTTGGTAGGGTTCCAGGTCGTCGCCCAGGTATCGCAACCCCGCATCGGCGCCGGGATTCCCAGCGGCTTTCCAGCGTGTCCCTTTGGTATTTTCAAAGTGCTCTGCGATAAAGTCTTTGTTGAATTGCTGAACGTTAACGTAAACGCCCCAGCTTCTACCGTTGATGACGACTGCGACATGGTTGGCTTTGGGGGCCGGCAGAAACTGGTTGGCGATATGAGAATACAACACGGTGCTCATGAATGAAGGATCACCAGCGCTGTTTAGCAGATTCAATGTTTTATAGCCCAGCAGCCGTTGATCCTGATCAGCCAAGTCCAACGAAACATTGAACGACCTTTTGTATCCGGTTGGCACCATCCCATACGACGACTGCCCCCGGAATCGGACTCCAACGTTCGAGTAAACCTTGCCGTCGACGGTCAATTTGGCTGGCACGTCGACGTCGGTTCCATGGAAGTCTTCCAGTTCCTGCTCCCAGTCATCGTTTTCGAATTCAAAAAACAGGGTTCGCAAGACGGTATGATCGTATAACGTTTCAGTGGAGTATTGCTTAACGTCATCCGGCTTAATGCTGGCTCCCTGTTTCGCCGCTGGCCGATTGTTGCGTCCAGGTCCTCCTCCGGGCCGGCGTCCCATTCCGCCACGCCGTTGATTACCAGCTTGGGATTTGGCTTCCTGTCTGGCTTGGGCGCGTTCGGCTTGATTCAGCCAACCGTCTTCATTCTTGTCAAACTTCTCGACCAGTTTAATATCTTCACGGGCCCCGCCGGGACCTGGTCCTCCAAAACCAAAACCTCCCGGTCCACCTCGCCCCTGCGGCGGTTGGGACCAGGCGATCGATGTCGCGCAAGCCAACAATGTCAGCCCTAAAATCGCATTGAATCGTTTCATGATTATTCCTCAGTTCGATGTGTCGGTCGTGACTGGTGTCCAGACCGTCAAGATTGCCTTGTTCCGGACAAGGTCGACAGTTTTAATATCAACCCGAGCGACATTTAATCCGGTTCGCCCAATCAGATCATTCACCAATGACTCCCGATGCTGGTCGCCCAGCCATTCCAGACGGTCGTATTCAACCATCGTTTTCTGTTGCTTGCGCCCGCTTGATTTCGCTTTCCGACGTTCTCCAACATGCTCGGAAGAGCCATTGGCTTTGATGTCCTGTTCGCCGACGTTCAAATGGTGCTGAACAAAACGCTCCTTGAAGATCGCGACCGCCAGGATGACAACGTTGACAAATGCCAACTCCGCGTAGCTGGTTTTCTTGTTAGACAATGAATTGATGACCGCCAGGCCAATCACGACAAACAGATAAGTCATCTGCTTGGCAGTCAATGCTTCGGTCCGATACCGCAGCACCCCGAACACGGCGAACAAGCCCAACGCCAACCCCAGATCCAGCTCCAGCTTTTTCATCGTGAAGCAGATGAAGAACACGACCACGTTCAACAAAACGGCGGTAAAGGCAAACTCTCGCTTGCGATAATTGGGCCAAATGGCAAACGCGATGATCAACGTCAGAAATCCGACGTCGATGGCAAACCGGACAATCAGCTTGAACAGGTCATCGTCGTAAAGCGGTACGTCAAGAAACTCCATGGCTGTCTTCCGTTTGAACAACAGGTGCGATTGCTTCCAGAGCACCCAATCAACTCGATTTCCGATCTGAACGAATGGGTCCCAATCGGCTTGTGGAAGGCAATGCGAAAACGGACAGGGCAGGGTGCCAAAAAAGAAAGTATTTTCCAGGATTCCTTTTCCTGGTTTGCCAGGTCATGTTGCTGAAAATGCGTTTAAGTCGCCAACATTATCAAAGCGATATTTTTTAAAAAACGTATCGCCGAACCACCGTTACTACAGAATCAACAAAGAAAAACCGCAGAGCCGCGGAGGGATTCGAGCACCTTCTGAACAAATCTGGTCAATCTCTGCGTCTATGCGGTGAGCCGTCGTCCAACCATCGCAGAACATTTCACTTAGAATGTCGGCTTGATCGCCAATAAAAGTTGGGCTCTGTTCAAGCCAACTAGTGCCGCGTCAAGTATTGATTTTGGGGTTGGCACTTCCATTTAGCGATTGGTTTTTCGAGCAAGATTGACTCGCCAACCCCAATTTTTAAGTTAGACGCTGCACTAGTTAATGGCTAACGACGGTATTAAGTCTGTCGAGATCGGATCTTGCAACGACAATTGTCACCGGCATACGCCCAATGCCGGCTCCAACTTCATCAATGGCCCGCGGATTTCAAGGGCGGAGGGGGATGGGCGTGAGAGCAGCGCAAAACGCGCACACCTGTCGGGAGGGTTTCGGAAAACGCCTTGGTGAATCGCAGCGATGACCTTTGCTAACCCTGTTCGGCCGGTCGTCGGTGTTGCGGTTATACGTCCAGTGCAGCGCTGGGCGTTAGATTCAGCCAGTAATCAAAAAGGTCACCAGCATGCAGGCCCAGACCACGTCAAGAAAATGCCAATACGACGCACAGTGGTCGACCGCCCAGTGTCGTTCGTGGTCGTAACGATTTCGATTTGCCTGGTACATGATGTACCCGATAAACACCATCCCGCCGATCACGTGCAACGCATGAATAAACGCCAGCGTGAACGACATTCCATAGACTTTGCTCGAACCGTCGATCACCGTGAAATGCTCTTGCAGCAATGTCGACATGCCGAGCGACTGAATCAGCACGAAAATCGTCGCGCCCACCATGCTCCATTGCAGCATGTATTGGAACCTGTCGATCTTTTGTCGGTGAATCGACCACACCGCCTGCTGCAGACAGTAACTGACGACCAGTAACAGCGCGGTGCTGATCCAGAACGAAATCGGGATGCTCAAATCACGATACGCATCGGGCCCCTGAGTCATCGGTGTGCCCGGCAGCGCATCTGGGTGGGGATGAAACGCCTGCTCCCGCACGACCAGGTAGGTGATCAGGCTACCGACAAAAAACATCGCCAAGGAAGCCAGGAACAGATAAAACAGCAGTTTCGCCTGATACAGTTCCTTGCGGGCTGAACTCGCGGTGACAGTTTGTTTCAACATCGCAGCATGACCGAGACGGACGTTTCAAGAATACACGACTCGCAGTGCCATCCTTGACTCAGCGGCAGCATCGTTCCAATAGCCGCTATTTCAAAAATTGGCTTTGGCTCCGAGGAAAGTTCTATCAACACCCTTCCCGCTCGCGGGAGGGTCGAGCCACAGCGAGGGGAGGGTTTAAAAGCCCCTCTCCGGCCCTGAGAGGCCGACTCTTCCCAGGGAGAGTATCTGTTTCCAGCACGCCACCGCTACTGAGGCGGTTGAGCGACCTGGTCACGAGGAAAGCTGTCAATCGAATCCTGATAGTGACTGGTATCCAGTGATGTTAACCCGATAAACAGAGCCACGAACAACAGCGAGGACAGGAAAGCCAGAATGTTAAATCCCTTGTCCCACCACATGTGCATGAAGAACGCGCACACCAGGAACCCTTTCGCCGTCGCAATGATCATCGCGACCGGGAACGCCATTTCGTGAGGCAGGCCCAACGTGCCCCACATCGCCGACGTGAGCACGGTCAACCCGGTTAACAAGATCAACGCAATAAACACGCCGAACAACAACTTGGTTGATGCTGGGTGGTTGTAACGGGGCAGATCTTCGTGGTGATCGGACATCGATGAAACCTGGTATGTCAGTTAGTTAAATTTCGGAAGTTGGTTCAGCAGAAATTTGCCGCTGAGTGTTCGGCGGCGGGTGTCAGTCGATCAAGTACAACAGCGGGAACAGATAGATCCAGATCAAGTCGACCAAGTGCCAGTACAACCCGACATAGTCCACCGGACCGAAGTAATCGTTGCGCCAGTGTCCCAGGATGCAGCGCCAATAGACCCAGGCCAACGCGATGATGCCAGCGATAATGTGAATCGCGTGCAACCCGGTCATGCAGTAATAAATACTGAAGAAAATACCGACATCACGAACCAGCTTGGCCGGGTCGGGATGATGATCGTCATATTTCATGGGAGCGTGTTCGTGGTCCGCATGACCTTCGCCCTCGGTTGCGGAATGATCGCCTTCGCCATCAGAGTGATCGCCTGCGGAGTGATCTTCAGCGCTCTCAGCCGCGGGGCCTTCAGCAGGTTCCTGCTCTTGCGTCATCGCCATCAATTGCAGCGGCTGCTGGTCATCCAGTAGCAACGCGTGTTCGGATCCGTGGTCGGCTTCCTTGTCTTTGGTGGCTTCCATGTAGACGTGACCGCCGACCGCGCCCAGAAAATAGCCACTGACCATGATCGCCATTCCGACCATGAACTTGGCCATGTTGCGTCGTTCGGTCAAGTATCCAATGCCGCTGAGCCCCAGGAATCCAACCAGCAACAACGCCGGCAAGGCGCTGAGATAAACCAGGTAGTCGGAGACATGCAGCCATTTCCCGATTTCGGTGACCGGTTCAGCGTGGGTATAGGTCAGGTCAAAACCACTGGCGACCAGGATACCCATGTCCCATTTGTGACTGTACTCGATAGCCTTGACGCCCAAAAAGACCGCCGCGCAAACCATCGTGATCAGCACGTAGGTTCCGCAGTTCTTGTTGCGACCCAACTGCGCCGCCCGCACGGCCAAAGCCATCGTCAGACTACTGAACAGCAGCACGACCGTGTTCAAGCCACCCAGATATTTGTCCAGGAACACGTGGGCCTGTTCAAAAATTTCCGGGTGGTTAGTGCGGTACAGAAAGTACGCCACAAACAGACCACTGAAAAACAAGACTTCAGTGACCAGGAACAACCAGATCCCCAGTTTTCCAGAGTCGAACTGTTGTTCGGCGTTGTCAAAATGGTGCGCGATGAATTCCGCGTGATGATGGTGATCGTCGTGGTGATCGGTATGGGCGTCGACAGTTGCCATTTGTGTTTCCAGTGAGCAACAGAATCAACGCTGCCGGTGACAGCGTTGAAGCGAATGAATAATGTTCGAGTTAGTGATGAATGGGTTCCTTGCGTGGCGGAACCTTGGCAGGATCAGCAAACTCACGCGAGATATAGGTTTCCAATTCTTCGTCGTAAACGAGTGCATCGAAATCGTAAGGATCGTTCAACACAGGTTTGTGAGCAAAGTTATGCGGATCGGGAGGCGAACTGGTTTGCCACTCCAGCGAAGCAGCTCGGAACGGGTTGGCTCCACAACGTGGCCCTTTGAAAGCAGCGTAAACCAGTACCAGGAACGCTCCCAGGATTCCAAAGCCCAGCACGAACGCTCCGACCGTCGAAATCTGGTGAAAGATCATGTACTCAGGGTCATAGGTCGCATACCGGCGAGGCATCCCGCGGGCTCCCATCACGAACTGAGGGAAGAACGTCAGGTTGAAGCCGGCGAACACCAGGAAGCAGGAAATGCGTCCCAGCAAGTCGTTGTACATCCGACCGAAAATCTTGGGCCACCAGTGATACAAACCTCCAAGCAAAGCCGTCAGCGTTCCACCGACCATCACAAAGTGGAAGTGAGCGACGACGAAGTAGGTGTCGTGCAAGTGAATGTCGGTCGACAAAGCACCCAGGAACAGACCCGTCAAACCACCGATCCCGAACAGGAAGATGAACGACAGGGCGTAACACATTGGTGTGTTCAGCAGGATCGAGCCCTTGTACAGCGTTGCCAGCCAATTAAATACCTTGACCGCTGATGGGATCGCGACCGTAAATGTGATCGCACTGAAGATCAGCGTCAGTACCGCAGACTGGCCACTGGTGAACATGTGGTGCCCCCAGACCAGGAAGCCCAGCAACGCGATCGCGACGCTGGAAAACGCGATGAACGCATATCCGAAAATTCGTTTTTGGCTGTAGACCGAAATCAGTTCGCTGATCACACCCATCGCTGGCAGAATCATGATGTACACCGCCGGGTGCGAATAGAACCAGAAGAAGTGTTGATACAACACAGGGTCACCACCGTAGCGTGGATCGAAAATCCCGACGTGCATCACACGTTCGGCGATCAGCAACAGCAACGTGATTCCCAGCACTGGGGTGGCCAGCACCTGGATGATTGAGGTGGCGTATAGCGACCACAAGAACAGCGGTAGTTTGAACCAGGTTTGACCTTTGGCTCGCATGGTGTTGATCGTGACGATGAAGTTCAATCCGGTAAAGATCGAACTGAACCCCAATACGAAGGCCCCGAACGTCGCAAACACGACACCGGTCTGAGTTTCAATACTGTAAGGCGTATAAAACGTCCAGCCAGTATCCAGTCCTCCCCCCAACAGGATCGCGGCCAACAGGAAACTGGTCCCGATGATCCACAAATAGAAGCTCATCAGATTCATCCGTGGAAACGCTACATCTTTGGCCCCCAGCATCATTGGCAACACGATGTTGCCCAATGCCGCTGGCACGCTGGGGATGATGAAGGAAAACACCATCACCGCTCCGTGCAGCGTAAACATCTGGTTGTACTGAGCTGGCGTCAGCATGTTCCCGTCAAAGGTGAACAAGTGGGCTCGCAGCACCAGCGCGAAAATCCCTGCCAGGAACATGGCGATGGTCACGCCGACCAGGTACATCACGCCGATCCGCTTGTGGTCCAGCGTAAATGCCCAGGACATGAAGCCTTTGGAGTCATTCAGAAATGAAGTCTCAGGCGTTCCAAATATTTTATTCTTGGTTGCTGCGTCTACCATAATTTACCCTGTCTCACGCGGGTTTCGCTTGATGCGTTGGACTCTGTTTTGACTGTACCAGCTGACTACTCGGACGCTGCCGTGTTTTCCGCTGATCCTGATTCGTTTTCCTCAATTTCTCCAACCTTTGCGTCCGTCACCAGGCTGGGGTCTTTGAGGTACTTGAGGTATTCAATGACGTAGTTGATTTCTTCAGGACCCAGGATGCCCTGGAACGAATTCATTTTGGAAACTGAACCAGCAGCTCCATAACCAGAAACGATCTTCTCGGATGGCTTGAGAATCGATTCCATCACGTACTGGGCATCCGCCACCTGGCTGCTGCCATCGGCAAACGTTGCGGTTCGTTCCCAGGTTTCGTTCAGTGCCGGACCGGTGGCTGCCTGGCCATTGACGTTGTGGCAGCCAGCACAGTGAATCTGATACGTTCGTTGGCCGTTTTCCCACGGCGTGTACTCGGCGGTGACCCATTCGGTGTTGGCTTTGCGATCTTCTGCTGAAACGTGAACCTCGGCCATGGTTCTCATCTTCGAGTGACCGTCACCGCAATATTCGTTGCAGGACAAACGGTACTGACCGACTTTCGTCGGTTCAATGTAGGCATAGGTGTAACGTCCGGGAACGACGTCCTGTTTCTGACGGAAGGCGGCAACGTACATGCTGTGGAGAACGTCTTTGGATTGCATTCTCAAGATGGCGGGTTTGTCCTGTACCAGGTGCAGCTCCGATGATGTATCTCCGTCGGGATAAATGAACTGCCAACCAAACTGGTACGCGATGACCTGGATTTCTTCAGCGTCTTCGCGGGGGAATTCCATCTGGTAAAAACCTTCGGCTCCCACGTAAAACATCCAGACCAGCAAGATACTGGGCAGTACCGACCACAGGATTTCAACGGCCGTATTGTGGGACGGACTAGGTTGAGGCTCAATCTTGCCTCCCTTGCGTCGATACTTCAGGCAGAAGTAGACCATGGTGCCGACGATCCCAGCGAAAAAGATCGCCGAGATCCAGAAGATTCCCATGAACAGATAGTCCACATCGGCAGCGAAGCCGGATGCCTGCTCGGGAAACCAGTATTCCGTCGCAAACGGATTGTTGGATAGATTTTCGGGACGTTGCAAGACGTTGTCGGGAACGGTCGTGCCGTCAAGCGTCGAAGCTTGCACGCGAGCCCGCAATTCCTCCATGGAATCCTGCGCCAACAACAGGGGAAGTTGCCAATTCATGTCTATTTTGTCACCAACAAATATTCAAAGGGTGCCGTGAGCCGAACCGACGATTTCCTTTTCCGGAGCATCCGCCTTGCGACGGAAAAACCAGTAGGGAACCAACGTAACCAATAGTGAGACGACCGTGCCGAAACCGGCCAAACGCATCAGCGTCATCGCCTGGAAGGTGTATTTGCCAGTCGTTTCATCAAAAACGTAACAGCCCAGTCCGTAGCTGAGCAGATTGATCGGGGAGCCAATTTTTCCTTCAGCGGCCTCGATCAAAGCTTGTTCCATCGTGTCGGCATCGTATTTCAGTCCGTGGATGTACCGCACAATTTTGCCTTCGGGAGAAAGCAGGATGAACACGGGAGGATGCGAGAACAGTTTCTGTTCGCGAACATACTTGTATCGAAAGCCACAGGCGTCAGCCAATTGCTTGATGTTTTCCTGCTTGCCGGTGAAAAAGTGCCATCCGTCTTCGGTGCCGGGCTGGTTATACATCCCGACGTACTTTTCTTTGGTCTTGGCAGCCCGCGTCCACTGTTCGTTGGGATCCATGCTGACCGAAATCACCTGAAAGTCTTCCTCAACCTTAAATGTCTTGGCGACTTCGCGAAGCGTTTGGGTCATGTTTTGCAACTGAACGCTGCACAACTTGGGGCAGTCCGAATAGTTGAACGACAGGATGACCGGCTGTTGGCCATCGAAACAGGTGCCCAGCTCGACCAGCCGTTGTTCAGAATCGCGGAAAATCAACTCCAACGGAATCGTGTCGCCTTCCTTGGAATCCACACCAATTCCCTCAGCGACCTCCGGCAAACCGTTGCGCTCGTATTCCGGAGTCGACAGCGGCTGGGAAAACGATTGGCCAACCGCTGAGGATGCCAGCAACGCTACCAGCAACCAGACCGTCACCACCCAACTGGCGCATACAGCGCCCGCGGTCGAGATCATGTCGGTTTTGATGCGGGTGGTCATTTGAAATCTGAAATCTGAAATCTGAACTACTTACTCTCAGCCACAACCTCGGCCATCGCTGTTTCGATCGGCGTTGACGCTTGCTCCAACGCCAATTTTTGATCATTGATGGTTTCGACCGCCGTCACGCTGGTCGGCTGCGTATCCAACGGGCTGAGATAACTGTTTTGCCAGTGGTAAGCCAACCCCTGGACAAAATAGATAATCAACAGCGTGACGATGGCAGAAATCGCACCCACCAGCATAATGACTGGCGTGTTGACGTCGTCGTAACTGGGGGCTTCTGTTTGGTCGTGTGCGCTCATAATTCGTTCCCGACGGTCGTTGTCGGTGTAAGTCATGTTATCTGTTTGGGGTTGGGATGGCTTGGGTCAATTTGTCGCGAATTGCCGATGATCGTTCAATTGGCGAACCGTTCAGCCATCCGTCCCATGGTTTTGTGTTAGTGAACTTCGTGATTCAAGGCTTCGCCCAACCGCGGATCCTGCGTCGGAACCAGCGGTTTATCGCGAGCGATCAGGCAAAACAGGGCCACGAACAGGGCTACCATGCCGACCAGACAACCGAGGTCGATGATGATTCCCATTCCTGAGAATGGGAATACGCCAGCCTCATACTGCGGCATGACTTGCCAGTAATGATCCAGGTAGTGCAAGCAGAGGATGAAAATGGCCGAAATGGTCAGGATCGTCTTGTTGCGACGAATCCAGCGACCCATCAGCAGGAAAAACGGGATGAACAGGTGACCGACCAGCAACACAATTGACGCCGTTCGCCAACCATTGTCTTCAAATCGCAGCTCGTACCAGAATGTCTCTTCCGGAATGTTCGCATACCAGATCAACAGGAACTGAGAAAACGCGATGTAACCCCAGAAAATCACGAAGCCCTGCATCAACTTGCCGAGGTCGTGATAGTGTTCGATGGTAATTTCGTCGGTGATTCGGCCTGTTCGCTGCAAGTACATGCAGGTCAACAGGATCGTGCACAAAGCACCCAGAAAAGCACCGGCGAAGAAGTACACCGGAAACATCGTGCTGAACCACAACGGTGACAGCGACATTTCCAGGTCAAAGGATGAAAATACGATCGAGGCGGCAAACAGAATCATCATCGGGGCCGAAAACGCTTGCATGCGGCTGGTCAATGATTTGTCGCCCGTCTGATCCTGCTTCAGCGAATTGCTGAGGAAAAAGTACCCCATGAAGCCCCAGATCAAGAAGTACACCACGAACCGGATCGCAAAGAAGGAGCTGTTCAGGAACGCCCCTTTCAACTCTTCCAGCGGTGGCAAATTGCCGGGCTCAATTGCGCCGGCACCATGTCCCGCATGCGACCAGCCGTCCTGATTCCAGCTGAACAGCAAATCCGAACCCGTCAACAGCGGCACCAAGATCGGCAGCCCCAGCAGAAACATCGGCAGCAGACACATCGCGTAAATTTCAGCGATCCGTCGTACTGTCACACTCCAACCAGCCCGGGTCAGGTGCATGATGGTGACGAAGAACAAACAGCCCAAACCGATCGACAGCGCAAAACAGTAGGCCGTGTGATAGGCGTGGTAGAACCGCCGCAGGTCACCCAGCGATAGCGCCAGGGCAGCCCCGATTCCGATCGCGCCGATGATCAACGCCAACGGAACCGCTTTGACGTAGCCGCCATCGAGTGACACGATGGGGGAAGTAATTTTGGCAGGTCGAGTGTTATGCATGGGAAATCTTCAGCTAATGCCAAAGCCGGACGAACCGGCATCAATATATATGGATTGGGGTTCAAATCAGGGACGCGGTGTGGCTTCATCCGCGGCGGGTTGGTCAGCCGCGTCTTGACCCGAGTTTTCCTGGTTGGCTGCAGCACCAGCCGGCTGGATGCCGGTTTTCTGCAACGCTTTCACGTAAGCCACAATGGCCCAGCGATCTTCGGGGGTGATCTGAGACCCGTACGGTCCCATCGTGTTCCGCCCGTGAGTAATCGTTTCAAACAAACGTCCGACCGGATTCTGTTGAGGATCCTTGACGATCGGGTCATGCAACGACTTGGCTGTCGTCCAGGTCGCCTTGCCGCTTAACGCCAACGCCATCGCTCGCTTGTTCACCAGCCCCTGGCCATTGCCGTCATAGCCGTGACAAGCTGTGCAGTAAATATTGAATCGTTCCTGGCCTCGTTTCAGCAAATCCTCGTTTACTTCAACGGGGAATTCGGAAACGTACTTGGCCGTCGGATCGGCTTCCTGGTCCTGAACCGTTCCAGCGGTACTGGTCCGAGCCGAACCCGTTCCCGCTGTGACCAGCGTCACTTCGGGATTCCAGTCATACTTGATGCCTTCAAAGTATTCCGAATCGCGATCCTGAGTCGAACCGAACGGGATCGAGCCTGCGACCGGATCTCGCATCACCCGCATGTCAGCAAACAGGTGACCGCCATCTTCGGTGATCGGACCAACGGTCTGAGCCTTGAATTTGATTTGCCAGTCCATGTCCGGCACCGCATGCAAACGAGGTTGCCGATTGACCATCCCTTTGGCTCGGAAGATCATCACCGGCGGCAGCAGCAACAGGAACACCAGCAGTACCCCGGCGACTCGCAACCACGACGGTAGCGTCTGGTCGGTCAGGTCCTGGCGACATTCTTCGATCGCAACGGCGCCCCATTCATTCAACTGGGACTCAGTCGCAGCGTATTCAAAATTCGAGTCGGCCTGTTCAATCAACAGGAAGAACTTGTCGTTGGTCGCTCGTTTGAAGCGGGAGATGCGGTGCAGCGGATTGGAAAGCCGTGGCAACTTGTTCATGAACCACATGCCCAGGAATGTCGCAAAGGCACTCGAGAGCACGATGATTTCAAACGTCACCGGAATATTGGCCGGTGCACTGAACATCGGTTTTCCGCCGATCATGAACGGGTAACCCGGAAACGGGCTCAAGTCGTCCAGATAGTTACTGTTGGCAAATAACTGCAGGCCCAAACCGGCCGCCGAAGCCAGGATGCCGACGGTCAATACGACGTACGGCAGAACCGTTCGCTTGATGCCAATTGCCGGATCAATCCCGTGCACAGGAAACGGCGAGTAGGCGTCCATTTTGACATAACCCGCTTCTCGTGCGCTGTTGCAGGCGGCAACCAGCGTATCGGGATCGTCAAACTGGGCCAACAAGCCAACCAGTTGGGAATCTTCCGAGTTTGTATTTTCTTCAGCCATAGTTGTGATCGCTTTTTATGATCGATGGTCGATCGTTGTTTTCAATCTCCAAGCGGACGGGCCGCAGTCGCAACCGCAGCCGGCCAACCCTTAGTGATGGTCGTCTCCGTGTGGCATCACGCCCTTGACCTCCGCCATCGCAATGACCGGCAGGAAGCGACAGAACAGAGTGAACAGCGTGAAGAACAATCCAAAACTGCCGATCAACATCAACAGGTCAACCCAGGTCGGATGGAAGTAAGCCCAGCTGGACGGCAGGAAGTCGCGACACAGCGAGGTGATCGTAATCACGAATCGCTCAAACCACATTCCGATGTTCACAAAGATGCAGACGATCACCATGAACCACGGAGTCCGTCGGCACCAGGGAATCCAGAACAACTGCGGTATCAAAACGTTGCAGGAAACCATGATCCAGTAAGCCCACCAGTAGTTACCGAAGGCTCGGTTGTAAAACGCAAACCCTTCCCACGGCACGCCCGAATACCAGGCAATGAAAAACTCGATCCCGTAAGCGGTACCCACCATCATCCCGGTCGCCATGATGATCTTGTTCATGTTCTCCAGGTGGCGGATCGTGATCAGCCGCTCCAGCCCATACAGTTTGCGAACGGGAACCAGCAGTGTCACCACCATCGCGAAACCGGAGAAAATCGCACCGGCGACAAAGTACGGTGGGAAAATCGTGGTGTGCCATCCAGGCAATTGGGAAACAGCAAAGTCAAAACTAACGATCGTGTGCACCGACAACACCAGCGGTGTCGCCAGAGCAGCCAGGATCGTGTAAGCCACTTCATAGCGGTGCCAGTTGCGAGCCGAACCCGTCCAACCCAATGACAGCAGGCCATAAACCAGTTTGCCGATTCTGGATTTGCTGCGATCGCGGAAAGTCGCGATATCGGGCACCATGCCCATGTACCAGAACAACAACGAAACGGTGGCGTAAGTCGAAACCGCAAACACGTCCCACAACAACGGGCTGCGGAAGTTGGGCCACATCGCCAGGTGCTCGGTCGGAACGGGGAACAACCAGTAGAACACCCACAAGCGTCCAATGTGAACGCCGGGGAACAGACCGGCACAGATAACCGCAAAAATGGTCATCGCTTCAGCCGCCCGGTTAATACTCGTGCGCCAGTTCTGCCGGAACAGGAACAGGATCGCGGAAATCAGCGTTCCCGCGTGGCCAATCCCGACCCAGAACACAAAGTTCACAATCGGCCAGCCCCAGTAAGCCGGGTTGTTGTTACCCCAGACCCCGGTTCCCTTCATGAACAGGTGCCCCAGGCATCCGCCCAACACCGCCAACAGCGAAATGGCGACGGCCAGAACCAGGTACCAGACCTTGGGCTGTTTTTCAGCTTCCCAGATCTTGCAGACATCATCGGTGACACCGCTGTAATCCAGTCCACCCAGAATCAGGGGCGACCGCTTTGCGGGATCGTCGTAAGTGTTGTCCAGTGATGGATTAACGCTCGCCATTTGTCGTTATCTCGTTAAATCGAATCGATTTTTTTCGTATGGGTTGGACTGTCGCCGATCAACATCGACGCCAGCCAATGTCTGCTTAATGGTCGCTATTGGCTGCCGCTGACTCGGAATGGTCCGCAGCATGGTCTTCACCGTGCCCGCCACCGTGGGCTGGCATGGAATCACGGTCGTCCTGGTCGATCAACACCGGATGCGGGTTGCGAACGCGAGCCAGGTACTTCAGCCGTGGTCGATTGTTCAAATCCTTCAGCATGAAGTAGGCACGGTAATTTTTATGAGCCTTGCTGACTTTGTTGTCCGCGTTCAAGTCACCAAACTCGATCGCGGTCGTCGGGCATGCTTCCTGGCAAGCCGTTTTGACAACGACTTCCTCGTTCCGTTCCTGGCCGATGAAGTTGCGTTCCTGGTTCTTGTATTCGATTTTGGCTTTTTGAATCCGCTGCACGCAGAAGGTGCATTTTTCCATCACCCCGCGGCTGCGAATGGTGACGTCGGGATTCATCATCAAGTTTTGTTGCTGCAGATCGGCCGGATCCAGTTTGTCGGCTCCGGGATACTTCAGGAACGTGACCGCATCGCTGTAGTTCAAGTAGTTGAAGCGACGGACTTTATACGGACAGTTGTTACCGCAATAACGGGTACCAATGCAGCGGTTGTAAACCATGTCGTTCAAACCCTCACTGCTGTGTACCGTCGCCGCAACCGGGCAAACGGTTTCGCAAGGTGCGTTTTCGCAGTGGTGACAGGTCACCGGCTGGTGCACCATCTGGTATTCATCATCGGGTGCGTCATCGGTGTACAAGTTGCGACCGTAATAGCGGTCGATGCGAATCCAGTGCAGCTCGCGGCCTCGCCAGACTTCAGCTTTACCAACTACTGGAATGTTGTTTTCCGACTGGCAAGCGATCACGCAGGAGTTACAGCCAATGCACTTGTTCAAGTCGATCGCCATCCCCCACATGTTGCGGTAGGACGGATCGCTGGCTTTGTAAGTCTCACGAACCCCCGGCGTCAGATCGAACAACTTGTGATGCGAGGTGAACGCTTCGGGCCACTGTGGATCTTCCTCATGGCCGTGGTCATGGTCATCGTGGCCTTCCTCGTGATCATCGCCACTGGTCTCGTCGTCCTGCCGCGTGAAGCTGACCGGTGTAATCACGGGCAATTGGCCTTGAGGCCCGGTTTCATAAGACGCGGCGAATACCGAACCTCGAGAAACAGACGCGTTTTCGCCTTCCTCGGCGTGATCTTGTTCGGGATGATGCTCAAGGAATTCCTGATAGCTTTCAAATGTTCCTTCGCGGATCAACGCGCTGCGATCGGTTTCGTTCTTGCTGTAGTCGCGGAACATCCGAGCCTGAATCTCGTTGCGACCGACCTCATCGATTGCCCAGGGCTCCTGCACCACGGCCAGCATGTAGTTGGAACCCGAAGCGTCGATTTCGGACTTGGCGATCGACCGCACCGACCACTGATCGGGCTTCCGCAGCGGCACCACATCGTGTCCGACGGGATCGACGTTCTTACCCTCATCGCCACCGACGCGACCGGCCATCAAGCGGCCGTAACCGATCGTCAGTCCAATCGAACCGTCGGCCTGGCCAGGTTGAATCGCGACTGGAACGGTGCAAGTATCTTCACCCACAGTAATGTTGATTAGTGTGGCTTTGGATTTGGCCCCCATACCCCGCTGAGTCACACCCAGGGCTTCGGCGGTCGCGGGGCTGATCTGAGCGACATTGTCCCAGGAAATCTTGGTGAAGAAGTCAGGCAACTCCTGCAACCAGGCGTTATTGGCAAACCGGCCGTCGTAGACTTTGGCACAGGGCTTAAACACCAACTCAAAACTGCTGCCGTCCCAGTCCGCCGCTTTCCAGGCATCGGTCGCTGCGAGCTCAGGTGCCGAGCTTTCACCGGGAGTCGCCTGGTCGCCGGTCGAATCGGCGACAAACCCGTTCTCAACAGCCTTGGCCCAAGCCTGCTGATTCAAACCCAATGTTTGCTGAACGATCTTTTGGCCGGAAGTTTCTTCCATCCCCAGCAGTGCCGCCAGGGTTTCCAGTTCCGACTTGCCGCCAAACAACGGATTGATCAACGGCTGGCCAACCAGCACCGAACCTTGATAGGTCAGCCCGTCTTTCCAGGATTCCAGCGGATGGGCCACGGCCGAGACCCACTGGCAGGCCATCGACGTTTCGTTTTTGTAGTAACTGATGTGAGCCGAAACGGCGGCTTGCTTGATCAGGTCAGCCAGGTCAATCACACCCGAGCAATCGTAAACCGGGTTGCCACCCATGATCACGACGTTCTTGATGTTGCCAGCCTTGACACCGTCGGCAAAGGACTGCAATGCTTCCAGCGACGACGGCCGGTCAGGATCGGTGACCTTGGTGTAGGTAACCGTCTGGCCGACATTACCCAGCACCTGGTTGATGTGGTGTACGGCAGCGTGGACTTCAGCGGGTTGGTTTTCGCCGACCATCACGACCGACTTGCCCTTGTTGTCGGCCTTGGTCAAATCGTCGACCAGGGCGGCGAATACTCGTTCGCGATAAGGCATGTCCTTGTTCGGTGCCGGGTTGTCCGACTGGGTGACGGCAGCCAACAGAGCACCAACGAAGCCGGCGATGTCACCACTGCGAACCGCCAGACGATGGTCGGCAGCGGAACCGGTGGTCGAATATTGGCTTTCGATCGCATACAGACGGCTCATCTTGCCATGATCGGCGTCGCGACCCTGGGCAAACGAGATCGCGTTGGCGATGTTGCCGGCATCCATCAGCAGCGGATCGGCGTCGATCGAAACGATCACCTCGCAGTTCAAGTCGTAGTGTGGACGCAGGACTTCGCCAAACGCCTGCTTGGTGCCAGCGCGGGAGTTGTCGTCGTTGACGGCCGAGAACGTAAACCACTGACCACCCTTGCCCACAAACTCATCCCGCAACCGCATCATCGAAGGCGATGAGGACGGTTCGGCCAGGATCGCGGTATTGCTCAAGTCCGATCCGAACTTGCAGGCGGCGATGAAATCTTCAAAGCTGGCTTCTTCGAATCGATCGTCAGTGGCCAACAGTGGGGTCTTCAGCCGATCGGGATCGTAGAATTCCAGGATCCGGGCTTGGGCGAATTTGGTGGCGGCGCCGTTGGATTCAGGATGGTTGGGATTCCCATCCAGCTTGATCGGACGGCCGTCGTAGTTGGTGCCAACCAATGGTTCAGCGTAACCGCCCAGTTCGGTCATCGTGGCGTACTTGACCGGCACGCCAGGAACGCGGTTTTGTGGCCGGAAAGCAAACGGAGCAATCTTTTCTTCCTGGTAGCGACAGCCGGACATACCGCCCAGCGCCAGCGAAGCGCCCATCAACTGCAACCAGCGACGGCGCGAGAACCCTTCTCGTTCATCGCCCAAGGCAGCGCCAAAGTCGCGATCGATCGCTTCGTTGAGCGCTTGTGAATCCTGGTCGGACAGGTTCAACAGATCAAGCGATTCGGGAGCACCGTTTTGGATTCTTGGTTTATTCATGTCGGTAAGGCAATCAGCCAGGAAAGATGGTTCGCGGTTGCTTGTGATTCAAACCGAATCGAATTCGGCCTTGAATGGGAGTGTTAGCGGTGACAAGTTGAACAATTGACTTTGGGATCAACCTTCAACTTTTCGGCCCACTCCTTGCCGTTGGTTTCAGGGTCATCGATGACCAGATCCAGTTGAGTCACCAGTTCGGGGTCGCGGATGTTGGGCTCAGGGTTGCGGTGGCAATCGAGGCACCATTTCATCGACAGCGTTTCGACTTGAGTGACCACATCCATCTGGTCAATCCGGCCGTGGCAGGAAACACAGCTGACGCCTTTGTTGACGTGAACGCTGTGGTTGAAATACACAAAATCGGGCAGGTCATGAACGCGGATCCATTCCACCGGGTCACCGGTTTCCAGGCTCTCACGAACCGCCGTCAAGTTTTCGCTGGCCTTGTGAATCTGGCCCAGGTCGCGTTCGCCTTGGGTGGTCGCATTTCCCCCGTGGCAGTTGCCGCAGGTCGCTGTTGGCGGGATCGCCGCATGCGCGGCTTTTTCAACCGTGTTGTGGCAGTAGCGACAATCCAGCTTCAACTGGCCAGCGTGCACCTTGTGGCTGAACGGAACCGGTTGTTTGGGCTGGTGCCCAATATTGATCACCGTGGGATGCGTCGCTGCAAACAGGCAGGTTGCGAGGTAGCCACCGATCGCAACGGCGGACAACGCCACCACGAGAGTGAATTTGTTGACCCAGGTCGGGAAATGAAAATCTTGCATGGGTTAAACCTGTACAGGTACCTATGGCCGAGTTGGAATGACACTGGTCGGAACCGAGGTACCGCGTCGGGAAAAACTGAATCGGAATGGTGACGACCGCGAATTCGATTGCAGACTGTAAATCAAAGCCGCGAAATATTCGATGTGCAAAAGTGTCGCAGGCGCGTAAGGATCGAAATCGGCACGATTTTAAAATAACGGCTTGATCTGAAAACCCCGCTTTTCCTCTGCCGGATTTATAAATCGTTCTTTTCGGCCGTCGCAGGTGCCTGCGTGAACCAATCCGTGCGTGGTGCGTCAAGATGCCGCAGCGCGGGAGGCGAATTGCCCAAGTTAGCCGCAGATCGGCGAGAGTGGCCTGCTGTTTGATTTTCTTTCATGCCGCGATCACTTGATTTGAATAAAACCGGAACAGAAATCCGAAGCCACTTTTCGCGAGAGCGACTTTCGCGGTTTGGCTGGCAGCCGTGGGAACCACCGCTCACTCAATGGCCAGAGCAATAGCGAAAGTCACCCAGGCCCGGAGGGCCGACACAACCATTGCCGGGGGTGCCCCCGGTAAAGCACCTACCCCAACGCAAGGCCCGAAGGGCCGACAGAGTTTGCTGAAGCAAAAAAGGGGTGCTTTTTCAGGCCAAACATCGGTCGCCTCGAAATTAGAACTGGCCCCCAAACAGGCATTTGAGTCATTCTGTCGACCCTCCGGGCCTGATCATTCAGTTTGCCTGAAAACCGGGGGTTTACACCTCCGGCAATGGCTCTTTCAGCCCTCCGGGCCTGATCGAATGGCGGTCTAGTTTTCGGCTGCCCCTGTCAAACTTTGCCGCTTATAACGACAGCACCGGTCGCGGATGGCCGCATCGCGGCGATTCTCGCCCTTCGACCAAATCTGTCACCGGGTTTTAACGATGTAACCGAATAATCCGTTATCCGTTTCCCCCATCGCAATTCCGGTATGGATCCGACCTTCGACTCCCAACGACTCGACTACCTCCGGTCCACACTCTGGCAGTTCCGGTTGTGGTGGTTGCTGCCAGCGGCAGTCGGCCTGACCCTGGCGATCGTCTACGCCCTGTTTCTCCGCACCGAAACCTGGTCGGCTCGCCAATCCTTCATCGTTCGCGATGACTTGACCGGTCAATCCTTCAAACCCGGCCGGTTCGAGTCCCAGGAGTCAATGAAGTCGGCCCAGGAAACGATCCTGGAAATCTCCCGACGTCCGCAGGTCATTCGTAACACGCTGGAAAAACTTGGCCCCGGACCTGGCGACCCAGCCGGACCGAACTGGATTACCGATGAACTGATCGAGGACGTGCAAGGTTCGATCTCGTTCAGCGCACCCAACGGCGCTGAATTTGGAAAAACCGAAGTCATCGTGCTCACGACTCAAGCGACTACGCGCGAACGATCGCGTCAATTCATCGAAACTCTGTCCGATGAAATCGTCGACAAAGTCAACCAGGTTCGCAGCCTACGCCTGCAAGGCATGCAGGCCGAATTGATTCAGGCGCGTGACGGCGCCATGCGACAACAACAAATCGCCGAACAGGCCCTCCAGGAAATGGACGCGCGGCTGGGATCGGAAATCGGTGTGCTGACCGAAAGCCAATCCGGTGAATCGCCCGTCGAGCTTGAGATCCGCGAAATCAAAGCCCTCAAGCGATCGCTGGAAACGGAAGTTCAAACGGCCGAATCCACGCACAAAGCGCTGTTGAAGGTTTATGAAAACCCCGACCAACTGCTGTACCTGTCCGGCGACTTGTTGAATCAAAGTCCTGGGTTGGCGACGATGAAAACCGAACTCGTTCGCCTGCAGTCTCAGCTGGCAACCGTGTCCGGCGGCAAACGAGACTCGCATGCCGAAGTGCAAGCTGCCCGCCGTGCGGTCGATCAGATGGAGGCTCAGATTTTCCAGTCGCTTAAAGGGGAAATGGCGGGGCTGCAAAACAGTATCGCTCGCCGCCGCCAACGAATGGAACAACTGGACGATGAGATCGCGACTCTGAAAGGACAGCTGGTCGAGTTGGGCAAGAGCCGCGCCAAGCATTTAAGATTGACGGTTCAGGTGCAGGAGTTGACCGAAGCCGCCAACGAAGCCCAGACGGCGTTGACGAAAATCCAGTCACTGGCCGAAGCTGCCCGCACCGTAGGCTTGATGACGCTGGTCGATGAACCGCAAGTCTCCAGCCGCCCCGACGGGCTGGGCAAGAAAGCGATCGCTGCCGCCGGCGGACTCGGTGGGCTGATCTTCGGGCTGGGGCTGGTAATGCTGATCGCCCCTCCCATGCCGACTCGACCGGTTTCCGATGCGTCGCGGGCACCAGCCAGCGGTCGGGTTTCGCCGACATCGAATGCGGCACGTTCGGTAACGGCGACAGCTTCCGCTTCGCCGACCTATGCGGAAGCGACGCCGCCTGCTGCTGAGACCCGCGGGGATCAATCGCCTCGCGTCGCGCAACCGTCGGTATCGCCGTCACAGCCAACGGCCGCGGCCATTCGCGACGCCGCAGCCGCAATGCAGCAAGCCGCCAAGGCGATGCAAGTTGCCGCGCAGCTGGACGACACCCCCGAGCTGCGACAGACGTTGGAAGAGAAAGCGTTGCCCCAGGCCAACCGATCAACCGGCGCCGATTTTTCCGGTACCCCCGAGCATCGCGAACCGGCAACCGAGCCGGCAGGTCAAACGGCCCAACCAGCGACGTCAAAACACCCGCGAACGATTACCGAATGGATCAAGTCGAACGAAGCGGCGTCCAGCGGGATTGGCGCTGGCCACCGACCTGACCAACCAGAACCGTCAACTTCCGACAGTCCGGGGCTAGCGCCCAACCGGCTGGACGAACATGAACAGCAAGCATCCAGCGGCTTTGGCGCTAGCCACCGACCTGACCAACCAAAACCGTCAACATCCGACAGTCCGGGGCTAGTAGCAAAACGGCTGGACGAAAAACCGAAAGCTCGACCGATCGATCTGCTCCGATCCGCTGAAAACGCCGAATCGTTTGTGCAAGCCTCTCCGGACCGACCGACTACGCCACCAGCAACTCCAGCCTCGACCGATCAGCCGGTTCCGACGACGAACGTGTTTCTGAATCGACCTCAATCGAACCCGCCAGCCAAACCTGTTAGTCCCGCAGCGCCACCCAAACCGGTGGCCGAAGCAGTGCCTGTCCAACCGGCTCAGCATTCACCGGTCAAGGCTTCGGGAACGTCTGCCGACGGGTCATCGAACCCTCCCACGGCGACCGCCCAGCGGATGCCCAGCCAGCCGATCGGTACGCCGTCAGCCAGCAGCGATGGCCGACCGTCGCCTCGGCCGTTAACGTTTTCCGACTTGGCGCTGGCATTTGAAAGCGAAGAGATCTTGTCGCCAATTTCGCACCAGGAAAAATCGCCGCCAGCCGAACCCCAATCGGCACGTCGACCATCGATACCGACCGAGGCGCGCGAATCGGCCCCCACGATGCAACTGGGCGATGACGAATTCAACAGCGATCTTCCCCGCCACGCCGACCCCGAACAAATCAAGAAGCTGAGCGAATCGATCGCCAAGTTTATTGATCGCAAGTAGGCGGGGGTCTGTAGCATGGCCGATTCGGCCGTAAGCGCAACGAAAGTAGCATGGCCGATTCGGCCGTGAACGCAACGAAAAGTAGCATGGCCGATTCGGCCGTGAACGCTGAAGGATACCCAGGTTTGCGGGAAACTCTCACGGACTCGGGCCACTGGCCCAAGCTACTGCCTCACGACTCGGGCCAATGGCCCAAGCTACTGCCTCACGGACTCGGGCCACTGGCCCAAGCTACGTAGCATGGCCGATTCGGCCGTGAACGCAGCGATTGATCGACACCCCGACTCTTCCTTCTCAATCGGCGTCTCGGAACCGCCATCCGCAGGTGTCCCACTCTGGATTGATCCACCGGTGCCAGCAAGGCTTGGGGGTTCCGGCCTTTCTCGGGTTGGCTCCGATGTACTGAACTACTCGGTAAAGATGTTCTTCGTCTCGAATGATTCGATCATAAGACTCTTGCTGCCACAACGAACCGCCTCCGGTACCCTCGTGTTGACTGATCGATTTTGATGTCACACTTTTAATTGAACCAATCAACTGTTCCAGCTTGAATTCTGATTCAGGTCGTATGACTACATGGCAGTGATTAGCCATGACAACAAAGCAACCTATTTGGTATCGCTGATTGTGAAAGTGAAGGAGATTATTGTGAAGTTCGATCGCATGAATTTCCTTCCCCAACCAGCAACGGCCATAGCCGGCATCCATCCATTTTTCAACACATCGAAAAACCTTCCGGGCGTAAGTTAGCCACTGCTCCTTCGTTGGTTTTTCGGGGTGTTGTAATAACCAGTTTTGTCGCATCGAAAGAAGCAATTCTCTTTTTTGTCTTGGTAAAGCGTCAGCAAGTGCAAATGTGACGAAATAGGTTGCTCCTTCTTGCCGCCAGTGAGGCAGATTGCGAGTGTAGACTTTGACTGCTTTGTCTGGATGAAGGCCGTTAAATCCAGGGGGCGCATCGAGATTGAACATTTGAGCAGATGGTTAGCAGTAGTGTTTAAAAAAACATAATGGCTGAATGTGTATTGGTGTTGTTTTGTTGTCAATGGGCCGTGCGAATATTCGCAGAGTTTGCTAGCAATTGAGTAGCATGGCCGATTCGGCCGTGAGCGCAGAAGGATACCAAGATTTGCGGGAAACTCTTGCGGACTCGGGCCACTGGCCCAAGCTACGTAGCATGGCCGATTCGGCCGTGAGCGCTGAAGGAAACCAAGATTTGCGGGAAACTCTTTCGGACTCGGGCCACTGGCCCAAGCTACGTAGCATGGCCGATTCGGCCGTGAGCGCTGAAGGATACCAAGGTTTGCGGGAAACTCTCACGGGCTCGGGCCACTGGCCCAAGCTACTGCCTCACGGACTCGGGCCACTGGCCCAAGCTACTGCCTCACGGGCTCGGGCCACTGGCCCAAGCTACTGTCTCACGACTCGGGCCACTGGCCCAAGCTACTACTCGCGTAACATATCAAACGCTTCCAGCACTTTGCTGCGATGCTGCGAGCCGAACACCAGCACCAACAGCTGCTCCATGATCTGCCGCTCATTGCGAGTCAAGAACGCTTCGCCACCGCCCAACTGGGCAATGTCAGTAAACGCATCCAGCCGAGTTTCACTGCGACAGGTAACGGTGCTGACGATGCCTCGCTGGCGATTGCGAAAGTCTGCCGCCAACCGCTGACATTCGACTCGACGACCCACATGCGGCGGCGCATCGCCAAACAACAGGATCACTTTCCGAGCCGACTTGCGGAACCGATTGCGTTCCATCGCCCAACGTAATCCTTCGTCGACAGCTTCCGGTTCGTTCCCGCCACCGGCAGCGTTGATTCCTTCCAGGTAGACTACCACGGAACTGACGTTGTCGGTCAACGGCAACCCTTTGACCACGTATTCATCGCCCTGGTCGCGGTAAGTGCAAATCCCGATTCGGGTCTTGGGAATCAACCGTGTCAACGTATCGCCAATTCGCTGGATCCGGGCTTTCACTTCATCGATCTCGCCCTGCATGCTGCCGGTGCTATCGAACACGATGACAATATCGAGTCCATCTTTCTTCAGCTGTGACACCAGTTTGCCGAACGACTCGGCACCGCCGGCCAGGACGGAACTGCTGTTGCTGGATTGGATTTCAAACGACTGCCGCGCCCCACCGCTGATGGCACCAATGTTGAACTCGATATCGGACGTTGATTCCGCGGCCAGAGAAGCCGGGTTGAGCCATTGTTCGCGAAGCACCTGGTCAGTGTCGGCGGCGTGCGGGTTTTCGAACTCAACCGGTTGCAGCTGTTCAACGGGCGAGTCGACCAGTTGCTGTTTGGCCAGCTGACCGATCATGATCTGGTCCCCTTCCCCGCCTTCGCCGGTGGAGAATTCACCCCACGGAATCATCGCCAGCAGGCTCAGCAGCAGCAGGTGCACGATCACGGCGCTCAGTCCCGAGAGACCGTTTTCCAGCAATCGGCTGGGCGGTTTGATTTGTCGTTCGCGGTACCCGTATTGCAAACGCGACTTCGGCATGACGACCGTACCCCGGCAATGCGGGCACTTCCCCCGCTTGCCCAGCTGTTCTCGAGTAATCGAGAACGACTCACCGCAATGGATACAGTAAATGTTCATTGCATGAATTGTAGCTCGGATAGCCACGGAATGGCGACAGCGATTAGCCCACGGCGCAAGCCGTGGGATGGGGTTCCGGTTAAAACAGATAGCCACGGAGTGGCGGCAGCGATTAGCCCACGGCGTCACCCGTGGGATGGGGTTCTGGTTAAAGCAGATAGCCCCGGTAGGGGCGACAGCGAAAAAACCGTGCCTCAAAATGAAACAATTGATCTCAACGCGAATGTGCATAGTCGGGTGCACAATTTCGAGCGTCCACTTGCTCACGCGAATCTAGCTCTGCCAATCGATTAGGCCCGGAGGGCCGGCAGAGCCATTGCCGGGGGTGTTAACCCCCGGTTTTCAGGCGATTTAAATAACCAGGCCCGGAGGGCCGACAGAATGACACCAATGCCTGTTTGGGCGCCAATTGAATTGTCGGGGCGCCCGATATTGGCCTCGGCAACGCCTTCTGTTTGTTTCAGTAAACTCTGTGTCGGCCCTTCGAGATCCCGCCCCCGCCAAAAACCTTCGCCGCATCAAGTTTCATCACCGGTCACGTTATCCCGGTAAACCTTGTGCGTGCTGTCGTAATACCGTCCGTACAGCCCACCATAATACGAATACCCGCCGTACTGATAACCGTACTCGCTGTAATGCGGGTTCTCATCGAGCCCATTGACGATCACGCCCATCCAATTGGCCCCAACGCGATCGAGCGTTTCTTTGGCCTTGGTCGCGGTCAACTTGACCCCTTTTCGGATCCGCGTCACCAAATACACCCCGTCGACAATACTGGCGATCGTCGCTGGATCCGAAACTGGCAACACGGGCGGTGAGTCAATCAGCACGTATTCAAATTTCTCTCGTAGCGCCTCAATCACATTCCGGAACGCTTCCGAGGTTACCAGCTCACCCGGATTCCCCGGTCGGCCGCCGGAAGGAACAAGGTACAAGTTCTTTTGCAATTTCGCCTTCTGGATCGCTTCCTTCAGCTTCATTTCACCGGACAACACGTTCAGCAAGCCGGGTTCCAGCTCCTGATCGAAATAGCGATGCACGCGAGGACGACGGAAGTCGGCATCGACCAGCACCACTTTCTTGCCAGCCTGGGCAATTGAAATCGCCAGGTTCCCGATCGTCGTGGACTTGCCGTCACCCGGCGAAGGACTGGTCAGCAAAATGGTTTTGATATCTTCCAGGTTACTGCGGAAGAACATCGCGGTTCGAATATCGCGAAACGCTTCCGAAGCCGTCGCGGCGGGCTTATGAGCGACCACCAACGACGCGTGCCCCATTTCCGGTTCGATCGCTTTGACGTTGATTCGCGGAATCCGACCAACGACCGGCAGGTGCAGTTTTTCAAAAATCTCGTTCGGGCTGTGGAACGACAATTCGCCCTGGTCAATCAAGATCGACAGTCCCAGGCCCGCCAGGAAACCCAGGGCCACACCCATCCCGACCAGTTTCGGCAAACTGGGAGCAATTTGTGCTCCCATCCTGGGGTCATCCAGTTTGCGAACGGTGGTCATCGTGTAGTTGTTGTTCAAGATATTCATCTCCGACAACTTGCCCAGGATGGTGTCGACGGCTTCCCGCTTTTCGCGAATCTCGGTGTCCAGTTGGTTCAGTCTGGCGATCCCCGTGTTGATCCCTTGGGCCCTACGGGAAATCTCGTCCTGTTTCTTCTCCAACTGTTCCAGGCTCGAAAGCAGTGTCTCGTGCTCCTGTTCCAGTTTGATCTGGTACAGCCGAATCCATTCGCGATTTTCCTGGTCACGCAATTCACTCAAGCTGGCGATGGCATCGTTTTCGGTCGGCTTTTCGCCGCCCTGCATTTGCTGCTTGAGCTCGTTGTTGATCTGTTCCAATTCGGCTTCCAGCGTCGACCGCTGGTTGTTGTAGAAGCTGATCTGTTGATCAATGGTGGCGATTTTCGGGTTACCCGAACCCAAGGTCCTCATCATTGTGGCTCGTTCCAGCCCCAGTTGTTGGACTTTGTTTTCGGCATCCCAGATCTGTTTCTGGACGCGGCTGCGGGCTTCCAGTTCCTGGCTGAAATCGCCTCCCGGGCCAGCTTCATCAAATTTCGAACGGCTGAGTTTCAGGTACTCGCTGGCTTCCAGGGCGGCGATCTTCAACCGGGCCGGATCGGGATTGCCTTCCTCGTCCTTGGCCAGGTTCTTTTTCAGCAATTCCCCCCGCTCCTCAAGCTCAGCCAATTTGAGTTGGGCTTCGTCAATCTGAGTTTGCAGTTGCGTCAATTGCCGCGCAAAAGGATTAATCGCATGGCCTTCGCCGTCGGTTTCTTCGATGCCCAGTTGCACCCATAGCTCCTGCCGATCAATTTCGGCGTCGTCCTTTTCCGAACTCAACTGGTCGGCCAATTGTTCGATCAAACCCATCGTTTTTTCGCCGAAGGATTGGGAGTCTTCCTTGATCACCGACTGGTAGGTTTCCACGATCTGGTTAAGGATTCGGGGCAACTCCTCAGGCTCTGGGCCATCGCAGGTAATGGTGACTGTTTCGTCTTCGCCGGTATTCACGCGAAGCATCTCCAAGAGTCTGTCAGCGGGGTAGGACACGCCTTGAAAGGTTTTCATACTGCTGAAGTTGCCATTGGTAGCCGCTTGAGCCAACACCATTTCACTGGAGATCAAGCTGGCGTGCTTGGCCATCGACTGGCTTTCGACTTTCAGGTTTCCATCGACGATTACCGGTGGTGCTTGCGTCGTGACCATCAGTCGAGTTTCTGAGGAATAGACTTCCGGCGCTCTGGTGAAATAAAAGTAACCCAGCACAGCTCCGGCCAGACAAAACAACGCCACCAGGTATTTGCGTCGCTGGAGAATCCCCCAGATATCCAGCCCTTGGGGCATGCCGGCCATCGGTTGGCCGGGGACGCCGCCCGGTCGAGACATAATCGGAGGGGTGCCCATCGGTTGCAGTCCGGTGGGGACGCGATGATCACTGGAAGAAGGTGCCGATTGCGGAGGAAGAACAGTCATGGATGCAATTTACTTGTGGAAGTGGCCAGCCAAGTTTGTCGGAGTGGTGAAAGTTTCCGGCAGACGATGGCATGCTCGATTGAAAACAAGGCTCCGGCCACTCCTTCGACCAAAACATCAATTCAGGTCCAATTCCTGGTGAACTGAACCTGTTAGTGGTGGCAGACCTGAACCGGTAATGTGATGGAAGTGCACACGGGTTTAAGTCTTGGTTTAAGGGCTGTGTCTTAGGTCAAGTTGCAGATTGTCGTCTTTCGCTCCACGAAATTTTCGTAGCATGGCCGATTCGGCCGTGATTGCGGGTGAAAATTGACGTTGAGCGAAAGCCTTGCCAACTCGGGCCAATGGCCCAAGCTACTTCACAGCCCTCGATGTAAGCAATGGATGCTGGGTGGGAGTTTCAAGTTCCCTATCGCGTGGTTGAATGGAGCCAAAGTCTGGAGGAGTTGGGTGGTCACCCGAATCCAACCGTGATCGGTCCCCCATGGTTAAACGCGACCGGCACACCGTTGCCTACAATCAACGAGGAACTTTATTTTAGAAAACGTGGGCGCCGATGGTAGTGAAAACTTTTACCAGGGCTCGAAAATAACCCAAACGCTATCATCCCAATTGGAACCCCTTCACCAACTTGCCAGTCTTTCGCGCCGCAAGAATTGGTAGCATGGCCGATTCGGCCGTGAACGCAACGCCGTGAACGAAACGCAATCCGTAAGCCTGGCGAAAACCTTGCGGACTCGGGCCGATCGCCCGAGCGACTCACACCCTGCCGCTCGCGGGAGGGTCGAGCCACACACAGCGAAGGGAGGGTTTACGAATCCCCTCTCCGGCCCTGATAGGCCGACTCGGCCGACTCTCCCGAGGGAGAGTGTCTATCTCACCCTCTTATAGATGCCACCCTTGTTGCCGCCCCGTCTGTCCCTGCCCCAAAACCTTACTCCATTGATTGGATATCCCAGCGAACTCCGCCTGCCATCATTCCGTAACACCCTCACAGTCCTTCCCAGCTCCGTGCCATTCCCACCTCGGTGTCCTTTGTGCTCTCTGTGGTTTTTCCTCGTGCCCCTTACTCCCCGTCCTCTCCCCTTCGCGGCCGGCGCGTTCACGTTGCTGATGCGCGACGGCATGAAGCGCGAGGGCGAAAAGCCGCCCT
>CAZJEK010000010.1:39848-40452 GCA_964545005.1 uncultured Pirellulaceae bacterium
CCCCACCCACCCCCGCTAACCACCTATCAATACCCTTACCACCCCCCCTACCAAAACACACCAAAGGCTAACTGGCACGTTTGCCGATAATATCGCCTAGCACGACTGGAGAACGAATCACAATTCTTGATTGATTAACAATTGAAGCATTTCAACCCGTGGCTATACTGCGCACTGGGTTGTCTCCCCATCAATCCGGTGCGACTTCCACCCTCCTGCACCGGAAACCACAACTTCCACTTCCTGTCTTCAACAAGTGCCCTGTCACCCAGGGGGACGGAGTCTGCGCTGAATCCCAGCCCAGATTGCCCTCCACTGAGAATCATCTTGCCTCGTTTTTTTGGGTGTAAATCGTGAACTTGTCTACCAACGCCAAACTACCCGACTGGCTGCTGGCCATTCGTGTGCCGCTGTTGTTCCTGATCCATGTCGCTGTTTTTTCGACAGCACTGGTGATGGCCTACCTGCTGCGGTTCGATTTCGCCATTCCCGAATTGCACCTGCAAGGGCTGCTGCGTGGACTACCGGTCTTGGTCGGCCTGCAGTTGGTGGCCTTTCTGGTGTTCCGGACTTTCAACGGTTGGTGGCGATATGTCACTTTCCG